>CAZZYU010000073.1:0-17045 GCA_964658375.1 uncultured Acetobacteraceae bacterium | reverse complement strand
CCGCGCAAGCTCCACCGGCAGCAGCGGAACCGCGTCCGGCAGCAGCGCGACGTCGGGGAGTGGCTCCGGGCAGACCGCGACGACCAGCGCGGCCACCATCTCAGGCAACATCGCGACCGCCCGCGCGGCGGTCGACGGCGACCGGGCCTCGCTGCGGACCGCCGAGAACGCGCTCGCTGAGACCCGACTCTACGCGCCGGCCACCGGCACGATCGTCTCGCTGGAGGACGTGGCACCCGGCGATGCGATCTCGGCCGGGTCGGCGTCGAGCTCCACCTCGGCCTCCTCGGGGGGATCGAGCACGGGCACGTCGAGCACGGCCGGCGCGACGACCAGCGGGAGCCTCGGCGGCGCCTCGTCGACCTCGTCGAGCACGAGCTCGAGCTCGTCGGGCTTTGCCGAGATCGTCAACACCCACACGATGACGATGACCGTCGCCTTCGACGAGTCCGACATCTCCAAGATCAAGGTCGGCCAGCCGGCCACGGTCACCCTGGAGGCGCTGACCGGCGTCGAGCTCGGCGCTCACGTGACGTCGATCTCGACACTGGGCACGACGAGCTCGAGCGTCGTGAGCTACGACGCGACGCTCACGCTCGATCAGCGCAACAGCCAGGTCAAGCCGGGGATGAGCGCGTCGGCGGCGGTGATCACCGGCCAGGCGTCGGGCGTCACGCTGCCCACCAGCGCGGTCTCCGGGACCGGGACGACGGCGACGCTCAACGTGCTGAAGAACGGCAAGACGACCGCGACGCCGGTGATCGTCGGCGTGCGCGGCACCAGCCGCGTCCAGATCGTCAGCGGCCTGAGCGCCGGCCAACAGGTGCAGGTCACCGAGACCCTGCCGTCGCTGGGCTCGAGCACGTCGAGCGCGGGCTCCTCCAGCTCCGGGACGCTCGGGGCGACCGGAGCCGCCGGGGCCGGCGGGTTCGGCGGACGCGCCGGCGGATTCGGCGGCGGCGGCGGCTTCGCCGGTCGTGGCGGAGGCGGGTGATGGACGGCCGGGCGCCGGTGATCGACCTGCGCGAGGTCACCAAGACCTACCAGCTCGGCGAGATCGCAGTCCACGCCCTGCGCGGCGTGACCGCCACCATCGCCAGCGGGGAGTACGTGGCGATCGTCGGCCAGTCGGGCAGCGGCAAGAGCACGTTGATGAACATCCTCGGGTGCCTCGATACGCCGACCACCGGCGTCTATCGACTCAACGGCGCAGACGTCCGCTTCGCCGACGACGACGAGCTCGCCGACGTGCGCAACCGCGAGATCGGCTTCGTCTTTCAGAGCTTCAACCTGATCCCCCGCACGGCCGCGCTGGCCAACGTCGAGCTGCCGCTCGCCTACGCGGGCCTGCATCGGCGTGACCGCCGGCGCCGGGCCCTGGCGGCGCTGCGCGAGGTCGGTCTCGCCCAGCGGATCGACCATCTGCCCTCCGAGCTCTCCGGCGGCCAGCAACAGCGGGTCGCGCTCGCTCGCGCCCTGGTGAGCAACCCGGCGATGATCCTCGCCGACGAGCCGACCGGCAACCTCGACACGGCCTCCACCACGGAGATCATGGGGATCTTCGAGGGTCTCTCGCAGGAGGGTCGGACGATCGTCCTCATCACCCACGAGCCCGATGTCGCGCGCCACGCCGACCGGGTGATCCACATCACCGACGGGGAGATCGTGTCCGACGAGTCACAGACCGCATTCGTCGCTCCCGCGCCCGGCGCACCGACCGCGGAGCGCGGGCCGTGACCGAGGTCGTCCGGGTCGCGCTCGGCGGGCTCGGCGCCAACAAGCTGCGCACCGGCCTGACGATCCTCGGGCTGATGATCGGGGTGGGCTCGGTGATCGTCCTGATCGCGGTCGGGACCGGCTCGTCGGCGGCGGTCCAATCCAACATCCAGGCGCTGGGGTCCAACGTGCTGCTGGTCACCTCGACCAGCGGCGCGCTGGGCGGTTTCGGGGGCGGCGGCGCGACGAGCTCAAGCGTGGACTCGCTCACCGCGGCCGACGCCAGCGCGCTCCAGAATCGCTTCACGGCGCCCGACGTCGCCAGCGCCTCCCCGGTGGTCGATGCCGACGACGTCACCCTCACCTACAACGGGACCACCTACTCGCCCTCGACGTTCGTCGGCACCACACCGAGCTATCGCACCGCCCACGACTACTCGCTGGCCGAGGGCGACTGGTTCACCAGCGCGCAGAACAGCGCGCATGACCGGGTGATCGTGGTCGGGCCCGAGGTCGTCTCGGAGCTGTTTGCCGGCGCCGATCCGGTCGGGGACACGATCGGGGTCAACGGCACGAACTTCCAGGTCATCGGGGTGACCAAGTCCCTGGGCTCCAACGGCTCCACCAATGAGGACGACTTCGCGGCGGCGCCCCTGACCGCCGTGCAGGACACGCTCACCGGCTACGGCGCGATCAACTCGATCACCGTCCAGGCCAAGTCGCGCGACCGGCTCGACGCCGCCCAGACCGAGGTCACCAACATCCTCGACACGCTCCTGCCCGAGGTCGACGGCGCGACCACGCAGAGCTTCAACGTGACCAACCAGGGATCGATCCTGTCGGCCTCGGAGTCGACCAGCGGCGTGTTCACGACCCTGCTGGGCGAGGTGGCGGCGATCTCGCTGCTCGTCGGCGGGATCGGCGTGATGAACATCATGCTCGTCTCGGTCACCGAGCGCACCCGGGAGATCGGGATCCGCAAGGCGGTCGGGGCCCGGCGGTCAGACATCCTCATCCAGTTCCTCGTCGAGGCGGTGCTGGTGTCGCTGTTCGGCGGGATCGCCGGGGTGGTGGCGGGCGTGGTCGGCAGCCAGTTCAAAATCGCCGGCGTCCAGCCGGTGATCGCTCCCTACTCGGTGTTCCTGGCCTTCGGCGCCTCGCTGGTCATCGGCCTGTTCTTCGGGACCTATCCCGCCGGCCGCGCGGCCTCGCTGCGCCCGATCGAGGCGCTCAGGTTCGAATGAGCGCCCCGCGCCCCGAGCGTCCGGCCGATCGCGCCCGACGCGTCTACTCATCAAGGAGGCCAACCGTGAGCCAAGCCGTTGCCGACCCGCGCTCGGAGGAGGGCAGTGAGACCGACGAGTCGATCCCGCGCCGCCGACGGCGCAAGCTCTTCACGCCGCTCAGCGCCGGCCTGTTCGCGCTGGTGACGTGCGCGGCGGGGTTCTACGGCGGCGTCCGCGTCGAGAAGGGCCAGATCAGCAGCACGCCGCGGACGCTGGCGGCGGCGACGGCCGGCGGCGCGGCGTCGGGCACGGGGCGGACCGCCCGGTCCGCAGCGGCGGGCGGCGCGACCGGTGGCGCCGGAGGGTTCGGCGGGTTTGCGGGCGCCCGCGGCGCAGCCGGCGCCGGCGGGGCGGCCGGGGCCAACGCGTCGTTCGGAACCGTCGCCAGCGTCAACGGCACGTCGTTCGTGCTCACCGAGTCCTCCGGCGACACGGTCAAGGTGACGCTGTCCTCCGCCACCAAGATCTCCAAGAGCGAGTCGGTCGGTCGCGGCTCGGTCCATCCCGGCGACACGATCACCGTCTCGGGCGTGACCACCAAGCAGGGAACGATCTCGGCGGCCACGGTCACCGACTCGGGCGCCGGCGGCACCGGCTCACGGACCTCGTCGGGGACCTCATCGAGCGGCTCGGCATCGTCGGGCTCCGGTGGCGGGGTCAGCTCGCTGTTCGGGGGCTGATCGGTGCCGTCAAGACACATCCTCACCAGGAAGGCAACCATGCATCTCTCACTCGTCCGAATCCATCGACTCGCGGCGGTCGCGCTGTTGACCGTGATCTGCGCGGTCGTGGTCTCGGCCTGCGGCAGCAGCTCCGGCTCGTCGTCCTCGAGCTCCAGTGCGTCGGCGGCGAGCGGCGGCACCGGCGGTAGCGGCTCGGCGCAGTTCGCCAAGTACCAAGCGTGCCTGAAGTCCCACGGAGTCACGCTGCCCGCGTTCCATCACCGCACGAACGGCAGCTCGAGCGGGAGCTCGAGCGGCAGCGCCACGACCCCGAGCGGCGGCTCCGGCGGGCCCCCCGCCGGCGGCGGAGGCGGCTTCTTCGGCGGCGGGGGCGGCGGTGGTCGTGGCACCAATCCCGCGCAGAGCGCGAAGTTCAAGGCCGCGTCACAGGCCTGCGCCAAGGACCTGCCCGCGGGCGCCCGCACCGGTCGCTTCGGACAGGGACGCACCGGCGGTCACTTCGACGCCGCGACCCTGCAGAAGTTCAGTGCCTGCGTCAAGCAGCACGGCTACACGCTGCCCAAGCCCAACACCTCGGGCAGCGGTCCGGTGTTCCCGCGCAGCATCGAGAAGAACGCGACGTTCGAGAAGGCAGCCAAGGCCTGTCAATCCGATCTGCGCCCGTCGGCGCCGAGCGCCGCGGGGAGTCCGCCGGCGAGCTAACGCGGCGCCGACGCGCGCTGCCAGGGCCGCCGCCGCTTGGGGGGGCGGCGGCGATCAAGCTCAGGCGCGATCCCCGGCTCGACCGGGTGGGGGGCGCGGCGCTCGTCGGGGAGCGCCTCGCCGCGCAGCAGCAGGTTGCTCTCACGCAGGATGCCGTTGGCCCGGCGCCAGCGCGCGCGCTCGCGGTCATAGAGCGCCTTGACCGAGCGCAGACCCGGGTCTGACTCCCACAGCGACGTCAGCTCGTCGTAGTCAAGCTCGCGTCCGGCTCGCGTCTGGGCGGCGCGGACAGCGGCGTTCAGGGTGTCGGCGGCCGGCTTGATGACGGCCGTCGCGCGCTGCATCTCGGCCAGCAGCGCCCCGGACTCGGTGTCGAGCGTCAACGGCTCGCCGCTGTCGACTTTGCGCCGCAGGCGGGCAAGCTCGGTGTCGCTCATCGGGCCGGAGGCCCCCGCGGTGTCGGGCCCGGAGTTCATCAGGAGTCCAATCGTATCGGCAGCCCCAATCTCGAGGTTGACCTGTGGCGACACCGCACGCGGGCGGCGCGAGCCGCATACTGACGCGCATGTCGACCGGCGCTTCGAGCCCCCTCAACGGCAAGGTGCTGTTCATCACCGGCGCCAGCCGGGGCATCGGACTGGCGATCGCGCTGCGCGCCGCGCGCGACGGCGCCGCGATCGCGTTGATCGCCAAGACGACCGAGCCCCATCCCCGGCTCGAGGGCACGATCTACACCGCCGCCGAGCAGATCGAGGCCGCCGGCGGGCGGGCGCTGCCGATCGCCGGCGACATCCGCGACGCCGACGCCGTCGCCGCGGCGGTCCAGGCGACCGTGCGGGAGTTCGGCGGCATCGACGTCTGCGTCAACAACGCCTCGGCGATCAACCTGTCCGGCACGCGTGAGCTCGATATCAAGCGCTACGACCTGATGCAGGCGATCAACGCCCGCGGCACCTTCGTAGTCAGCCGCGCGTGCCTGGAGCACCTGGAGCGCGCCGAGAACCCCCACATCCTGACCCTGTCGCCGCCGATCAGCCTGGAGCCACGGTGGCTGGGTCCCCACATCGGTTACACGATGGCCAAGTACGGGATGACGCTGTGCGCGCTGGGCCTGGCCGAGGAGCTGCGGCCGGCCGGGATCGCGTCCAACACGCTGTGGCCGCGGACGCTGATCGCCACCGCGGCGGTGCAGAACCTGCTCGGGGGCGAGACGGCGATGGCCAAGGCGCGCCGGCCCGAGCTCTACGCCGACGCGGCCTACGTTGTCGTCACCCGGCCCAGTCGCCAGTACACGGGCAACGCGGCCCTGTGCGAGGACGTGCTGCGCGAGGAGGGCGTCACCGACTTCGACGCCTACGCCTACGTCCCGGGCGCCCAGCCCCAGGTCGACCTCTACGTCGATCACGCCTGATCGCGGGCACTAGCCTCGACGCGTGATCCGGCCGCGGCTGCTCCCTGACCTGACTCCATTTCGCGCCAGCCGCGACCTGCGTCTCGTCGTCGCGGGCAACTTCATCTCCAATCTGGGCGCCCAGGCAACGCTGGTCGCGCTTCCCTACCAGCTGTACCTCGTCACCCGCTCGGCGTTCCTGGTCGGGCTGCTCGGAGCGGTGGAGCTGGGCCCGCTGGTCGGGATGTCGCTCGTCGGCGGGGCGGTCGCCGACCGCTCAGACCGTCGCCGGCTGCTGCTGGGGACCCAGCTCGGAGTCGTCTCGGGAGCCGGCGGACTCGCGGTGGCGGCGTTCATCGGCCACCCGGCACTGGCAACCCTGTACGTGCTGGGCGGCCTGTTGGCCGGGTTCAACGCGCTGCAGAACGCGGCCCGCTCGGCGATCATCCCCAACCTGGTGCACGAGCGTGAGCTGTTGGCCCCGGCGATCGCGGCCAACTACGGCCTGTCGAGTCTCTCGACGGTCGTCGGCCCGGGGCTGGGCGGGCTGCTGATCGGGATCTTCGGGGTCCAGGCCGCGTACACGATCGACGCGGCCAGCTGCTGTGCCGTGGTGCTGACCGTGCTGCCGATCGCGCCACAGCCACCACAGGCGATCACGCGTGCCGGCGAGTCGCTGGCCCGCTCGATCGCCGAAGGCCTGCGCTACGTGCGCGGCAACCGGGCGCTGATCGGCTCGTTTGCGATCGATCTGGTGGCGATGACGTTCGGGATGCCGCGGGCGCTGTTCGCGGTGCTGGCGGTGTCGGTCTATCACGCCGGCGCCGGCGGCACCGGCCTGCTGTACGTCGCGGTCGCGCTCGGGGCGACGGCCGCGGCGGTGCTCAGCGGCTGGATCAAGCACGCCCGACGGCTCGGCGTGATCTGCATCTGGGCGGTGGTGGCCTGGGGGATGGCGATCGCGGCCGCGGGCCTGATGGGCTCGATCTGGCTGGCCGCGGCGATGCTCGCGATCGCCGGCGGCGCGGACTCGATCAGCGCGGTCTGTCGATCGACGATCAACCAGACAGTCACCCCTGACCGGATGCGCGGCCGGATGTCGTCGGTGTTCGGGCTGGTGGTCACCGGCGGGCCGCGGCTGGGCGACATCGAATCGGGCACGGTGGCCGGCGCCGCCGGCGTGCGCTTCTCGGTCGTCTCGGGCGGGCTGGCGTGCCTGGTCGGAGTGGTCGCGATCGTGCTCGCATTCGATCCGCTCGTGCGCTACGACACCCAGGACTGGCTGGCGACGACGCCCGGCGGGGCGCCCCAGCCGGCGTGAGCGCGTCACGCGGCTCGCCCCACGTTCCGTTGAAGTAACCTGCACACAACGTATGGCCAGCGTCCACTCGATCTCCTCCGGCACCCGCGACAGCTATTTCAGCGACCGGTCGATGATCCGCCGCGTGATGCGCGAGCGCGCGGTGGCGCTGTCGGGGCAGCGGGCGCTGCTCATGCAGGCCGCCCATCCGCTGGCGGTGGCGGGTCTGCTGGCCCACTCAGACTCACTGCAGGAGCCCTACGAGCGGCTGGCCCGCACCGCGGTGGTGATCGACGCGATCACGTTCGGCAGCAAGGCCGACGCCAACCGGATGACCGCGCGGGTACGGGCGATGCACCGCCGGGTGCGCGGCCGACTACCCGAGGCGGTCGGGATCTACCCGAAGGGCACGCCGTACCGCGCCGACGATCCAGAGCTGCTGATGTGGATCCTGTACACGCTGGTGGACTCCGCGGCGTTGCTGTACACGACCTACGTCGACCACCTGACGACGCTGCAGCGGATGGCGCTGTGGGAGGACTACCGGGTGATCGGCGAGCTGTTCGGCCTCACGCCGGCCCAGATGCCAAGCACGCTCGGCGAGCTCGACGAGTACGGCGCCGAGATGCTCGCCGGCGACGCGCTGCACGTCGGGGACTGGGCGCGGCGGCGGGCCAAGCAGATCGTGCTCAACCCACCGATTCCCGCTCGGGCCAAACCACTGCTGGAGACCGCCAACTTCATCACGATCGCACTGCTGCCCGACACAATCCGCCGCCAGTACGGGTTCTCGCCGCTGGTGCCCGGGGTCGCACGCAAGGCGCTGGTGCACAGCGGCGCGCTGTACATCCGCCGCGGGCTGCTGCCGCTGCTGCCCCCGACGGTGCGCCAGGTGCCGTCGGCACGCCAGGCTGCCGCCTGACCGTCGAGCCGGACGTGGTCGGGGTCCGGCCGGCGCCCGCAGCCCGATAGGTTCTGCGCGCATGACGCTCGTGGCGGTCCTCGGTCACACCGAATGGGTCGACTTCATCGAGGTGCCCCGCCAGCCCGAGCCCGGCGGCCTGGAGGAAGGGACGCGGCTGTTTGCCCACGCCGGCGGCGGCGCGGTGGTCGCCGCCGCGGTGCTCGCGCGCCACGGCGCCGAGGTCCACCTCTACACCGCGCTGGGCGACGACGAGCTCGCCGACCGCGCGACGCGGGAGCTGGCCGAGTGGGGGATCACCGTTCACGCCGCGCGCCGATCGGGGCCCACCCGTTATGCGTTCACCACGCTCGACGCCCGGGGGGAGCGGACGATCGTCACCGTTGGGGACCGGTATGCGCCGCGACTGGCCGACGGGCTGGACCTCGGCCCACTGCACGCAGCCGACGGGGTCTACGCGACCGCCGCCGATCCCGGGCTGCTGAGCGAGGCGGCGCGCAGCGCGGCGCTGGTCGTCACCACGCGGGTCGGCAACCCACGGGGTCCGGACGGGGTCATGCCGCGGGTCAGGGCGGCGGTGTTCAGCGCCTCGGACGCCGGCGAGACGCGCGATCTGGAGGCGTGGGCGCGGTGCGCCGATCTGCTGGTGGCCACCGAGGGCGCCGACGGCGGGCATTGGCGTGAGGGCGAGGGCCGGCCGCAGAGCCGCGGGCGATGGACGGTCGCGCCGCTGCCCGGCGAGCCGCGCGACGATTACGGCTGCGGGGACTCGTTCGCGGCCGGCGTCACCTTCGGGTTGGCGCAGGGCTCGACGATCGGCGAGGCGGTCGCCGTCGGCGCCCGCGCGGGCGCCGAGATGCTCACCCACGTCGGCGCGCCCTGAGGCCTGCCGCGCGGCACGCCGAACCAAACTGCTCAAGTGCGGATGCTCATCTGACGATGAGGGTCCTACGGACTCCGGTCCGGGCTGGACCCGTGCAGTCTCGTCGCCCCCCGTGGCGCGACGTGCACGGAGGGCTCGGCCCCGGAGGACGGATTGGCTATCCGCAGTGTTTTGACTCGCGCGTCGCACCAGATCGGCGCTCCCGTTGAGGCTCAGCCCACACCGACAGGGAGCACCATGGCGACGACCACCCAACCCGCGGGGGCTCATAGGACAACTCCCCACCTGACCACGCTGGCCAAGGCGCCGACGGGAATCAAGGGCCTGGATGAGGTGACCGAAGGCGGCCTGCCGCGCGGACGCCCGACGCTGGTCTGCGGCCCCGCCGGATCGGGCAAGACCCTGCTGGCGATGGAGTTCCTGGTCAGGGGCATCACCGAGTTCGGGCAACCCGGGGTGTTCGTGGCCTTTGAGGAGACACGCGAGGACCTGGTCGCCAACGTCGCGTCACTGGGGTTCGACCTGGCCGCGCTGGAGGCCGACGGCACCCTCGTGCTCGATCACGTCAACATCGCGGCGGCCGAGGTGATCGAGGCCGGCGACTGGGATCTGGAGGCGCTGTTCATCCGGCTGGGCGCGGCGATCGATCGCGTCGGCGCCACCCGCGTGGTGGTGGACACGATCGAGACGTTGTTCGCCGCGTTCACCGATAGCGGACGGCTGAGGTCAGAGCTGCAGCGGCTGTTCCTGTGGCTCAAGGACCGAGGGGTCACGGCGGTCATCACCGCCGAGCGCGGGGACGGCGCCCTGACGCGTCACGGGATCGAGGAATACGTCTCTGACTGCGTCATCGTGCTAGATCACTTCGTCTCCGAGGAGACCTCGATCCGGCGGCTGCGGGTCCTGAAGTACCGCGGCTCACTGCACGGCACCAACCAATATCCGTTCCTGATCGGCGAGCGTGGCATCACGGTGCAGCCGATCACCTCACTGGGCCTGGAGCACACCGTGTCCAACGAGCGCGTGTCCACGGGCGTCGATCGTCTGGACGCGATGCTCGGCGGGGAGGGGCCCTACCGCGGCAGCTCGGTGCTCGTGAGCGGAACGGCGGGCACCGGCAAGTCGACCCTCGCCGCCCAGTTCTGCGACGCCGCCTGCGCCCGCGGTGAGCGCGCCATCTACTTCGCCTTCGAGGAATCCGAGGACCAGATCATCCGCAACATGGGATCGGTCGGGATGGACCTTGGACGGTGGGTGCAGCTGGGCCTGCTGCGGTTTCGCTGCGTGCGTCCCAGCCTGCTCGGACTGGAGGCTCACCTGGTCACCATGCAGGCGCTGGTCGACGAGTTCAATCCCGCGGTCGTGGTGGTCGATCCGATCTCCGACCTGGTCGGCAGCGGTCATGACGTGAGCGCCATGCTCATCCGCCAGGTCGACTTCCTCAAGGCCAACGACGTGACGGCGCTGTTCACCACGCTGGCCTCCGATGGTCAGCTGGAACACAGCGAGCAGATGATCGCCTCGTTGATCGACACGTGCCTGCTGCTGCGGACCATGGATGGCAACGGGGAGCACAACCGCGTGGTCTCGGTGCTCAAGTCCCGGGGGATGGCGCACTCCAACCAGGTCCGGGAATTCCTGCTCACCGACCGTGGGATCGAACTGGCCGACGTCTATGTCGGGCCCCAGGGGGTCCTCACCGGGTCGGCCCGTTCGGCCCAGGAAGCCAAGGAGCGCATCGACGTCGAGGAGCGCCAGGAGGATCTCCAGCAGCGGCGAGCCAACCTCGACCGGCGGCGCGAGGCCGTGCAGGCGGAGGTCGCCGGCCTGTGGCGCGAGTTCGCCACCGAGACCGACGCCGTCAACCGGCTGCTCAGCCGCGGCACGAGCGGCCGTGACGAGAAGGAGGAGCAGCGCCTGGAGCAGGGACGACTGCGCAGCAGCGATGCGCTGTTGTCCGAGCCCGAGCCCGAGCCGGCGCCGGACGCGACCGAGGTGACGGGATGAACGCCTCATTGCACCCCGAGCCAGACGCCACCGCCACCGTCGAGGCGCCCGAGCGCTGGAACCTCCGTCTGTACGTCGCGGGCCAGTCGCCCAAGTCGCTCAAGGCGTTCGCGAACCTCACCCGGCTGTGCGAGGAGCACCTGCCCGGCCAATATGAGATCGAGATCATCGACCTGGTCGCCGAACCCCAGCTGGCAGCCGGTGATGAGATCATCGCGATCCCCACCCTCGTGCGCCGGCTGCCGTCACCGATGCGCAAGATCATCGGCGACCTCTCCGACCAGGACCGAGTGCTCGTCGGCCTGCAGCTGCGGCCCTCCGCATGAGCCAGATACCCGCCGACCCGGTGCGGGAGCGCTTTGAACGGGCGCTGTCGGAGCTCGGGACCGAGCCGTATGCGCTCACCCTGTTCGTCAGCGGCGCGTCTGACGCCTCGGGGCTGGCGATCGCCAACGTGCGACGGATCTGCGATGAGTACCTGCAGGGACGTCATCAGCTGAGCGTCGTCGACCTCAACCAGGAGCCCAACCTGGCCGCCGACCATCAGGTGCTGGCCACCCCCACGCTGATCAAGGACCGCCCGCTCCCGACGTGCATCCTGGTCGGCGACATGTCCGACCACGTTCGCATCCTGCTCGCGCTCGACATCACCGACGCGGCGGCCGTGACGGTCACCGACACCTGAGGGCGTGGACGATGGCCAGACCGTCAGCACTCCGGGGACGCGCGGACGCGGTCGGCCCTGAGACCGATCCGCCGCCGAGCGCGTCGCCCAGCGCAGCGCCCGCGGTCTCCGAGCTTGAGCTGCAGACCCGGCTGAGCCGAGCCGAGGAGACGCTGCGGGCAATCCGCTGCGGCGAGGTCGACGCCCTCGTCGTCCAGGACGCGTCGTCTGACGCCCAGGTGTTCACGCTCTCCAGCGCCGATCGGCCCTACCGCCTGTTCGTCGACAACATGCGCGACGGCGCCGCGACGGTGTCGCAGGCGGGAATCATCCTGTACGCCAACCTGAGACTGGCCGAGCTGGCCAAACGCCCCCTGAACGAGCTGATCGGGTGCCCGATCTCCGAGCTGTTGGCGCAGGACGGACTCGATGTCCTGCAGACGATCAGCGGACCCTTCGGAGGCACGACGGAGATCGAGATCATCACCGCGAATGCCGAGAGGGTTCCGGTCCGCGTCAACACCTCCAGCCTGGACGTCGGCGACCATCTCGTGCTCTGCCTGACGTTCGCCGATCTCAGTCAGCGCAACGCACACCGGCACGAGATCCAGCGGCTGCAGACCGAACGCCTGCGCGAGCTCGAGCGCGGCCAGCACGCACTCACCCATCAGGCGACGCACGACGCGCTCACCGGCCTGGCCAACCGCCCGCTGCTCGTCGACCGGGCCACGCAGGCACTCGCGCTCGCCAGTCGATCGCGGCAATCAGTCGGGCTGATCTTCGTCGACCTCGATCGGTTCAAGGAGATCAACGACGCCCGCGGCCACGCCTCGGGTGACCTGGTCCTGCGGCAGATCGCGTTCCGGCTGGAGGCGGCGGTCCGCCCGATGGACAGCGTCTGCCGCCTGGGCGGCGATGAGTTCGTCGTGCTGCTTCCCGGCCTGACCAGCTCGCAGGACGCCCTCCATATCGCCGACCGCATCTCCGCCGGAATCGAGGCGCCGATCGACCTCGGTCACGGCTCGGTGATCATGACCGCCAGCATCGGGGTCGCGCTCGCCGTGGCGCCCACCGATGGCGGTGACGTGACCGTCGAGGGCTTGATGCAGCGCGCCGATGCCGCGATGTACCACTCCAAGTCCCGCGGCGGCGCCAACGTCGAGCTGTTCGAGCTCGGCGTGACGCCGACCGTCTTTGAGGCCGATCGTGAGACCTGGGTCGGCCGGATCCGCGACGCGCTGGACAACGACCGGTTCGAGCTGCACGCCCAGCCGATCGTCGATCTGAGATCGGGCGCCACGGTCACGCACGAGCTGCTGCTGCGCCTGCGCGACCACGACGAACAGCTCGTCCCGCCCCTGGCGTTCCTGCCGACGGCCGAGCGGTGCGGCTTGATCGGAGCCATCGACCAGTGGGTGATCAGACGCGCCGTGGGCCTGGCTCGGTCCGGACAATCGGTCGCGATCAACCTCTCGGCAGCCTCCGCCGCCGACCCGGCGGTCCTGCGCGTGATCGAGCAGGAGATCGAGCGCCGCGGCGCGGATCCGACGGCGATCATGTTCGAGATCACCGAGACCGCGGTCATGCAGAACCTCGATCACGGTCGGCGGTTCGCCGAGCACATGGTCGCGCTGGGCTGCAGCTTCGCCCTGGATGACTTCGGCACGGGATTTGCCAGCTTCACCTACCTCAAGCGGCTTCCGATCCAGTACCTGAAGATCGACCTCGAATTCGTCCGCGAGGCACGGCACAGCCCGCGCGACCGCGCGGTGGTCAGCGCGATCGTCGAGCTCGCGCACGGGTTCTCCCTGCAGACGATCGCCGAAGGCGTGGAGGACGAGGAGACAGCCCAGGTCCTGCGCGAGCTGGGCGTCACCTTCGCCCAGGGCTATCTGTTCGGACGACCGATGCCGATCGACGAAGACGAGCCACTGCCGGCCGCGTCGTTCCCCGGCGGGCTCACCGCGTGACCGTCGACCCGGACATCGACGGGCGCCGAGAAGCGACACGGCTGATGCGACGGACGAGAGCTCTCGCCCCGCTCGCGGTCGTGATCCTCACCGTCGGCGCGTTTGCGCTCATCTCACTGGTCGCCCGCAGGGCGGACACCGCGCGCCGCGACCAGCTCCGGGCGGCGTCGGTCACGCTGGCGCTCGACAACCTGCAGTCGGCGCCGTTCAAGGCCGATCCGGCCGCGGGCGGGTCTCCGCTCAGGATCCGTCGCGTGATCAGCCACGACGAGACCACCATCGCCCGGGGGCTGACCCCGGCTGACCCCGATGTCCCCACGGCGGTCGTGCACGCGGCGCGGCAGCGTCTCGCCGAGATCATCCCGGTCGTGACGACGATCTACGACGCGGCGACCGGCAAGGGCGGACTCGCCGCGCGGGCGGCGACGACGCCGATCGCCCAGGAGCAGTTGACGACCCGCTCGGCGGCCCTTTCCCACGAGCTGGCGATCATCACCCGAGACGACGCACGCACGGCCCGGCGGGCCCGCCGGGATACCGATCTGGGGACCGCGGCGGCGCTCGCACTGTTGCTGACGGTGTTCCTGGTGTTCTACGTGCGCTCGGTTCGGGCGCGGCGCCAGGTCGGGCGGCTCGCCGGTGAGAACGAGCGGCTGTTGCAGGCCAGCCGCCGGGAAGCGATCACCGACGCCCTGACCGGACTGGAGAATCGACGGGCCCTGGAGTCCGACCTGGCCGCCGGCTGTGCTGAGCCCGTCGCACCCGGGAACCCCGAGCTGCTGATGGCGATCTTCGACCTCGACGGCTTCAAGCAGTACAACGACACCTACGGCCACGAGGCCGGCGACGTCCTGCTGCGACGGCTCGGGGGCCATCTGGCGGCCGTCGCCCGCCCGCAGGCGTCGGCCTATCGGATGGGCGGAGACGAGTTCTGTCTGCTGGTCCGCTGCGGTCCGTCGGCCGCCGAGGCGATCCTGTCCCGCGCCGCCGAGGCGCTCAGCGACAGCGGCGACGAGTGGCACATCGGCTGCTCCTACGGTGCCGCCTGGGTTCCGTCAGAAGCCGCCAATCCCAGCGACGCGCTCCGCCTCGCCGACCAGCGGATGTACGCCGACAAACGCTCCCGGGCATCGGCCAGCCGGCAGCTCACCGACGTGCTGCTCGCGGTCATCAGCGAGCAGGACGCCCACGACGACCGCCGCATCACCGAGGTCTCCCGCCTCGCCACCCGGGTCGCGCGTGAGCTCGGGCAGCCCGAACCCGAGACCGAGCGGATTCGCGTGGCGGCGACGCTCCACGACATCGGCAACGCCGCCATCCCCAGGACGATTCTTGACAAGCCCGGGCCCCTCACCCGGGCCGAGTGGGCGTTCGTGCGGTGTCACACGGCGATCGGCGAGCGATTCCTGCTCGCCGCGCCGGCGCTCGCCGCCACCGCCCCGCTCGTGCGCTCCAGTCACGAACGGGTTGACGGCGCCGGCTACCCCGACGGCCTGTGCGCTGACGCGATCCCCCTCGGAGCGCGGATCATCGCCGTCTGCGATGCCTACGCGGCGATGACCTCCGACCGTCCGCACCGCACCGCCGAGACCGCCGCATACGCCCTGCAGGAGCTCCAGCGCTGCCGGGGCTCCCAGTTCGACGCCGCGGTCGTCGACGCGTTCTGTCGCGTCGTGGACGGTGACGAGCCGGCGGTGCCACGCCAGCCGCTCGGCAGCCGGCGGGTCAACCGCGGCTGACGCCGCCGCGCATCGGGCGGTCGATCCGCACGGTGGTCAGTCGTCGGTCACCCGCGGCGCGTAGCGGTGATGGAGCACCAGCGCGTTGCCGTTGGGGTCGGTGAGGAAGGACATCAGGCAGACGCCGGTGTCGAAGGTCTCCCCCGTGAACGTGACGCCGGCGTCGGTGAGCCGGGCCCGCGCGGCGTCCATGTCCTCCACGTGCAGCGCGATCGCATTGGGCGAGACGTAGTGGGTCATGCCCATCTGCTCGGGCACGATCACGCTGAGCGTCAGGTTGCCGGTCTCAAACTCGGCAAAGCCCCGTTCGGGGTTATGGACCGAGCGGCGCAGGCCCAGCGTGTCGCCGTAGAAGGCCACCGCGGCGGCCAGGTCGTCGGTCGGCACGGCCACGAAGTCCACGCCGGTCACCAGCGGTGCATCGGTTGCCATCTCATCCCCTCGGTTGCTGTGGCGCCCGCCCCCGGACGGGAGCGCGCGGTCGCGCGATCATCGCACTCAGTCGGGCAGCAGCGGCACCCACTCCTCGGTCGGGCGCCCGACCAGCGCGCCGCGGGAGATCGCGCCGGAGCCGAAGCGGTCGCGCAGTTGGTCGACCGCGGCGTCCAGGCCGGCGGCGCGGTCAAACGGCAGCGCCAGCTGCACCGCGCCCGCGTCGCACAGGTTGGTGAGCGCGACCCCGAGCAGGGTCAGACCGCGGCGCTCGATCATGGTCGCGCTGGCGGCCAGCAGACCGCGCGCGATTGCCAGCAGCGTCGCGGTGCGGGTGGTCGCCTCCGCCACAGTACGCGAGCGCGTCGCCCGCGCAAAGTCCCCGAAGCGCAGCCGCAGCACGACGGTCCGACAGGCCCGACCGGCGGCGCGCATACGGCGGGCGACACGATCGACGAGCGCCATCAGCGCCGCCTCGATCTCGGTCGGCGTCCGCCGGGCGCGGCCGAGCGCCCGCTGGGCCCCGATCGAGCGTCGGCGTCTGCGGGCGCGGACCATCCGCGGGTCGCGGTTGTGGGCCAGCGCATGCAGGTGACGGCCAACGCCCCGGCCCAGCAGCTCCATCAGCGCGGCCTCGTCCATGCGCGCGACCTGGGCCACGGTCGTGATCCCCTCGGCGTGCAGCTTGGCCGCGGTCACCGCCCCGACCCCCCACAGCCGCGCGACGGGCAGCGGGTGCAGGAACGCCAGCTCACCGCCCCCGGGGATCAGCAGCAGCCCGTCTGGCTTGGCCACCGCGCTGGCGACCTTGGCCAGGAACTTGGTGCTCGCCACCCCGACCGTGATCGCCAGACCGACCTCGTCACCCACGGTCCGCCGCAGCCGCTCGGCGATCTCGATCGCCGTGCCCGAGATCTGCTCCAGGCCCCGCACATCCAGGAACGCCTCGTCGATCGACAGCGCCTCCACCAGCGGCGACGTCTCCCGGAAGATCGTGAACACCGCCCGGCTGGCGGCGGTATAGGCCTCAAACCGCGGTCGCACCACGACCGCCTGCGGGCACAGCGCCCGGGCGCGGGCGCCCCCCATCGCGGTGCGCACGCCCCGCGCTCGCGCCTCATAGCTGGCGGCGAGCACCACCCCACCCCCGACGATCACCGGCCGACCCCGCAGCGAGCGGTCGTCGCGCTGCTCAACCGAGGCGTAGAAGGCGTCCAGGTCGGCGTGCAGGATCGTCGGTGCGGGTGCGGCAGGCACAAACGTACGTTCGCATCACCGCCGGACGGATAGCCTCTGTCCGTGACCGCGACACGCGCGCCGCAGACCAACTGGTCAGGCAGCTACCGCTACC
>CAZZYU010000072.1:0-17265 GCA_964658375.1 uncultured Acetobacteraceae bacterium | reverse complement strand
TCGACGGGTTGTCGGCCTTGCGGGCGATCTTGTCGACCTCGTCGATGTAGATGATGCCGGTCTCGGCCTTCTTGACGTCGTAGTCGGCGGCCTGGATCAGCTTCAGGAGGATGTTCTCGACGTCCTCGCCGACGTAGCCGGCTTCGGTCAGCGCCGTCGCGTCCGCGATCGCGAACGGGACGTTGAGGATCTTGGCCAGCGTCTGGGCGAGCAGCGTCTTGCCACAGCCGGTGGGGCCGAGGAGCAGGATGTTTGACTTCTGCAGCTCGATGTCGTTCTCATCGGACTGCATCATCTGGACGCGCTTGTAGTGGTTGTAGACCGCGACCGAGAGCGAGCGCTTGGCCTGTTCCTGGCCGACCACGTACTCATTGAGCACGTCGTAGATCTCCCGCGGCTTGGGGAGATTCTCGATGTCGAAGCTCGGTGGGGCGGTCAGCTCCTCATCGATGATCTCGTTGCAGAGATCGATGCACTCGTCGCAGATGTAGACGCCGGGACCGGCGATCAGCTTCTTGACCTGCCGCTGGGACTTCCCGCAGAAGCTGCAGAGAAGCTGTTCGTTGGAGTCGGTCGGTCGCGCCATGGATTCTCCTCGTATGAAACTCGACCCGGGGTGCTTCTCGCAGCGATGGCCCGCAGGCCGTCAGTGCTCGGAGATCACCCGGTCGATGATTCCGTACTCCTTGGCCTCCTCAGAGCTCATGAAGTAGTCGCGTTCGGTGTCGTGCTTGACCTCGTCGAGACTCTTGCCGGTGTGCTGGGCGATGATCTCGTCCAGACGGCGGCGGATATCGATGATCTCGCGGGCATGGATCTCGATATCGGTCGCTTGCCCCTGGAAACTTGAGGACACCTGGTGAATGAGGATCTTTGCGTTGGGCAGCGCCATCCGCTTGCCCGCGGCGCCGCCGGCGAGGAGCAGGGCGCCCATCGACATCGCGATGCCGACGCAGATCGTCTGCACGTCGGGCTTGATGAACTGCATCGTGTCGTAGATCGCCAGGCCGGCGTAGACCGATCCACCGGGTGAGTTGATGTAGATCGAGATGTCCTTATCCGGGTCCTCGGACTCCAGATGCAGCAGCTGAGCCACGATCAGGTTGGCGATCTGGTCGTCCACGGGGGTACCCAGGAAGACGATCCGCTCGTTGAGCAGACGGCTGTAGATGTCGAACGCGCGCTCCCCGCGGGAGGTCTGCTCGACGACCATCGGTACCAGTGGGCTCATCGCCTGCCTTCTTTCGCATGCTGCGCCGGAATCCTGCCGACTGTAGCAATCGCGCAGGGCCCGCCGCGGGCCTGCGATCAGGGCCTGTCGGAACGGGTTTTGAGCCTAGGAGCCAGGGGTCCAGATCTGGCCCGACCCCGACCCCGACTGTTCCTTGTCGGGGGTCCAGATCGCGCCGCGGGCCTCGGCCTGGGCCACGCTGATCGGCGTGGCCCGCTCGACGAGCAGCTCCAGCGCCTGGCGGGTGGCGACGTCCTCGCGCAGCTGATCCAGACGGTTGTTGGACCGCAGCCGCTCCACGAGCTCGGCGGGGTCTGTGCCGTCGCGCTCGGCGGCCGGCGCGAGCGCCTCGGTCAGCTGCTCGTCGGTCGGCTCGATCTGCTCGGCGGCGACGATCGCGGCGAGCACCGCCTCGCGACGCAGCGCCGCGGCGGCCTCGGGCTCGGCGTCCTCAGACAGCGCGTGCTCGTCCTTGCCGGCGATCTGCAGGTAGGTCTCCTTGGAGATCCCCTGGCGGGCCAGCGTGGTGAGCGTCTGCTCGACGAGCTCGTGCGCGCGCGCGTGGACGAGCTGGTCGGGGACCTCGATCGTGGCGTTGTCGACGGCTGCCTGCAGGACGGCTTCCTCGAACTCCCGCGCCACCGTGCGCTCGTCGGTCTCGCGCAGCTTGGCGCCGATGTCGTCGCGCAGCTCCTGCAGCGTGTCGAAATCCGACGCGTCGGTCGCGAAGTCGTCGTCGAGCTCGGGCAGGTTCTTGGCCTTGACCTCATGGACGGTGATCTCGAAGGTGGCGTCGCGCCCGCCGAGCTCGTTGGGGTAGTCCTCGGGGAAGGTGAGCGCGATCTCGCGCTCCTCGCCGGCGCTGACCCCTTCCAGCTGCTCCTCGAAGCCGGGGATCAGGCGTCCGGATCCGAGCTCGATCAGCTGGTCGCGGGCGGTACCCCCCTCAAACGGCTCGCCATCGATCTTGCCCACGTAGTCGGCGACGATGTGATCGCCGCTCTGAGCGGGGCGCTGCACGGTGTCCAGCGTGGCCAGGCGATCGCGCATCGCCTCGATCTGCTCGTCGATCGCCGACTCGTCGACCGTGGGCTCGCGCCGGCCGACCTCCAGACCCAGGTACTCACCCAGGGTGGCCTGGGGCCGGACGCCGATCTCGATCGAGAAGGTGAGTGGCTCACCGGGGCCCGGCACGCCGCCGAAGTCGAACTCCGGCCCGCCGACCGGGGCGATGCCGGACGCGTCGATCGCGGTCATGTACCACTCCCCCAGCGAACTCTGCAGCGCCTCGTCGAACACCGCCTCGCGGCCGAGGCGCCGCAGCACGACGGGGGGCGGGACCTTGCCCTTGCGAAATCCCGGGATCCGCAGCTGGGCGCCGAGCTTGCGGGCGGCCTGCTGAACGCGCCGCTCGACCTCGTCGGCGGGCACCTCGGCCGACACGCGCACGCGGGATTCGGGCAGTTCGGTGATGGAGGTCTTGACGGTGGCCATCGACGCACGAGCTTAGCCTGCATCCCGCCCCCGAGCCGAGCGGAGCGGGGTCCGCTCAGGCGAGGTTCTTCAGCTCGCGCACGACGACCGGCAGCGTCGTCGTGTCATAGGTGTTCGAGGCTCGCACGTCGTCAAGCACCCCGACGGCGCGCGTCACCGCTTCGGCGTGGGAGTCAAGCCACCTCGCCACCGCTGCGGCGCCGTCATCGGCCCCGTGGGCCTCGGCCAGCACATCGCGCGTGAGCGCGATGTGCAGCTCATAGAGGTCGTCGCGCAACGCCGAGCGCGCCAGCGCCTGCCAGCGGTCGGCGCGCGGCAGCTCGAGGATCCGGTCGCGCAGCCAGTCCAGGCCGAGCCGCGCGCTGATCTCGAAGTGCACGCGGGTCACCAACGCCTGGGGACGGCCGGTCGCCGCAGCGTCCTCGACGATGTCGAAGACCGACAGCAGTGCCGGCATCGAGGCGACGCGGTGCGCGAGCTCGGGCACCACCCCGGCGTCGACCAGCTCAGCCAACCGCGCGGCGTAGGCCTCCCGATCGTGACCGAGCAGGACGTCGGGCAGGGCGGCTGACAGCTCACGGACGCCGGCCGCGAAGTGCTCGGCGGTCGCAGTGATGTCGATCTCGGTTCGCGTCCAGGCCCGACCCAGCCAGCGGGTGGCGCGCTCGACGAGCCGGCGGCCCTCCAGCAGCATCGACAGCTGAGTCCCGGCCTCGATCCGGTTGTCGAGATCCTGGATGGCATCCCAGAAGTCGCGCATGCCGAACACCTCGCGGGCGACCGCGAAGCCCCGAGCCAGCTGCGACGCCGCGATCCCCGTCTCCTCGTGCTGGCGGAAGGCGAAGGTGATCCCGCCGCGGTCGACGAGCTGGTTGGCGACGATCGTCGCGATCAGCTCCCGGCGCAGCCGGTGCTGGCGGATCTGCTCGGTGTAGCGCTCGGCCCCCTCGGTCCCCGCCGGCGCCCGGTCGGCCGACGCCGAGCCGGTCCCCAGGGGCGCCGGAAAGTAGCGCTCCAGATCCCTGAGCAGATAGGGGTCGTCGGGAAGGTCTGACTCCATCAGCTGTTCGTAGAGCGCGATCTTCACGTGGGCCATGAGCACCGCCAGCTCGGGGGCGACGAGCCCGCGGCGCTGCGCGCGACGCTCGAGCAGGGTCTCGTCGGAGGGCAGGCCCTCGAGCTCGCGGTCCAGAGCCGCGTGCTGCTCCAGCCACGACATCAAGCGAGCGTGGACATCGCGCATCGACACGGCCTGGTGCACGGCCAGCGACAGCGCCTGGGTCTGGGTGTAGCTGGCGTGCAGCACCTCCTCGGCGACCGCCTCGGTCATCGACCCGAGCACCGCGTCGCGGTCGGCGGCCGGCAGCTCGGAGCCGGCGATCAGATCGCCGAGCAGGATCTTGATGTTGACCTCGTGATCGGAGCAGTTGACCCCGGCGACGTTGTCGATCGCGTCGGTGTTGATCTGCCCGCCCGCGGAGCTGCCGTCGGCCGGCCCGCCGCGCAGCGCGTATTCGATCCGGCCCCGTTGGGTGAGACCCAGGTTGCCGCCCTCGGCCACCACGCGACAGCGCAGCTGCGCCCCATCGACTCGAACGGCGTCGTTGGCGCGATCGCCGACGTCGGCGTGGGATTCGTCGTGCGCCTTGACGTAGGTTCCGACCCCCCCGTTGTAGAGCAGGTCGACGGGCGCGCGCAGGATCTGGGAGATGAGCTCGGCGGGCGCCAGCCGCTCGGCCTCGATGTCCAGCGCGGCGCGGACCTCGGCCGAGATCGGGATCGATTTGGCCGACCGGTCATAGACCCCGCCGCCCTCGGAGATCAGCGACGTGTCGTAGTCGCTCCACGACGACCGCGGCAGCTCGAACAGCCGACGGCGCTCGGCGTAGCCGGCCGCGGGGTCGGGGTCGGGATCCAGGAACACGTGCGCGTGGTTGAAGGCGGCGACGAGTCGGATGTGAGGCGAGCGCAGCATCCCGTTGCCGAACACGTCCCCGGACATGTCGCCGATGCCGACCACCGTGAACGCCTCGGTCGCGACGTCGGTGCCCAGCTCCCGGAAGTGACGCTTGACCGACTCCCAGGCACCACGGGCGGTGATCCCCATCGCCTTGTGGTCATAGCCGTGCGAGCCGCCGGAGGCGAACGCGTCGCCCAGCCAGAAGCCGTACTCCTCCGAGACCGAGTTGGCGATGTCTGAGAACCGCGCCGTTCCCTTGTCGGCGGCGACCACCAGATAGGGGTCGTCCTCGTCGTAGCGCACGACCCGCTCGGGAGCCACGACGGCGTCGCCGACGTAGTTGTCGGTGAGATCGAGCAGCCCGTGCAGGAACGTGCGGTAGCAGTCGATGCCCTCCTGCAGCTGCGCCTCACGATCGCCGGGCAGCGACCCCGCCCGCCCGCGCTTGACGACGAACCCGCCCTTGGAGCCGACGGGCACGATCAGCGCGTTCTTGACCATCTGGGCTTTCATCAGCCCGAGCACCTCGGTGCGGAAGTCCTCCCGGCGGTCTGACCAGCGCAGCCCGCCGCGGGCGACGCGGCCGCCGCGCAGGTGGATGCCCTCCACCCGCGGCGAGTAGACGAAGATCTCATACCGCGGCCGAGGGCGCGGGAGCATGTCGAGCCGCCGCGGATCGAGCTTGAACGACTCATAGCTCGGCGGCGCCCCGTCGGCGCCGCGGCGGAAGTGGTTGGTCCGCAGCATCGCGTCGATCACCGCACGGACCGCGGAGAGGATCCGGTCGGCGTCCAGGCTCGCCACCCCATCGATCGCCGCATCGAGCTCGTCATGGATCCGCTGCGCGACCTCCGCGTCATGGCCGTCGGGATCAAACCGGGCCTCAAACAGCGCCACCAGGCGACCCGCGATCTGCGGATTGTCCAGCAGCGTGGCGATCATGTAGGCGTCTGAGAAGGCGATCGCCGCCTGGCGCAGGTAGCGCAGCACGGCGCGCAGCACCGTGATCTGGCGACCGGAGAGCCCGGTGCTGAGCACCAGCCCGTTGAGGCGGTCGTCCTCCAGCGCTCCGGTCCAGACCTCGAGGAACGTCGCCGGGAACTCATCGCCGGCGCGGTCGAGGTCCTCCGGGTCACAGCTCAGACCCACGTCGTAGACCCACACCGGATCGCCACCGGCCGGGCGGATCTCATACGGCCGCTCGTCAACGACCCGCGCGCCCATGTGCTCAAAGGACGGCACCACCTCCGACAGGGTCACCGGGGTCGCGCTGAACAGCTTGGCGCGGACCATCTGCTCGGCGTCCCCGGGCCGGCGGTCGACGGCGATGATCGGCCGCTCGGCGGCCCGCAGCTCGGCGATCCGGGCGATGTCGGCGACTCCCGTCCCGGCATCGACGTAGGCGCGGTAGGTGGCTGGGAACGCGGCGGCGTACTCGCCGTACAGCGCCAGACCGCGCTGCTCGCCATGGGCGCCGACGAGCGCCGCACGCAGGTCGTCGCCCCACGCTCGCGTCACCTCCGCGAGCCGGTCCTCCAGCGCCGACACGTCGACCTCGGCGATGCCCTGCCCGCAGTGCACGACGTAGTAGACGCGGACGACGACCGACTCGGAGATCTGCAGCCGCCAGTCGACCTGGTCACCGCCGAACGCCTCGGTGAGGATCACGCTCGCCCGCCGGACATTCTCGGTGTTGAAACGCTCACGGGGCATGCACAGGGTGGCGGCCACGAACCGGTCCAGCCGGTCGCGGGAGACGAACAGACGGACCCGCGGGCGCTCGCCGAGGCCGAGGATCCCCATCGCGATCTCAAACAGGTCGCCGCCGTCGATCTGGATCAGCAGGTCGCGCGGCAGCGACTCCAGGATGTCGACCAGCCCCTTGGCATCGTGACTCTCGGGCGCGAACGCGGCGGCGTGGAGGATCCGCTCGACCTTGTCGCGCAGGAGCGGCACCTTGGACAGGGGCGCGTGGTACGCGGTCGAGGTGTAGAGGCCGAGGAAACGCCGCTCGCCGGTGACGCGGCCATCGGGGCCAAACGCCTTGACCCCGATGTAGTCCATGTAGGAGGGACGGTGCACCGTGGCCCGGGAGTTGGCTTTGGTGAGCACCAGCGGATCCGGCGCGTGGGCTTCGGCGCGCGCGCGCGCGCCGAGGCGCCGGGACGGTGTCCGCGACGATCCGCGCAGGATGCCCAGGCCCGAGTCGGCCAACGCCTGCAAGCGGCCGTCGTGCGTCAGCTCGTACTCGCGGTAGCCCAGGAACGTGAAGTTGTCGTCAGCCAGCCAGGCGAGGAAGGCCTCGCACTCCGACAGCTGGTGAGGGTCACACGGCGCCGAGGACTGCCGCAGCTCGGTCGCCAGCTCGGTGGCGCGAGCCCGCATCGCGCCCCAGTCCTGGACCGCGGCGCGGACCTCCTCTAAGACGAGCTCGATCCCGGCGCCCAGCACCGCCAGACGCTCCGAGCTCGCTTGGCGCACGACCTCGACGTGGATGATCGACTCGGTCACGACCGCCCGCGCGGAGGCCCCTGACGCGAGCACGTCGGCGAGGATCCCCTCTCGGTCCCGGACGACGCGCATCACCGGATGGATGAACAGCTCGATCGCGTACCCCTGGCGCCCGAGCTCCATCGTCACGGAGTCGACGAGGAACGGCATGTCGTCGGAGACGATCTCGACGACGGTGTACGGGGAGCTCCAGTGCTCGCGCGCGGGGTCGGGGTTGAACACCGACACCGTGGCCTCGCCGGGGCGGCGGCGGGTCGCCGCGTCCCAGTGACCGAGGACCGCGCCGGCCAGGTCGGCGACGTCGCGTTCGCGCAGGTCCTGAGCGGGCACCCAGTGGTAGTACTGGCGCACGAACTCCGTGCAGGACCACGATGGCTCGTGCCCGAGGGCGACGGCGACCGCCTCCAGGACCGCGTCGACGACATCGAGCTCGACGTCCTCGGTCCTCACTCCCATGTTCGCGCCTCATGTGGCACGAGGATGAAACTTACGCCTCGGACGCGGCCGGGGGTCGCGGACTGTCACGCTGTCGACGTGCGCGGCCCCGTTCATTTGCCCGACTGGCCACCGACGACGGTGGCGATCCTCGTGACCGGCGGCGGACGCCCGCACGCGATCCCGGTCTCGGCGGTGATCCGCGCCGGCCCCGACCGCGTGTTGATCGGGCTCGCGCAGCGGCGGGAGTCGCTGGCGCGCCTGCGGACCGACCCGGAGGTGTCGCTGGCCATCTGCTGCGCCGGTCAGGCGTTCACCGCCGACGGCCGCGCGACGGTCCTCGCCGAGCAGCTCGTGCCCGGGGTCTGCGCGGTCGCGGTCGACGTGCACGAGGTCCATGACCACCTGCGCCCCACGTTCGCCATCGAGTCCGGTGTGCGATGGCATTGGACCGACGCCGACGCGCAGCGCGGCGACGCCGAGGTCCGCGCGGCGCTGGCCCGCCTGGCCGACTGACGCTCGCCCGGAGCGGGCGCCGCCCGGCGGGCGGCCACGGCCGGCGCTCACGTCCCCGGTGGAAAGTCAAAGGCGCGATGCGGGGGCACGTGCGGGCCGACCTCCAGCACGATCTCGGCGTGTCGGTCAAGTGGGATCCTCGACGGGGCGGTCGCTGTCCAGCGCCGGCCGCCGACGTAGGCCGTGACCGTCCCGTGAAACGACAGCAGCCGGCGAGCGCCCAGCGGCTGGCCCCAGGAGGCAAACAGGTCGGCGATCGTCAGATGCGCGCCGGGGCGCACCAGGACGACTCCGGTGGGGTCGCGGGTCACGAGCGCGCCGAAGCAGCGCGCCGCCACGATCTGACCTCCCGAGCGGCGCAGCGGCGCCCGGGCTCCCACCCCCGCGGCGATCAGCGCGACGCGGTCGGCGGCGAACAGCTCGACGTGAACCCCGTAGCGCCGCCCCAGCGCGCGACGGCAGGGCCCGATCACGGGGCCGCGTGCCGGGAGGTGAAACGCGGGACCGCGCCCGATCGGGCGCGCCTCACGGACGAGGGCGGAGACGCTGCCCGACGCAGCGGTCGCGGCGCGCGACGACGTGACCGTGGACGCGCCCGAGCCGCAGCCGCCGGCGGCGAGCGCGAGCGCGACCGCGACGCCGGTCCGCGTCAGGACTGAGCGGTGGTCTCCCACGCTCTCGGCGATGCGGCCGCCTCGGCCGGCGGGGCGCCCGCGCCACTGCGACTGCGACCGCTGCGACCACTGCGACCGCCGCGCTCGGCCATCACGAACACGATCGGCAGCAGCCCCGCACCACCGGCCAGCGACGCGATCTCGGCCAGGCGGCCGAGCACCGATCCGGTGGCCAGCAGCACGTAGCCGTCGACGAGCGTCGGGGCCAAGGCGATTCCCTGCCACAGCGCCCCTCCCGCGATCACGAACAGCGCGATCCACCCCGGTTGCCCGCGCGCCAGCCGCACGACCCCCCACGCGGTGAACGCCAGCTCGAGCCCGAGCACGACGAGCTGCCCCGTGCTGACCACCGGTCGCCCGTGCAGCTGATGGCCCACCGAGGCGACGGCAAAGCCGGTCAGGGCCAGACCGGCCAGGCCGACGGCCATCCGCCGGTCAAGCTCGGGCCGACGCAGTCGCAGCCCGGCGAGCACGCACAGCAGCGCGACGATGATCGGCCAGAACCACACCGGCGACGGGTCGGGCCGGTGGTAGAGGCTGCCGACGATCTTCTCGGGCCGACCGTTGACCACGACGGCGATCGACCATCGCCCGGCGTCGTTGCTGCCGGGCGGGAGCACCGTCTTGGCCAGAGCCTGCAGCCGACCGTCCTGCCACTCGTAGGTGTGCCCGCGGCTGACGCGCTCCCAGCTGGGGGCGGTCCGAGGTCCGAGCGAGATCGGCGGGGTCACCGGGGGGACCTGGTTGACGTAGTACATCGCGCTGTTGCGGTTGACGTAGACGCCCGCGGAGGTGAAGCGCAGGTACGTGGCGCCGCGGTAGTCGACGACGTCGGCGGTCACGCCGGGCGCGGCGCGCAGCCACAGCCGCAGGTCGCCGTCCACGACCCGCGCCTGAAGGCCCGCCGGCACCTGGATGATCCGGGCCTCATACCGCGAGGCGGCGGGGTCGACGGGGCCGTGCGCGGCGGCCGTGGCCGGCGCGGCCAGGCACGCCACAGCCGCGGCGAGCAGCCATCCTGCCCGCCGCCGCAGACCCGCGCGCGACTTAGACTGAGGCACCGTTGGCAGACTCTACGCATCTGGGCTCGGCGCGGTGGCGGACGCTCGTCGCCATCCTCGCGGTCATCGCGCTCTCCGTGCTGGTCGTCCCATCGGCACACGCCGACGGGGACCCCGCCTCCGACGTGCTGGCCGAGCAGCCGGTGTTCATCCCGCAGGGCCGGGGTATCCCGACCGCCGATCAGGCGCGGCTGGAGGCGGTCGTCGGATCCGCGCAGCGCCGCGGCTACCCGGTGCGGGTCGCGCTGATCGCCGCTCGCAGCGATCTCGGGGCGATCACCCCGTTGTGGCGCGACCCGTCGCGGTACGCCGAGTTCCTCGGCGAGGAGCTGGCCGATGTCTTTCACGGCACGCTGATCGTCGTCATGCCCAACGGCTACGGGGTCTGGCTGGTGGGTCAGCCGGGGTCGCAGGCGGCGCTGCAGCACGTCGGCGCCTCACTGGTCGGAGCGCCGCTGGCAGGGGCCGGCTCGGCAACCGCCGCCGCGGCCGTCACCGCCGTCGAGCGAGTCGCCGCCGCCGCCGGACACCCCCTCCCCACTCCGACGGCGACCTCGCTGCCCGCGGCGAGCGGAACCGGGGTCTTCGGTCCGGTGGCCTGGATCGCGTTGGCGACGGGCGGCGTGATGATCGCCGGGGCGTGGGCCGGTTCGCTGCGGGCGCGCCCGTGGCGTCGAGGCGAAGGTGTAGCCTCCCCGTCCCATGGAACCCGAGCGAGCACGTGAGCTGTTGACTCGTGAGCGCGAGCGGCTGGAGTCCGCGCTGGGCCTGCACTCCGGGGACCCGCTGGAGGGTGACGCGAGTTCTGAGCCCGGGGATCAGGGCGATCAGAATCTGTACCAGGACGAGCTCGACGAGGGTCGTCGTCACGATCTGCAGGAGCAGCTGGCCGCCTTGGAGCGCGCTGAGGCGAGGCTGGACGCCGGCACCTACGGCCTGTCGGTGCAGAGCGGCGTGACGATCCCCGACGCGCGGCTCGAAGCTCGTCCCACCGCCGAGTTGACCGTCGAAGAGCAGCAGTCCTTCGGAGGCTGATGGTCTACCGGCATCCGCGCGGGGCGACGCCTACCCTTCAGCGCAGACGAACGATGTCGGCGCTGCAGCCACCTCCCGGACGCCCGTTCACCGGCATGACGCTGGACCGTGTCAGCGTGCAGCGCAAGTACCCCGCGTGGGTCGACGCGCTCGTCAGCTCCCCCGCGACGCGCGGGATCGCCGCAGGACGTGACGGGGTGCTCGTCGTCGAACGCGGCGAGGAACCGACGTTGGCGCGCGTCGAGCCCACCGCCGAGCAGCTCGACAATCCGATCCTGCTCGGCGTCGACCCCGACGGCGTCGGGCTGATCGCGATCGACTCAGACGACGCGGCGGGCGAGGATCGGCCGGCCCTTGACGACAGCTGGGACCTCGACGGCGATGACGTCGCCGCGCGGGTGGTGTCGCTGCGCGAGGCCGGAACCGAGCTGTCACACGCCGAGGCCGGCCTGGCCGCGTACGCGACCGCCCTGCTCAACTGGCACCGCCGCCACCGTTTCTGCGCCAACTGCGGAGCGGGCACCGAGCTCGCCGAGGCGGGCTACTCCCGCCACTGTCCCAGCTGCGGCACCCACCACTTCCCGCGGACCGACCCGGTCGTGATCATGACCGTCGAACACGGGGACCGGCTGCTGCTGGGGCGGCGCACGGGTTGGCCGGAGGGTCGCCTGTCGGTGCTGGCCGGATTCGTCTCCCCCGGCGAATCGGCCGAGGAGGCGGTGCTCCGGGAGGTCCAGGAGGAGTCGGGGATCATCGCGCGTGCGCCGGAGTACGTCACCTCTCAGCCGTGGCCGTTCCCGGCGTCGCTGATGCTCGGCTTCCACGCCGTCTCTGACGGCGGCGATCCAGAGCCCACCGACGGTGAGCTGGACGAGGTCCACTGGCTGGACGTCGAGGAGGTCCGCGCGGCGGTCGACGGTGAGGACGCCGCGTTCCAGCTGCCGGGCAGCGTGTCGATCGCGCGGTTTCTGATCGACCGGTGGCTCAGGCACCACGGCGGTTAGTCGACCCGCAGCGAGCTCAGCCGCCGGCGATCACCGCTCCGGGCGTCGAGCGATGGAGCCCGGTGCGGCGCTCCAGGCGGCCCGAGCACAGCGCGATCCCCAGGCCCAACATCGCCAGCCCGGCCGCGACGAGGTTGGGCGCGGCATATCCGAGTCCCGCCGCGATCGTGATTCCGCCGAGCCACGCGCCGAGGGAATTGGCGATGTTGAAGGCGGCATGGATCGAGGCCGCCGCCAGGTTGGGCGCGCCTCCGGCCAGGCCGACGATCCGCGACTGCAGCGCCGGCAGGATCGCCAGCGAGCAGAACGGGAACAGGAAGATCGTCACCGCCGCCGTGATCTCGTTGCGGGCGGAGAAGAAGAAGATCGCCGCGACGACGACCTCCGCGCTGAGCGCCAGATAGATCGTCCGCATCAGCGCCCGGTCGGCGAGGCGAGCCCCCACCAGGTTGCCGCCGGTCATCCCCAGGCCGAAGAGCACGAGCAGGGGCGTGATCGCGCCGGAGGAGTAGCCGGCCACGTGGGTCATCATCGGCGCGATGTAGCTGAAGCTGGCAAACAGGGCACCGCCGCCGATCGTGGCGATCCCGAGCGACAGCCAGATCTGGGGCTGGCGGAAGGCGCGCAGCTCGTGACGCAGGTCCGGCGCGCTGTCGGTGGCGTCGGCTCGGTCGACGGGCACGACCGCTGCCACGCAGCCGGCGGCCACCAGCTCGATCGCTCCCACCAGCACGAAGCAGACCCGCCAGCTCGTCTGCTGTCCGATCAGCGTCGTCATCGGCACGCCGATGACGTTGGCGACCGTCAGCCCGGCGAACACGATCGCCATCGCCGAGCTGCGCTTGTGCGTCGGGACGAGCTTGCCGGCGACGACCGAGGCGACTCCGAAGTAGGCGCCATGAGGCAGCCCGGACAGGAAGCGCAGCAGCAGCAGCGAGGTGAAGCCGGGCATCGCGGCCGAGCCGAAGTTCCCGGCGGCCATCACGAGCGCGATGCCGATCAGCAGCCCCTTGCGCGGCAGTGACACGGCCGCGGCGGTGAGCAGCGGCGCCCCGACGACGACCCCGAGCGCATACGCCGAGATGAGATGTCCGGCGCGCGGGATCGAGACGTGCAGGCTCGCGGCGACGTTGGGCAGCAGCCCGAGCGTCACGAACTCCCCGGTGCCGATTCCGAACCCGCCGAGGGCGAGTGCCAGCAGCGCGCGGCGCGTCGGGGTCAACGAGGCGAGGAGCTGTCCCGGCATGGTCGGTTGCAGCCTAGTCACGGGATCAGAGGCGGCGAGGTTGATCGGCCTCCGGGTCTTTGGCACGCTCGCAGGCGTGCCCGATCTCCGACGGCGACAGAGGCCTTGATGAAGCTCTCGGCCAGCGACTATTCGATCGCGCTCCCGGCGTGGGTGCATGAGGCGGTAGCCGACGTCCCCGAGGCGATCGGCGACCTCGAAGGGCGGATGCGGGTCGTCCACGCGCTGGCCGAGCGCAACTGGCGAGAGCGCGGCGGCGGGCCGTTCGCCGCGCTCGTGGCCGAGTCGGGCAGTGGGCGGATCGTCTCGGTCGGCGTCAACGTCGTGCTCGCCAGCGGCGTCTCCAGCGCCCACGCGGAGGTCACCGCCCTGGCGCTCGCCCAGCGGGCCGCCGGCGGCTGGGACCTCGGCGCCGCCGGCCGACCCGACCACGAGCTCGTCGTCAACTGGCGCCCGTGCGTGCAGTGCTACGGCGCGGTCCTGTGGTCGGGCGTCCGCCGACTGGTCGTCGCCGGCTCGGGCCCCGAGCTCGAGCGTCTGACCGGCTTTGACGAAGGTCCGATGCGTGACGACTGGGCAGCGCAGTTTCAGGCGCGCGGGATCGACGTGCTCGACGGGGTGCTGCGCGACGACGCGGTCGCCACCTTCACCCGCTACCGCGATGCGGTCGCCACCGGTGAGGTGACCGTCTACAACGCCCGCGGCGCTCACCCGTCGCGCCACGCCCCTCGGTCCGTTTGACCTTTTAGGAGGTTTATGAAACGTTAAGGCCGCGCTGGCGGAGCGGTCAGCGCTTCACACGGGACTCTGGGGGCAGCGTGACGCAACGGGGCAAGTCGGTGGGTCGATGGATGCTGGGATTGCTGTGCGTGGTGGCGTGGTTGGCGGCCGCGGCGCCGGCGATGGCGGCGCAACGGCGGGTCGCCGTCGGTGCCGTGCAGGCGGTGCCCGCGCACGCGCACGTGATCGCCTCCCTGCCGACGACGACACGCCTGCAGCTCGACGTGGCGCTCACCCCGCGCAATCCGTTCGGGCTCAAGACCTTCGCCGCCGCCGTCTCCACGCCGGGCACGCCCCAGTACGGCCAGTACCTGAGCGTCAGCGAGTTCGCGCGACGTTTCGGGGCGACGCCGGCGCACGTGGCGGCGGTCGCGGCCGCTCTGCGGCGCGCCGGGCTGCACGTCGAGGCGCCCGACCGCAACGACCTCATGCTGCCGGTCTCAGGGAGCGTCGCCGCGGTCCAGCGCGCGTTCGAGACCCGCGAGGCGAGCGTGCGCCTCCCCGACGGCCGCTCCGCGTACGTCAACCGGTCGGCCCCGACGTTGCCCGCGAACATCGCCGGCGACGTCGACGCGGTCATCGGGCTGCAGACCGTGCAGCGCGATCAGCCGCGCAGCGACGAGTCGCGGTCCAGCGTTCGGTCCGTGGCGCGCCGGCGGCCCGCCGCACTGCGTCGAGCCCGCGCGCATGCTCTGACCAACGGCCCGGTCCCGTGTCCCGACGTCACCGCGCAGGCGCAGAGCAATAACGCCTACACCTCCGATGAGATCGCTGCCGCGTATGGCTTCAACGGCTTCTACCAGGGCGGTGACGAGGGGCAGGGGCAGACCGTCGCGGTGCTCGAGCTCGAGCCGCTCACGCTGAGCGACGTCGCCAGTTTTCAGTCCTGCTACCAGACCCACGCCCAGGTCACTCAGGTTCCGGTGCAGGGCGGGGCCCCCGCCTCCCCCGATGGCGACGACGGCGAGGCGGCCGGCGATGTCGAGCAGATCATCGGGCTCGCCCCCCAGGCGAGCGTGCTCGACTACGAAGGCCCGGATCTGGCGTCCACGCTGTCGCAGATCGTGTCCGACAAGCGCGCCAGCGTCGTCTCGATCTCCTATGGCAACTGCGAGACGAACGTGGGCGTCCCGGAGCAGACGATCGAGAGCCAGCTGCTGCAGCAGGCCGCGGCGGAGGGGATGTCGGTGTTCGCGGCCGCCGGCGACAACGGCTCCGAGGACTGCTACGAGCCCGGGGCGGGCCAGACGACTGACACGAGTCTCGCGGTCGACGATCCGAGCTCTCAGCCGTTCATCACCGGCGTCGGCGGCACGACGCTGTGCGCGCTGAACACGACGACGCAGACCTGTGCGGTACCCGACAACGGGACCTATTCCGACGAGTCGGTGTGGAACGACGGGTACCAGATCACCAACGGGCAGATCAGTGACCCCGTCTCGGCGACCGGCGGCGGACCGTCGGCCACCTGGACCGCTCTGGCCTATCAGGCCGACGCGGCCAGCTCGCTCGGCGTCGACTACTCGGAGTCATCGGACGCCTGCAACGGACTCTGCCGCGAGGTCCCCGACGTCTCCGCGGACGCCAGCCGCCACACCGGCTACGAGTTCTACGACTTGGGCGGCACGACGCAGGCCGGCTGGGACGACATCTCCGGGACGAGCATGGCCGCGCCGCTGTGGGCGGCGGTTGTCGCTCTGACCGACGCGCTTCCCGCCTGCCGGGGGCATCACGTGGGCTTTGCCAACCCGGATCTGTACGCACTCGGCGGCTCGGACTACGCGAGCGCGTTTCACGACGTGGCCGCCGCGAGCCCGTTCACGGGCGCGGGCGACAACGACGCCTTCGCCGTGGGGTTCACCAGTCCCGACACCAAGGCCTACTACCACGTCTTCCAGGGCTATGACATGACCACCGGATTGGGCAGTCCGCAGGCCGCCAACCTCGGCTCCGCACTGTGCGGGCTGGCGTCTCCGGTGTACACGGTGACCCTCAACAACCCGGGGCCGCAGACCACGACGCAGGGGGCGCCGACCTCGCTGCAGATCGTCGGCAGCGACTCGGGCAACCAGCCGCTGAGCTACAGCGCCACGGGTCTGCCGGCCGGGCTGACGATGAGCGCCACCGGCGCGATCAGCGGCACGCCGACGACCGTGGGCACCTCGACGGTCTCGGTCACCGCCGCCGACAGCCCCGGCAACACGAACGTGATCACCTTCACCTGGACGATCGCCGCGCCACCGGTCGTGCGCCAGGTCGTCGCGCACGCCGGGCGCCCACACACGCGAGCGGTGCGGATCTTCGGCCTGCTCAAGCGCAAGCCCGAGCTCACGCTCGAGATCGTTGCCGGCAGCCATGCCCCTGCGGTCAAGGCGATCGCACTGGCGCTGCCGCGCACCATGAGCTTTGCGAGCTCGACCCGGACGCTGAGGCGCGGGATCGTCCTCTCGACCTCGACCGGACGCCTGAAGTTCACCGTCACGCTGCGCCATAAGGTGTTGACGCTGACCCTGCGCAAGGCGGCCCGGAGCTTCTACGTGCGAATCGAGCGGCCCGCGATCTCGATCACCGCCAAGGCGGCCAAGCAGATCCGCCGGGAGCAGCTGACGAAGCTGCGGTTCTCGCTCGCGCTGACCGACGCGAAGCACAAGCAGACCCGGACCAGCGTGACACTGCACAAGCTGCTCAACTGACAGGGCGCGCCATGGGTCAGTCGACGACAGTCGACGACCACCCCGGCGGCGGCCGGTCAGTGGTAGCGTCGCCGCGATGTCCGTGCAGCATCCCAACGCAGACCTGATCGAGCGCTTCTACACCGCGCTGGGCGAACGGGACGGCGCGGCGATGGCAGCGTGCTACGCGCCCGAGGCCTCGTTCGAAGACCCCGCCTTCGGAAAGCTCGACGCCGACGACACCGCTGCGATGTGGCGGATGCTCACCTCGCGCGCGGACGGCATGACGGTTGACGTCTCAGAGATCGCCGCCGATGACCGCACAGGCTCCGCGCGCTGGATCGCGCACTACACGTTCTCGCAGACGGGCCGCCCGGTCGTCAACGACGTGCGCGCGTCATTCCGCTTCGCCGACGGCCGGATCGTCGAGCACCGCGACCGTTTCGACTGGTGGCGCTGGGCGCGCCAGGCGCTCGGCCCCGTGGGCCTGCTGCTCGGCTGGAACCCCCTGTTCCATAGCGCCGTCCGCAATAAAGCACGCGGAACGCTGGCCGAATTCCGCGAGCGCGAGGCAGCCGCCGACATTGCGATCCCCGACACGGGGGCCGCGCCGACCTCCTCCTGACCCGCCTCCGCGGCGCCGCGG
>CAZZYU010000071.1:0-17526 GCA_964658375.1 uncultured Acetobacteraceae bacterium | reverse complement strand
TCGTGCAGCCGGAACGGAAGCGTCGCGACGATCACATCGGTGCGCGCCTTGAGCACCGCCGCCAGCAGCCGCCCGCGTTGATTGTGCAGGATCTCGTGACGGCGCTTGCGGGGCAGGATCTCGGGGATCAGGACGGTGACGAGCACGCCCTCGCCGTCGATCGAGCGCACGTAGCGGACGACGGTGCGAATCAGCGAGCGGCGGGGATCGATCATGACCTCGATCGAGGGGCCGCAGTTCCAGGTGCTCCAGTCGCGCTGGATCTGGGCGCGTTCGGACTCGTCGGCGGCGACCGCCACCGCGACCACGGTGTCGCCGAGCGAGACCGCGGCGCTCATCGCTCGCTCGGTGAGCAGGTTGACCGTCGAGGTGGGCACGACGACGATCGAGTCCAGGCGCCGCGGCGCCGGCGGCGTGCGGCCGAGTCGCAGCTCTCGCCCGACATCGGCGTAGTACCGCTCGATGCGTGAGAACAGCGTCATCAGCAGTGGCACGGCGAGCACGACGACCCACGCCCCCTCCAGGAACTTGGTCCCCAGGAAGACGATCACGGCGACGGAGGTCATGACCGCGCCGAGACCGTTGACCGTCGCCCGCAGCCGCCAGTGGGGCGGCCGCTCCTGGCGCCAGTGGCGCACCAGCCCGGTCTGGCTGAGCGTGAAGCCGAGGAACACGCCGATCGTGAACAGGGGGATCAGCCGCTGGGTCTCGGCGTTGACGGCGAGCAGCAGCAGCGCCGAGAGGATCGCGAGCACCGCGATGCCGCTGCGATAGACCGGCCGCTCGGCCCGCAGGTAGAACGCGTGGGGGAGCCGGTGATCTCGTGCGAGCAGGCTCATCAGCACCGGCAGCCCGCCAAAGCTCGTGTTGGCCGCGAACGCGAGCACCGCCGTGACGGCGAGGTTCGAGACATAGAACGGCCAGCCGGTGCCCAGCGAGCGCGCGGTCAGCTGGGCGAGCACGGTGACGCCTCCGCGGGGCTGCACGTGATGCAGGTGGATGAGCAGCGCCAGCCCGACGAGCATCACGCCGAGCAGCACCCCCAGCGACACCTCGGTCACCTGGGCGGTCCGCGCGCGCGGGGTGCGGAACGCGGGCACGCCGTTGGCGATCGCCTCGACCCCGGTGACCGCCGAGCAGCCCGCGGCGAACGCCTTGAGCACGAGGATCACGCCGAGGGCCTCGGTGGCGCGAAACGGCGCCTTGCGCGTCCCGATGATCGCCTCGGCGTGCGGGTGCACGAAGCCGAGCACGATCACCGCGAGGATGCTGATGACGAAGATCGCGGTCGGTGCCATCAGCAGCCGCGCCGACTCGGTGATCCCGACCATGTTGACGGCGGTGAGTACGGCGAGGCCGATCAGCGCGAGCGCCAGCAGATGGTCAGAGAGCCCGGGAAAGACGCTGGCCAGGCTCGCGGCGCCGGCGGCGAGACTGACCGCGACGGTGAGCACGTAGTCGACAACCAGCGAGGCCGCCGCCAGCAGCGCGGGCCAGCGACCGAGGTTGGCCTTGGACACCGCGTAGGCCCCGCCGCCGTCGGGATGGGCCGAGATCACCTGCGTGTAGGAGATGACCAGCAGGACGAGCATGCCGGTGATCACGAGCGTCAGTGGCAGCGTGAAGCGCAGTGCTCCGCTGCCGGCGGCGACCAGCACGAGCATCATCGACTCGGGGCCGTAGGCGACGCTGGAGAGCGCGTCGAGGCTCAGCGCCGCGAGGCCGCCCATGACCCCGAGCTCGTGGCCGGACTCGGCATGCTTGCCGCGGCGCGGTCGGGCCCGTCCCGGCATCCCGACCATCGGCATGCCGAGCATCCTACGGACGCGGGTCAGGCGCCGGTACCCTTGGCCGCGATGCGGATCCTGATCACCGGGGCCGGTGGAATGCTGGGCCAGGACGTGCACGCCGCGGCGCGGGAGGCCGGCCATGAGACCGTCGCCGTCACGCGCGCCCAGTGCGACATCGCCGATCCCGACGCGGTGACCGCCGCTGTCCGCGCCGCCGAGCCCGAGGCGGTCATCAACTGCGCCGCCTGGACCAATGTCGATGGCGCCGAGGAGCACGTCGCACAGGCGCTCGCGGTCAACGGGGCCGGCGCCGGCCACGTCGCCGCCGCGGCCGCCGCGGCCGGGGCGTGGACCGTGCACGTCTCCTCTGACTACGTGTTCGACGGCGACAAGCGCGAGCCCTATCTGGAGTCCGACGGCGTCGACCCGCTGTCGTCATACGGGCGCTCCAAGCTCGACGGCGAGCGCGCGGTCGCGCGCGAGGCTCCCCAGGCCCACACGATCGTGCGCTCGTCATGGCTGTTCGGCGCCCACGGCCGCTGCTTCCCTGAGACGATGCTGCGCCTCGCCGGCGAGCGTGACGAGTTGACCGTCGTCGACGACCAGATCGGCTGTCCGACCTTCACCGGTCACCTCGCCGACGCGCTGGTGGGGCTCGCGGTGCACCGACCGAGTGGGATCCTGCACGTCGCCGCCGACGGCCAGTGCTCGTGGTGTGAGTTCGCCCAGGCGATCATCGCCGCCGGCGACCGCGACTGCGTCGTCACGCCGATCTCCTCGGCGCAGTACCCGACTCCGGCTCCGCGACCTGCCTACAGCGTGCTGCGCTCCGAGCGCGGGGCGCCCGAGCTGCCGCCCTGGCAGGCCGGCCTGGAGCAGTTTCTCTCCGCCCGGGTGGCCCCATGAGGCTGCTCGTCACCGGCGGCGCCGGGTTCATCGGCTCAAACTTCGTCCATCACGTCCGTCGTGAAAGGCCCGACTGGAAGGTCGTCGTCTACGACCTGCTCACCTACGCCGGCAACCTCGCGAACATCGACGGGGCGGGCGCCGAATTCATCCACGGCGACATCTGCGACGCGACGACGCTCGGGCCGGCGGTCGCGGAGTGCGATGCGGTCGTGCACTTCGCCGCCGAATCGCACAACGACAACTCGCTGCACTCCCCGTGGCCGTTCGTCCAGACCAACGTGGTCGGGACGACGACGATCCTGGAGGCGGTCCGCGCCCACGGGGTCCGCCTGCACCACATCTCGACCGACGAGGTCTACGGGGACCTCGAGCTCGACGATCCGGCGAAGTTCACGCCGGACACGCCGTATAACCCCTCGAGCCCGTACTCGAGCACGAAGGCGGCCTCGGACCTGCTCGTCCGCGCCTGGGCGCGGTCGTTCGATGTGGCGGCGACGATCTCCAACTGCTCCAACAACTACGGCCCGTTCCAACACGTCGAGAAGTTCATCCCGCGCCAGATCACGGAGATCCTGGACGGCCGCCGGCCGAAGCTGTATGGCGCCGGCGAGAACGTGCGCGACTGGATCCACACCGAGGACCACTCCTCCGGGGTCCTGGCGATCCTCGAGCGCGGCCAGATCGGCGAGACCTACCTGATCGGCGCCGACGGGGAGCGCAGCAACAAGGACGTCGTCGAGCTGATCCTGACCCAGATGGGCCGCCCCGCCGACGACTACGAGCACGTCAACGACCGGCCCGGCCACGATCTGAGATACGCGATCGACGCGTCCAAGCTCCGGGACGAGCTCGGCTGGGCGCCTCGGTATGAGGACTTCGAGGCGGGCCTGTGGGCGACGATCGCCTGGTACCGCGAGCGCGAGGACTGGTGGCGCCCGCAGAAGGTCGCGACCGAGGCCAAGTACGAGGTGCTCGGGCGCTGAGCTCGGAGCTCGCCGCCCTGGAGGGGGCGGTGGTGGCGTGCCGCCGCTGCCCGCGCCTGGTGGCCTGGCGCGAGCGGGTCGCCCACGAGAAGCGCGCCGCGTTCGCCGACGAGGCGTATTGGGGCCGCCCGATCCCGGGCTTCGGCGACCCGGAGGCGACGGTCTACGTGCTCGGCCTGGCCCCCGCGGCCCACGGCGGAAACCGCACCGGGCGCGTCTTCACCGGTGATCGCTCGGGCGACTGGCTGTTCGCCGCGCTGCACGCGGTCGGGATGGCCAACCAGCCGACCTCGGTGCGCCGCGGCGACGGTCTGGCGCTGTCGGGCTGCTGGGTGGCGGCCGCGGTGCGCTGCGCACCGCCGGCCAACCGCCCGACCCCCGCCGAACGCGACGCCTGCCTGCCCTATGCCGTCCAGGAGCTGGCGCTGCTGCAGCGCGTCCGCGCGATCGTCTGTCTCGGCGGCTTTGCCTGGGACGCGGCGCTGCGGATCCTCGTCGGCGGCGGAGCGCGGCTCCCGCGCCCGCGTCCGCGGTTCGGCCACGGTGCGCAGGCGCAGATCGGAGAGCTGACGCTGCTCGGCTGTTATCACCCCTCCCAGCAGAACACCTTCACCGGCCGCCTGGTCCCCGGGATGATGGAGGACGTCCTGCGCGCCGCGATGCGGGTTTCCTAGCCTCAGCGGCCTGCACCCAAACGCGAGGAGAGCGCACGTGAGACAAGCCCGATTCCACGAGTTCGGCGGCCCCGAGGTCCTGACCATCGACGAGGTTCCCGAGCCCCATGCCGGGCCTGACGAGATCCGAGTCGTGGTCAGCGCGGTCGGCGTCAACCCCGCCGACTGGAAGCTGCGTCGGGGCTTCATGGGCGGCGACCTGCCCCAGGGCACGGGCCTGGAGGTCTCCGGGATCGTCGACGAGGTCGGCGACCAGGTCACTGACGTGACCGCCGGCGATCAGGTCTTTGGCGCGGCCTCGGGCGGCGCCGCGGACTTCGCGGTGCTGACCCACTATGCGGCGGTCCCCGCCGCGCTGGACCTGCCCGGCGCGGCCGCGTTGCCGGTGGCGGTCGAGACGGCCGTTCGCGGCCTGGACCTGCTGGGCGTGGAGTCGGGCCACACGCTGCTGATCAACGGCGCCGGCGGCGCGGTCGGCCTGGCGACGGTTCAGCTCGCCCGCCAGCGGGGCGCGCGGGTGATCGGCACCGCCAGCGAGGCCAACTTCGCGCAGTTGCGCGAGTTCGGCGCCGAGCCCACGACCTACGGCGACGGCCTGGCGCAACGGGTGTCCGAGCTCGCGCCCGACGGCGTGGACCGTGTGTTCGACATGGGTCCCGGCGGCGCGTTGCCGGCGCTGGTGGCGATCGCCGGCGGCGCCGAGAACGTGATCACGATCTCCGACTTCCAGAACGCCGAGGCCAACGGCGTGCGGGCGACCGGCGGCGCGGACTCCGTGCGGGCCTGGCACGCGCTGCGCGAGGTGACGCCGCTGATCGAGGCCGGGACGTTCACGCTGCCCGTCCAGCAGACGTTTGCGCTGGAGGCGATCGCCGATGCGCATCGCCTCAGCGAGGCCGGCCATCTGAGCGGCAAGCTCGTGCTGCTCGTCGACTGACGGTGAGCCGGGCGGGGGTGGCGCTCGCGGGTCTGGCGGTCGCTGACCCGCCCGATCGCTGGCGGGCGCTCGGGTTCGCCATCGGCGAGGACGGCACGTTCGGCGTCTCCGGGATCCGGGTCACGCTCGGGCTCGCGCCGCCGGGCGAGGGGATCGTGGGCTGGACGCTGCGGGGTCTGACGCGTGCGGGGCCGATCGACGGCCTCGCCACCGCCGTCGCCCCGGACCTGCCCCCGTCGCCGACCTGGCCGCCCGGTGCGATCCCCGCCGCACGGCCGATGCCGGCACACGGCGTGATCGGCATCGACCACGTCGTCATCCTCACGCCCCACCTCGATGCGTTGGCGGTGACCCTCCAGGACCGCGGGCTGCCGCTGACCCGCCGCCGCGAGCTGCGCGGCCGCCGGATGGGCTTTCGCCGGCTCGGTCCGACGATCATGGAGATCGTCGAGGCGCCTCAGGTGCCCGCGACCGCGTTCTGGGGCGTCACCTTCACCGTCGCCGACCTCGGCGCGCTCGCCGGGTTGGGGTCGCTGGTGGGTCAGCCGCGCGAGGCCGTCCAGCCCGGTCGCCGGATCGCCACGGTCTCGCCGCAGGCACGACTCTCGGCCCACGTCGCCTTCATCGACCCCGAGCCCGCCAGGCCGGCAGCGCCGTGATCAGGCGAAGCGGCGCGCGGTCGCGTCGTGAGGGAGCGGCAGGACTGCGGCCGGCTCGGCCGGCGGGGGACCGGGGTCGACCACCGCGCAGTTGCGGCCGCTCTCCTTGGCGTCATACAGCGCGCGGTCGGCGCGTTTGAAGAGGTCGTCGGTTGATTCGCTGCCGTCCCAAGCGGCGATCCCCGCTGAGCAGGTCCGCTCCGGCGGCGTCGTGGACCGGACCCGATCGATCACCGCCGCGGCGCCGCTCAAGTTGCACTGGGGCATGCAGAGCAGGAACTCCTCGCCCCCGTAGCGAGCCAGGCAGTCCGACGGCCGCAGGGCACCGCGCCACACGGCGGCGCATCGCTTCAGGAACCGGTCGCCTTCGCGGTGGCCGTGTCGATCGTTGAACTCCTTGAAGCGGTCGATATCGATGAGGGCGACGCACACCTCACGTCCGTCACGTGCGGCGCCGGCGAGCTCACGATGCAGGAACTCGTCCCAGGAGCGGCGATTGGGCAGGCCGGTGAGGAAGTCCGTCGAGGCGGTGGTCTCGAGCAACGCGATGGCTCGCGCGCGCTGCTCCTCGGCCTGCTTGGCCGCCGTCAGGTCACGGGTCAGCTTGCCGAACCCCTCGACATCCCCCTGGTCGTCGTAGATGGTCGTGATCACGACCTCGGCCCAGAACCGGGAGCCGTCCTTGCGCACCCGCCAACCTTCCTCGGTGTAGCGACCGATCGACGCCGCAGCGACCAACTCACGATCGGGATGTCCCACCGCGATCGCCTCTTCGGGATAGAAGGTCGAGAACGAACGACCGATGATCTCCTGCGCGGTGTAGCCCTTCAGCTTCTCCGCACCCCGGTTCCAGGAGGCGACTCGTCCCGTCGGATCAAGCAGGATGACCGCGACATCCTCGACAGCCTCGGCCAGCCGGCGCCAGGCGTCATCCTGCGGGATCCACCTGTCTGCACCGTCGCTGTCACCAAACATCGTCTTCGTTATCGGCGCCGGTGGGGAAATCCTTGACTGAAAACCGGCGCCGTTCCCAGCCGTCACCTCCGCCGTCGCTCCGCCCCGATAGCGTCCGTCAGATGTACGACGTCGCCGCCGTTCGCGCCCACATCCCGGCGCTCGCCTTCGACACCGCGTTCTTCGACGGTCCCGGGGGCTCGCAGACGCCGACCGCGGTCGCCGCGGCGATCGCGGGTGCGCTGACCGCGCCGTTGGCCAATCGCGGGCAGGTGACAGCGGCCGCGCGCAACGCCGAGGCGATCGTCGACGGGGCCCGATCGGCGATCGGCGACCTGCTGGGCGCCGACCCCGGCGGCGTCGTGTTCGGGCGATCGATGACCCAGCTCACCTACGACTTCTCCCGGACGCTGGCGCGCGGCTGGGGTCCGGGCGACGAGGTCCTCGTCACCCGATTGGACCATGACGCCAACGTCTCGCCGTGGGTGCAGGCGGCCACGGCGGCGGGGGCGAGCGTGGGCTGGATCGACTTCGATCCCGCGACCGGCGAGCTGACCGCCGATCACGTCGCCGCCCAGCTGTCGCCCCGGACCCGCCTGGTCGCCCTGACCGGCGCCTCGAACCTGATCGGCACCCGGCCGCCCGCGGCCGAGATCGCCGACCTGGTCCACGCGCACGACGCCCTGCTCTATCTCGACGGCGTCCATCTCACCGCGCACGCGGCGATCGACGTGGCCGCGCTGCGCGCCGACCTGTTCGTGTGCTCGCCGTACAAGTTCCTGGGCCCCCACTGCGGGGTGCTCGCGGCCGCGCCCGCGTTGCTGGAGACGCTGCATCCCGACAAGCTCACGCCCGCCAGTGACACCGTGCCCGATCGCTTTGAGCTGGGGACGCTGCCCTATGAGCTGCTGGCGGGCACGACGGCGGCCGTCGATTTCATCGCGTCGCTCGCCGCCGGCGAGGACCGGCGCGCTCGGGTCACGGCCGCGATGGCCGCGATCGAGGTGCACGAGGACGGACTGCGCGCCGACCTCGAACGGGGTCTGAGCGCGCTCCCGGGCGTCGTGGTGCACTCCCGCGCCGCGCACCGGACCCCGACGATCCTCGTCACCTTCGCCGACCACGACCCTGGTGCCGCGGCGGCCCATCTCGCCGCGGCCGGCGTCAACGCCCCGGCGGGATCCTTCTACGCCCTGGAGGCCTCCCGGCGGCTGGGTCTCGGCGACGCCGGGGGCCTGCGGATCGGCGTCGCCCCCTACACCGACGCCGCTGATGTGCGCCGGCTGCTGGGCGGGCTGGGCGACTTCCTCGGGGCGTGAACGGGTCGGTCGCCAGATCGGCCAGGCTGACGGCGGCGGTCCTGATCGCGACCGCGCTGGGGCTCTGCCTGCGGGCGATCCCGCCGGCGGCCGCGGCGTCGGTCAGCGTCTCGCAGGCCGCGGCGCTGGGCCGCCAGGCCTATCTCTACGGCTTTCCGCTGCTGTCGTTTGAGCGAGTGACGCAGACGCAGACCAGCGTCTCGTGCCCCGACGCGCTCGGCGACGCGCCGCTGAACTCGTTCAGCACCGCCGACCGCTTCGCCCAGCCGTTTGATCGCACGGTGGTGGCTCCCAACGTCGACACGTTGTACTCGATGGCGCACCTCGACCTCGGCCACGGCCCGGTGGTCCTCAGCCACCCGGACATGGGTCGTCGCTACTTCGTCTTTGAGCTGCTGGACCCGTACACGAACGTGATCGGCTACATCGGGTCGCGCACGACCGGCTCGGCGGCGGGGCGGTTCGCGATCACCTGGACCGGCCATCCCGGGCGGCGGGTCAAGGGGGCGCAGGTGATCCGCTCTCCCTACCGCCAGGTGTGGGTGATCGGCCGCACGCTGGCCGGCGACTCCGCCGATCAGCAGCACGCCCTGGCCCTGATGCGCCGCTACACGCTGACCCCGCCCGGCGGCGTGCGGACGTTTCCCGCGGGCTGCCGGCCGGGCAAGCCGGCCACGGCCGCCATGCCGGCCGGCCTGGCGTTCCTCGATGCGCTCGGGGCCGCGCTGACGCAGAGCCCGCCTCCGGCGCGCGACGCGCCGTTGCTGGCCACGCTGCGAGCGGTCGGCGTCGGTCCCGGGCTGTCCCCGCAGCACGCCGGATTGTCGCCGCTGGCGCTGCTCGCCCTGGCCGGCGGGGTCCGGCAGGAGGCCGCCGGCCTGGTGTCGGCTGCCCAGGTCCAGATCCTGCGGTCGGCGATCGACGACCGCGGCTGGTACATCCCGCCCCGGAGCACGGGCGACTATGGGACCGGGTACCGCTACCGCGCCCAGGTCGCCGCGCTCGGGCTCGGCGCCAACACGCCGAAGGAGGCGATCTACCCGACCGCGCTGACCGACTCGGCCGGGCAGCTGCTCACCGGGGCGGGACCCGGCTACCAGCTGATCTTCGCGCGTGGACACGCACCGCCGGTGCGGGCGTTCTGGTCGCTGACGCTGTACACCGAGCGCGGGTACCTGGTGCCCAATCCGATCCACCGCTATGCGATCGGCTCGAGCCATCCGCACCTGATCCGGGCACCGGACGGCGCCATCGTCGTCGACATCACGCATACGCGGCCCACCGCGCGGGACGTCAACTGGCTGCCGGCGCCCAGCGGCCCGTTCCGCCTCAACCTGCGGCTCTACTGGCCCCGGTCGGCGGCGCTGAGCGGACACTGGCGCCCGCCACCGATCACCTCGATCGGTTGACGACGGCCGGGGACTAATCTCGGATAAGCCGATGTCCCTCGACGTCTTCAGCGAGCGCACCCGCGACTGGTTCACCGGCGCGTTCGCCGGCGCCACCCCCGCCCAGGAGCAGGCATGGCCGGCGATCGCCTCCGGCGACCACGTGCTCATCTCGGCGCCCACCGGCTCGGGCAAGACGCTCGCCGCGTTCCTCTACGGCATCGACCAGCTGGCGGCCGAGCCGGCCCCGGCGGCGGCGAAGGACCGACGGATCCGCCTCGTCTACGTCTCGCCGCTCAAGGCGCTCTCCTACGACGTCGATCGCAACCTGCGCACGCCGCTGCGGGGGATCGGCGCCGACCTGCAGGTCGCGGTGCGCACCGGCGACACGCCCCAGAAGGAGCGCCAGCAGATGCTCCGCGCCGCGCCCGACATCCTCATCACGACGCCCGAGTCGCTGTATCTGATGCTCACCGGGCGCGCCCAGTCGCTGTTTGAGGGAACGCGCTGGTGCATCATCGACGAGATCCACGCGGTGGCCTCGACCAAGCGCGGCTCCCATCTCGCACTGACCCTGGAGCGACTGACCGAGGCCGCCGGCACGGACGTGCAGCGAATCGGTCTGTCGGCGACCCAGAATCCGCTCGAGGAGGTCGGACGCTTCATGGTCGGCCCCCGCCGCCAGTGCCGGATCGTCGACACCGGCGTGCGCAAGGAGCTTGATCTGCAGATCCACGTGCCGGTCGAGTCGATGGTCGAGCCCGACGACACCCCCTCGCCGGAGATCGACCCGCTGGCGGGCGGGGAGGCGACGCGCCGCTCGATCTGGCCGGCGATCTACCCCGAGCTCGTCGCCCTGATCAAAGCCCACAAGTCGACGATCCTGTTCGTCAACAACCGCCGCGGCGCCGAGCGTCTGGCGCTGCGCCTCAACGACCTCGCCGAGGCCGAGATCGCGCGGTCGCACCATGGCTCGCTGGCGCGTGAGGAGCGGACCGTCGTCGAGGAGATGCTCAAGGCCGGGGAGCTGCCCTGCCTGGTCGCGACCTCGTCGCTGGAGCTCGGGATCGACATGGGGGCGGTCGACCTCGTCATCCAGGTCGAGTCACCGAAGTCGGTGAGCCGCGGGCTGCAGCGCATCGGCCGCGCCGGCCACTCGGTCGGGGACGTCAGCCGCGGCCGGATCTTTCCCAAGTTCCGCGCCGACCTGCTCGAGTGCGCGGTCGTCGCCAAGCGGATGCGCGAGGCGCAGATCGAGACGACGGTCGTGCCCCGCAACGCGCTGGACGTGCTCGCCCAGCAGATCGTCGCGATCGCGGCGGCCGCCGAGGCCCAGGAGCAGACGGTCGTGGTCGACGACCTCTATGCACTGGTCACCCGCACCCACTCCTACGCGGAGCTGACCCGATCCCAGCTGGAGAACGTCCTGGACATGCTCGACGGCCGCTATCCCTCCAGCGAGTTCGCCGAGCTGCGTCCGCGGATCGTCTGGGACCGGGTGGCCGGCACCCTGCGAGCCCGCCCGGGGGCCCGACAGCTGGCGGTCACCAACGCCGGGACGATTCCCGACCGCGGGCTCTATGCGGTGACCCTGCCCGACGGCCGCCGCGTCGGCGAGCTCGACGAGGAGATGGTCTACGAGGCCCGTCCCGGACAGACGTTCCTGCTCGGCGCGAGCACGTGGCGAATCGAGGAGATCGGTCGTGACCGGGTGATCGTCACCCCCGCTCCGGGCCTGCCCGGCGCGGTGCCGTTCTGGAAGGGCGACACGCTCGGGCGCCCGCGCGAGCTGGGGGAGGCGATCGGCGCGTTCTCCCGCTGGGCGGTCGACCAGTCGGCCGAGACGCTCGAGGCCGAGTACGACCTCGACCGCCGCGCCGCCAAGAACCTGCTCGAGTTCCTCGCCGAGCAGCAGGCGGCCACGCGGGTGATCCCGTCTGACCGCGCGATCGTCGTCGAGCGCTTCCGCGACGAGATCGGCGACTGGCGGCTGTGCGTGCTCTCGCCGTTCGGCGGCCGGGTCCACGCCGCCTGGTCGCTGGCGCTCAGCGCGCGGATCCGCGACGAGTTCGGCCTGGAGTCAGACGCGATCTACTCCGATGACGGGATCATCATCCACCTGCCCGACGCCGAGGAGCCGCCGAGCGCGGAGCTCGTGATGCTCGCACCCGACGAGATCGAGGACCTCGTCGTCGGCGAACTGGGCGCCAGCGCGCTGTTCGGTGCCCGCTTCCGGGAGAACGCCGGCCGCGCGTTGCTGATCCCAAGAGCCCGGCCCGGCAGGCGCACGCCGCTGTGGCAGCAGCGGCTGAAGTCCCAGTCGCTGCTGGAGGTGGCCAAGAAGTACGGCGAGTTCCCGATCATCCTGGAGACCTATCGCGAGTGCCTGCGCGACGTGCTCGACGTTCCCGGCCTGATCGAGCTGCTGACGAAGATCCACCGCCGGGAGCTGACGCTCGTCGAGGTCGAGACGTCGACCGCGTCGCCGTTTGCCTCGAGCCTGCTGTTCGACTACGTCGCCACCTACATGTACGAGGGCGACACGCCCAACGCCGAGCGCCGGGCCGCCGCGCTGTCGCTGGACCGCGACCTGCTGCGGGAGCTGCTCGGTCAGGAGGAGCTGCGCGACCTGATCGATCCCGGCGCGCTGGAGTCCGTGCAGGCCGACCTGCAGTGCCTGTCTGAGCCCGCCCGGGCGACCGGCCGCGACGGCCTGCTCGACGTCCTGCGTCGCGTCGGCGATCTGTCCGAGGACGAGGTCCGCGCGCGCGTGCTCGGCGGCCTTGACTGGGCGGCGATGCTCACGGAGCTGCGCGCCGAGCGCCGGGCCGCGCGGATCCGCCTCAACGGGCAGGAGCGCTGGATCGACGCCGCCGACGCCGGGCTGTACCGCGACGCGCTCGGCGCCGCGCCGCCCGGCGGGTTGCCGACGGCGTTCCTGGAGGATGTGCCCGACGCGCTCGCGCGGCTGCTGCGCCGCTACGCCGCCACTCACGGCCCGTTCACCACCGGGGAGGTGCGCGAGCGCTACGGCATCGATGCCGCCGCCGCGCTACGCGAGCTGGAGCGCGACGGTGCGCTGGTTCAGGGCGAGCTGCGCCCCGGCGGCTCAACGCGCGAATGGTGTGACGCCGAGGTCCTGCGCCGGCTGCGGCGCGCGTCGCTGGCGGTCCTGCGCAAGGAGATCGAGCCCGCCGAGCAGCGTGAGCTGGCGCGCTTTCTGCCCGCCTGGCAGGGTGTCGATCGTCATCCGCCGTCGGGCGCCGGTGTTGACCGCCTGCGTGAGGTGCTCGTTCCGCTGCAGGGGCTGGCGCTACCCGTCGAGGTCTGGGAGCGCGACGTGCTGCCGCGGCGCACCGGCGCCTACTCGCCGTCCTGGATGGATCAGCTGTGCGCGTCGGGCGAGCTGGTGTGGCTCGGGGCGGGGGCGCTCGGACGCAGCTCCGGGCGCGTCGCCCTGTACTTCCGTGAGGACCTCGCGCTGCTCGGCGGCCCGTCGTTTCGCGGGGAGCTGCCCGAGGGGCCGGCCCACCAGGCGATCCGCGAGCGGCTGGCGCGGGGCGCGAGCTTCTTCACCGACCTGCTGATCGACGTCGCGCTCTCGCCCGAGGAGATCCAGGAGGCCCTGTGGGACCTGGCGTGGGCGGGGGTGGCCACCAACGACGCCTTCGCCCCGCTGCGGGCGCCCCGGCTGACGCTGGCCCGGGCCCAGCGCGACCAGCTGCGCCGCGGCCAGGCCCGCCGCGGCCGGTTCGGCGCCGGACGCCGGCGTGGGGGCACCGCCGCGCAGGTCCAGGGCCGCTGGTCGCTCACCGAGCCGCTGCTGCGGTCCGATGTCGATCCGGTCCAGCGCCGCCGGGCGCTCGGGGAGCTGCTGCTGGAGCGCTACGGGATCGTCACCCGCGAGCAGGTGCTCGCCGAAGGGCTGCCGGGCGGCTTCAGCGCGATCTACCCCGAGCTCTCCCAGCTGGAGACGCTGGGCATCGCGCGGCGCGGCTACTTCCTGGAGGGGCTCGGCGGCGCCCAGTTCGCGCTTCCCGGCGCGGTCGAGCGGCTGCGGGCGCGCGAGGGCGCCGGCGGCGGGGGCTCGCAGGACGCCGCGGCGCTCGTGCTCAGCGCCGTCGATCCCGCCCAGGCCTACGGGGCGGCTCTGCCCTGGCCCCAGCCCGACCGCGCGGACGGCGCCGCGCCGCGCCGGCGTCCGGCTCGTCAGGCAGGCGCCTACGTCGTGCTCGTCGGCGGGGAGCCGATCCTCTACCTGGAGCGTGGCGGCAAGGCATTGCAGACGCTCGTCGGCGCCCACGACCCTCGCCTCCAACCCGGCCTGGCCGCGCTGGCCGAGCACGTGCGCGGCGGCGCGATCAAGCGCCTGGCCCTGGAAAAGGTCGACGGCGAGTCGGCGATGGCCTCGGCGCTGGCGCCGGCGCTCACCGCGCTCGGGTTCCAGGAGGGCCCCCGGCGGATGACGCTCAGCGCCTGACCGCGGGCCGCCGGCGTTCGATGCCCGAGGGAGACACGATCGCCTATGCCGCGCGGCGGATCCGCCCGGTGCTGGAGGGCCATGTCCCCGACGCGATCCGCACCCCGCAGCGCCGCCACGCGATGGATCGCTGGCCCCAGCGCCTCCAGGGTCGGGCGGTCACCGAGATCCGCACCCACGGCAAGCACCTGTTCGTGCGCTTCGACGGCGACCTGACCCTCCACTCCCATCTGCGGATGAGCGGCTCCTGGGGCGTCTACCCCCCGGGCCGGCGGTGGGGCCGCTCGCCCCGCCGGGCGTGGCTGGTGCTGGAGCGCGACGCGGTGGAGGTGGTGCAGTTCGACGGTCCCGTGCTGGAATTGCTCACCGACAGCCGCACGCGGTTTGATCGCCGGTTGGCGGCGTTGGGGCCCGACGTGCTGGCGCCCGAGTTTGACTTCGACCGCTTCCTGGCCCGGCTGCGGGCCGACGACCCCACGCGCGGGATCGGCGACGCGCTGCTGGATCAGCGCACCGTCGCCGGGATCGGCAACCTGTGGAAGGCCGAGTCGTGCTTCGACGCCGCGATCGACCCCTGGCGGCCGGTTCGGGAGATCAGTGACCAGGAGGCGAGGGCGATCATCGAGGCGGCCCGCCCGCGAATGTTCGAGTCAGCTCGGACCGGTGACCAGGACAGCGGCCGCCAGGTGTTCCGCCGCCACGGCCAGCCGTGTCACCGGTGCCGGGCGACGATCCGGGCCCGCGGCCAGGGCGATGACAACCGGACGACCTTCTGGTGTCCGGGCTGTCAGCGCTGATGCGATCGGCGCTCTTGAGCAACTACAGCTTGCACTGCGCGGCCGAGTAGTGCTCCGGGCGGCCGAACGCCGCCTGAGGATGGCCGGCGGTCGTCGTCCTGGTCACCTGCGCGATCTGGGTGGCGCCGCGGGTCCAGGTGAAGGTGACCGAGGCGTCGAGCAGACCCGGGTCGGCACTGAACGGGAACTCGGCGCCGCCCTGGTGGATGCGCGTGCTGAACGTGCCGAGCGTCACCGGCCGCGTCGCCGTCGCGCCCGTCAGCGGCGTGAACCGTTGCAGGGTCGTCGAGTACTCGTTCAGCGACACCGAGATCGACAGCGTCGAGGAGAAACCGAGCGCCGGCATCTCGCCGCGGACCCCCATGACCCCGCCCTTGCCCTTGCCCGTCCGGACGCAGACGTTGACCGTCGCCCATAGGTAGCCCGAGCGCTCGGCGCCGGCGACCGCCTTGCGGATCTGTGCGGCGGTCGGCGTCTTGGTCTTGGTGGTCTTCGTGCCGGGCGTGGTGGCCGCGCCCGCACCGGTCACCGCGCACAGGAGCGTGGCGCTCGCCGCCACGGTGCCGATCAGCGCCCGTCGCATCGACTCGACGATATCGGCACGGTGACGGATGGCGCGGCGGCGGACGTGTGGTACCACTGAGCCATGGCGGCCACGACGGAGGAGCTGATCGTCCTGCTGCATGGCGTACCGGCGTTCTCGGCTTTGGCCGAGGAGGACCTCGCGCAGGTGGTCGACGTCACCGTGCCGCGGAGCTTCGGCGCCGGGGAGGTGGTGTTCCGCGAGGGCGACTCGGGCGACACCTGCTACGTCGTGCGCGCCGGTCAGGCGCGGGCGGTGCGTGAGCACTCCGACGGGCGGACGATCACGCTGGCCACCTTCGGCCCGGGCGAGATCTTCGGCGAGCTGGCGATGTTCGACGAGGAGCGCCGCTCGGCGACCGTCGAGGCGCTGGAGGAGACCGACGTGATGGCGATTCTCGGCGCCGACATGCGCCGGCTGCTGCGCGCCCATCCTGACATCGCGGTCAAGATGCTCGGCGCCCTCGCCGGGCGCCTGCGCGAGACCAACGAGCGCCTGGCCCGGCAGTCGTTTCAGACGGTGCAGAGCCGCGTCGCGTCGGCGCTGGCCGACCTGGTCGCGAGCGCTCGCTCACAGGGCGCGGGGGAGACCGACGTGCTGATCACCGCCACCCAGAACGACCTCGCCCAGCTGGCCGGCTCCTCGCGCGAGTCCGCCAGCCGCTTTCTGGCCGTGCTGGAGCGGGCGGGGGTCATCACCCAGGGCCGCGGACGGCTGACCGTCCATGACCCGGGCAGGCTCGAGGGCTATGTCTACTAGCGAGGCGCCGCGCGTCGTCGAGGAGTTCTCGGCCGGCGGCGTGGTCGTCGCCGGCGGTCAGGTGATCACGATCGTGCCGGTCAAGCGCGCCGCCGACGGAGGCCGGGTGCTCGGCTTGCCCAAGGGTCATCCCGACGGCGATGAGACCCCCGAGCAGGCGGCCACCCGCGAGATCGCCGAGGAGACCGGGGTCCGCGCCGAGCTGCTCGAGGAGCTCGGCGACGTCGAGTACCGCTACGAGCGCCGGGGCCGCTCGATCCGCAAGACCGTGCGCTTCTTCCTGTTTCGCTACGTCTCCGGCGACCTCGCCGATCACGACCACGAGATCGAGGAGGCGAGCTGGATGGGCCTCGCGCAGGCCGCGCGAGAGCTCACCTACGCGGGCGAGCGGGAGATGGTCAGCCGCGCGATCTCGCGGGGCGCGGCGGATCGGTAGGCTCACCAGCCGTGCGCGTCCTCAACTTCTACTCCTCGGTGTTCGCCGACCAGCTTCGTCGCGGCCGCAAGACGGCCACGATCCGCCTCGGTGACAAGTCCCACAAGTACCACAAGAACGAGTGCGTCCTGGTGACGATCGGCTACCAGCACTCGCCGCGGGAGAAGATCTTCAGCGCCGTCATCGACCAGGTCGAGGTCAAGCGCGTGCGCGACCTCTCGCCCCGGGAGATCGAGCACGACAACCCCGAGTTCCGTCGCGTCGACGAGATGGTCCACTTCCTGGAGCAGATCTACGGACGCACGGTCGGGATGGATGACACGGTGACCGTCGTCCGCTTCTCGCAGATCATCGAGCAGCCGCCCGATCACGTGCGCGACCGTATCCACGGTCTCGGCGGCGCTCGCAACTGATCAGCCGCAGGGCGGCTCCACGGCGGAGGCGACCGCGGCGTGTCGGCGCCGCGGCGGCCCCTACGGTCCGCCGAGACCTGGGTGAGCCCGGACGGAACGCGTGTGGTTACGGTGGCCGGAAAGGACCCGGATACCGTGCCCGTCGGTACCCTCTCTGCGATGCGTCGTTCGACCGGAATGGATGAACTTCGATGACGGACTATCTGGTTGTCTACGAACAGGCCGATGACGGCGCGTGGGGTGCCCACTCGCCCGACGTCGATGGTGTCTTCGCGTTGGGGGCCACTCGGACGGAGGTTGAGCGGCGGATGACGGAGGCACTCGGCGCTCACATCGCCTACCTGCGTGAGGCGGGGACCCCAGTGCCTGAGCCTCGGACCGAGGCCGGACGCGTTCCCGCCTGAAGTGACCAAACCGCAGAGGGTTTGATCGCAATCATCTCCCC
>CAZZYU010000070.1:8524-17996 GCA_964658375.1 uncultured Acetobacteraceae bacterium | reverse complement strand
CTAGCTGGCGACGACCATGGTCTTGACCGCCGCCGTGACCTCGTCGGCGATCTCGACCACCACCATGTACGTGCCGATGTTCTTGATCGGGTCGTCGAGGTGGATCTTGCGACGGTCGATGCGCAGTCCGCGCGCCTCGCGGATGGCGTCGGCGATGTCCTGCGTGGTCACCGAGCCGAACAGGCGACCGTCGTCACCCGCCTGCTGGGTGATCGTGAGCACCGTGCGCCCGAGCACCGATGCGCTCTCACGCGCCTTGGCCTCGGCGTCGCGAGCCGCCTTCTCGGCGTCGGCCTGGCGGCGCTGGGCCACCTTGATCGACGCGTCGGTGGCGGGCTCGGCGAGCTTGCGGGGCAGCAGGAAGTTGCGCAGGTACCCGGCCGACACGTCAACCACGGTTCCACGCTCGCCCAACGACTCGACGTCCTCGGTCAGGATCGCCTGCGGCATCTCAAGTCCTCCGGGGCTCAGCGATCGCGGTCTCGGTCACGATCGCCGCGTCCGCCGCGGTGATCGCCACCACCCTCGGCCACGTACGGCAGCAACGCCAGCTCCCGGGCCCGCTTGACGGCGCGGGCGACCTGGCTCTGGTGACGGCGGCAGGCGCCGGTGATCCGCCGAGAGCGGATCTTGCCGCGATCGGAGATGAACCGACGCAGCATCGACAGGTCCTTGTAGTCGACCTGCTCGACCTTGTCCCGGCAGTACGGGCACGACTTACGGCGGGTCGAAGTCGCCCCGCCCTTACGGTCGCGCCGGCGCACCGGCCGTCTACGTTGCTTTGCCACGGTTGATCAGCCTAGCTCACTCTCAGAACAAGCGGCGACGAGACCGCCCACTCAGAACGGGATGTCGTCGTCAGAGCCGGCGGTCACCGGGGTGCGATCGAAGTCGCCGGTGTCGATCGGCACATCGCTCTCGGCGGCGCGCACGCTGCTGGAGAAGCCGTTTCCGCTCCCATTCCCGTTGCCGTTGCCGCCGCCGGCGTCGTCCCGACCACCGAGGAACTGCACGGAGTCCGCGACGATGTCGACCGCCTGGCGCTTGTTGCCCTCCTTGTCGGTGAACTCGCGCCACTGCAGACGGCCGTCGATCGCGACCGGGCGACCCTTGGACAGGTAGCGGCCGCAGTTCTCGCCCTGCGCCCCCCACACGGTCACGTCGAAGTAGTTGGGAACGTCCTCCCACTGCTGGGTCTCGCGGTTCTGGCGCCGGCCGTTGCAGGCGATGCGCAGCGCGCACAGTGAGGTCCCGCTGGGCAGCGACCGCACCTCGGGATCGCGGGTCAGGTTGCCGGTGATGATCACCCGGTTGATGTTGCCTCCAGCCATGGGCTGGCTCCTTTCAGACGACGTGTCAAAGCTCGCCAGCGAGTCTATGGGCGGGTCAGGCGGCCGACCCGCCGTCGCCCGGAAAATGGGCGAAGTCCTGACGGGATCGGCACGGTCCCGTGACGCGACGTGACAGTTGCGTCACACAGCGGCGTCCCGCGCCGGTGCGGCCGCGCTGTCGATCGGGGCTCGACCGGGGTCGGCGTTCCGCCCCCGCTGGGTGACCGACCCGGTTCTAGGAGCGGTCGGAGTCCGACGCCGGCGTCGCGCCGGCCCCGGCGACGATCGGCGGGGCGGTCTCCGGGGGCGGGGGCGTCCCCGGGACGTTCTTGATGATCCGGAAGCGCAGCACCGCATCGTCGATGCGGAGGTTGTGCGAGACCGTGTCGAGCACCGACGGGTCGGTGGCGGTGAACTGCAGCAGGTGGTACTCGCCCTCGCCCTGGTGGCGGATCTCGTAGGCGAGCGGGCGGGCGTGCCAGTCGTCGTTGCGCTCCAGGACGCCGCCGCCGGCCGTGATCTGCGCCTGGATGTCGGTCATCAGCTTGGCGCGGCGCTCCTCCTCCACGGTGGTGGAGAGCGCGATCATCAGGTCGTAGAGGCGGGCGGAGGGGGCCATGGTGTCGGAGTGTCCGAGGTGCGCCCGGACGGCGGCCGACTATAGCGGGGACGACGACGTCCGCCCCGCGCCCCCCAGCCGATCAGACCGGGTAGCTGCGCGACCGCGATCCGTGCCCGGCGATGCTGCCGCGCCGCTCGGGACCGGTGTAGCGCCTGACGCGCTGGCCGATGGCGCCGCGGCGACGATCCAGTCGCAGGACCGGCCCGTGGCGGTCGCCGATGGCGCGCAGCACGTAGGCCTGGCGCCATTCGTCAAAGGTCATCAGCGGCCGCCACAGCGTGAGCGTGACCGAGGAGACATACCGGCGGGGTCGAGGGCTGCTGCGCATGGCGTTCGGTCAGGCGATCGCGGGTGACGGTGACGGTCTCATACCGGCAGGCGACCCTTGGCGTTGATGTCTGAGAGCTGGTCGTCGATCCAGTCGCCGGGATCCCGGGCGGTGACGATCGAGACCAGCCCCTCGTGTCGGCGCTGGCGCTCTTCGTAGGACATCGTCAGCGCGGCGTGGATCGAGTCGGCGAGCTCCTGGATGTCGAACGGGTTGACCGACAGCGCGAACTCCGACAACTCCTCGTGGGCGCCGGTGTTCTCCGACAGCAGCGACACCCCGGCGCGCTCGTTGACCATCGGACCCTCCTTGGCGACGAGGTTCATGCCGTCGAACATCGCGTTGACCATCAGCACGTCGTAGTGCTTGTAGGCGGCGACCGCCTCCTCCAGATCGTCACGGAGCTTGAGCTGGATCGGCATCCAGTCCGGCGTGCCGTGGCGGTGGTTGACGACCGCGACGACCGCCTCGATGCGCTCCAGGTACTCGGCGTACTCGGGCACGTCGGTCCGCGACGGCATCAGCTGGGCGATGAACGTCACCCGCTCGACGAACTCGGGATGCTGGTCCAGGAAGGTGTCAAAGGCGCTGAATCCGCGCAGCACGTTCTTGCTCAGGTCCGCGCGGTCGACGCGCAGGATCAGGTGATCGCGGCGGCGGCGCAGCAGGTCCTCCTCGAACTGCCGCACCCGGGGGCGGCGCGCGACGGTCTGGATCGCCCGGGAGTCGATCGGCAGCGGGTAGGCGCGCACCCATACCTCGCGCCCGTCGATGTGGACCACGCCCGCCTGATGGTCGACCTCGAGCTCCATCAGGTCCTCGCAGCACTGCAGGAAGTTGCGCCGGTAGGAGCGGGTGTGAAAGCCGATGATGTCATTGGCCAGGATGCCCTCGTAGAGGTCCCGGCGGATCTGGTTGGGCAGCACGCGCCAGGAGTCTGACTGGCTCCACGGGATGTGGACGAAGTGGTGCAGGAACGCGTCGGGGCGCTGGTGGCGGATCATCCCCGGCAGCGTGTAGAGGTGGTAGTCATGGACCATGACCACCGGCTTCTCGATCTCGGCGACCTCCTCCAGCACCGCATGGGCGAGGTCCTCGTTGACGGCGTTGTAACCGAACTCAAACGCCTCGGTCTCGTTGCGGCGGATGTCCGGTGCGTTGGAGAGGTCCCACAGATAGTGCTGGATGAACCACAGCAGCGGGTTGGCGATGATGTTGTAGAAGCCGTCGTAGGCCTGGGCGTCGGAGGCGACGAGCTTGACCATGTACTCGCTGTCGCCCTCGGGGGTGGCCACCGGGAACGGCCGGCCGCCGGCGCGCTGTGCGGCCGTGACGTCCTCGTCGGTCATCGCCGACGCCACCCAGGTGACCGGACGGTGGGAGGCCAGGCCCATCAGCGCCGTCACCAGACCCCCGGTTCCGCGCTTGACCTCGCCTCCCGGTTGAAACGTCACCGGCCCCCGGTTGGAGACCAGGATGAGGGGCGTGTCGTGAGCCATGCCTGATCAGGGACGATATCCGCTCCAGCCGCGCCTGTCTGGCGGGCGACGGTCGAACCACCCCACCACCGACGCTCCGTGTGCCGTCACCAGAAAAAGTAAAATCAATAGAATTAGTGAACTTTCAGCCACCGAGGAGAGATCTCGTGAGCAACACCGATGACCTGCTGGCCAACAACAAGGCCTACGTCGCCGGCTTTGACAAGGCCGACCTGCCGCTGCCCCCCGCCAAGAAGACCGCGGTCGTCGCCTGCATGGACGCGCGCCTGAACGTGTACGGCGCGCTCGGGATCAGCGAGGGCGACTGCCACGTGATCCGCAACGCCGGCGGGGTGGTCACCGACGACGCGATCCGCTCACTGGCGATCTCCCAGCGGCTGCTCGGGACCGAGGAGATCGTGCTCATCCATCACACCGACTGCGGGATGCTCACCTTCACCGATGACTCCTTCAAGGAGTCGATCGAGCGCGACACGGGTATCAGGCCATCATGGGCCGCCGAAGCTTTCCCCGACCTCGAGGGCGACGTCCGTCAGTCGGTGGCGCGGGTGAAGGCCTCGCCGTTCATTCCGCGCACCGACCAGGTGCGCGGCTTCGTCTACGAGGTCGAAACGGGAGCGCTCCGGGAAGTCAAGTAGCGCGGTGACCGAGCACGACGTGATCGTGCTCGGGGCCGGTCCCGCGGGCGAGGTCGCCTGCGGGCTGCTGGCGGGCGAGGGTCTCGACGTGGCCGTCGTCGAGCGTGAGCTGGTCGGCGGCGAATGCGCCTACTGGGCGTGCATGCCGTCCAAGGCGCTGCTGCGCCCCGGGGAGCTGCAGACCGAGGACGGGCGCGTCCCCGGGGTCGCCACCGGCGCGCTCGACGTTCCGGCGGTCCTCGCTCGCCGCGACGAGGTCATCCACGACCTCAGCGATGACCCGCAGCTGGAGTGGCTCCAGAAGCGCGGGATCACCCTGTACCGCGGACAGGGCCGCCTGGACGGCGAGCGGCGGGTGCTGGTCGGCGATGAGGAGCTCGTCGCCCGACGCGCGGTGGTCATCGCCGTCGGCTCCGGCGCGGCGATCCCGCCAGTGGATGGGCTGGCGCAGATCGCACCCTGGACCAACCGGGAGGCCACGACCGCCAGGCACGTGCCCGGTCGCCTGATCGTGCTCGGCGGCGGCCCCGTCGGCTGTGAGCTGGCCCAGGCCTGGGCCTCGCTGGGCTCCCAGGTCGTGCTCGTGGAGGCGAGCCCGGGGCTGCTGGCCAAGCACGAGCCGTTCGCCGGCGAGCTCGTCGGCGAGTCGTTGCGCGAGCGGGGCGTCGAGGTGCGCGTCGGGGAATCCGCGGTGCAGGCGGGCCTGGGCAACGAGGGCGAGTTCCGGCTGTCGCTGGACTCCGGCGACGAGCTGGTCGCCGACGAGCTGCTCGTCTGCGTCGGCCGCCGGCCGCACACCGAGGACATGGGCCTTCAGACCGTCGGGTTGGCCCCGGGCGAGCTGATCGCGGTCGACGACCGGATGCGCGTGCCCGCCCACGGCACGTGGCTGTACGCGATCGGCGACGTCAACGGCCGGGCGCTGCTCACGCAGGCCGGCAAGTATCAGGCCGCCACCGCCGCGGCGACGATCATGAACCGTCAGGCGGCCGCGGTGTGGGACGGGGCGCTCACGCCGCAGGTCGTGTTCACCGAGCCGCAGGTGGCGGCGGTCGGGCGCACCCTGCGCGACGCGCTGGAGGCGGGGATCGCGGCCCGGGCGGTCGACGCCGACCCCGGGGCGACACCGGGTGCGAGCTTCATCGGCAAAGGCGGGCGGACCGCGGCGCGGATCGTCGTCGACAAGGCCCGGGAGGTGATCATCGGGGCGACGTTCGTCGGTCCCGAGATCGCCGAGTCGCTGCACGCGGCGACGGTCGCGGTCGTCGGCGAGGTTCCGCTGCGGCGCCTGGCCCACGCGATCCCGTCGTTTCCCACGCGCAGCGAGGTGTGGCTGGCGCTGCTCGCCGACTGGCGGCCCTGACCGCCCGCTCAAGCGGGGAGCTCGAGCGTGAACGTCGTCTCCCCGACGGTCGAGGCGACCGACAGCCGGCCCGCCATCCGCCCGGCCAGCTCGGAGGCGATCGCCAGCCCCAGACCCGACCCCCGGGCGTCGTCGGCGGTGTAGAACGGCTCGAAGATGCGCGACAGTGTCTCGCCGTCGATGCCCTCGCCGTCGTCGCGCACCGCCACCCGGACATGGCCGTCGACGCGGCTGGTGGAGACGGTGATCTGGGTGCCCTCCGGGGTGTGGGTGAGCGCATTGTCGATCAGGATGCGCACGATCTGGGCCACCCGCACCGGGTCGCAGCTGGCCTCGACCCGGTCACGGCCGCCGGGCAGCCGCAGCTGCAGCCGGGCGTCGTGCTGGGCGAGCGTCGGCTCGAACTCGCCCGAGACCGACCGCGTCAGCTCGCCGAGGTCGACCTCCTCCGGTCGCAGCTCCAGCGACCCCGACTCCAGGCGCGAGAGGTCGAGCAGGTCGACTGAGAGCTTGCCCAGTCGCTGCACCTGGTCGCGGATCTGATCCAGGAACCGGCGCCGGGTCTCGGGGTCGAGCTCCTCGTCCTCCAGCAGCTCGACGAACCCGCCGAGTGAGAAGATCGGGGTCCGCAGCTCGTGGGAGGCGGTTGCGATGAAGCGCTTGCGCGCCTGCTCGAGCGCGAGCAGCTGCTGCTGCATCTCGTTGAACGCCTCGGCCAGCTGGCCGAGCTCGTCGGCGGAGTCGACCGGGATCGGATCGGCGAACATCCCCGCCGCGACCTGCTGGGCGGCATGCTCCAGGCGCCGGACGCGCTGAGCCAGGGCCCGCGCGACGAGCATCCCGGCCACCAGCGCCAGCAGCAGCGCGATCCCACCCGCGATCAGGATCTGATGGCGCACCGTCGTGACCGTGCGCAGCACGTCGACGACCGGCGCGGAGAACACGATCACCGCCGCCACGCGACCGTCGAGCACGACCGGGTCGGCGGCCACCGCGAGCATCGCCGACCCCTCGCCCTCGGTGCCGGTGACGATCCGCCGCGACGCGACGGCGCGCAGGGGCAGTGCGGCCCGTGCCGCCGTGAGGTGGTTCCCGCTGCCGGCCAGCGCGGGGGCCGAGTCCATCTCCATCGACAGCTGGGGGACGCCCTGGGCCTCGCTGACGGCCAGCAGCGTGACCCGGTCGTTGGTCGACTCCGAGGTCGCCATCACGAGCTGGCGCACGTGGGACAGCACGGTCGAGCTGCCGACCGTCGCGCGCAGCGCGGGTCCACGCGCGACGGCGGTCGCCTTGAGGTCGGCCAGCTTGGAGTTCATCAGCCGGGTCTGCAGGCCGGGCGCCACGTACAGGTACAGGGTGGCGATCGCCAGCAGCGTGATCGAGAAGAAGATCAGCGACAGCTTGTTGCGCAGCGACAGGCGCAGGCTGGGCAGACGACGTGCGCGGGGCCGACGACGGGGGCGGGACCGTTCAGGCGCGAGTGGGGCCATGGGCTCTCCCGGCGCGACGAGCGTGTCGCGCCTCAGGGTTCGGTGTCGCGAAAGCGATAGCCGACGCCGCGTACCGTGAACAGGTACTCGGGGTCCTTGGGGTCTGCCTCGACCTTCTCGCGCAAGTGCCGGATGTGGACATCGATCGTGCGGGGATCACGATAAGCCGAGTCACCCCAGATCCGCGCCAGCAGCATGTCGCGGGTGAACACCCGTCCCGGCGAGCGGGCCAGCGCCGACACGATCTCGAACTCGACGTAGGTGAGCTGGGCGTCCCGGCCGCGGACCCGGACCGTCCGCTTGGGAAAGTCGATCCGCAGCTCGCCGACCTGCAGCGGCGCCTCGTCGGGCCCGGTCTCCGCCGGACGACTCAGCTCGGCGCGGCGCAGGGCGGCCTTGATCCGGCTGGAGAACTCGCGCAGGGAGAATGGCTTGGTGATGTAGTCGTCGGCGCCGAGCTCCAGGCCGACCACCTTGTCGATCTCGTCGGACTTGGCGGTGAGCATGATGATCGGGACTGAGCTGCGGCTGCGCAGCCGCCGGCAGACCTCCAGCCCGTCGATCTGGGGCAGCATCAGATCCAGCACGACGAGATCGAACGACTGCTCGTCGAAGCGATCCAGCGCCTGGCGGCCATCGGTGGCCTGCACGACGACGTAGCCGTCCTTGCGCAGCGGGTAGGAGAGCAGTGTCTGAATCGACTGCTCGTCGTCAACCAGCAGGATGCGGGCGCAGCGATCGGGCACGGACGTCAAGGGGCCTTCTCCTCAAGAGTAGGGGACGCCCTGCCCGGGCCCGAGGCGCCGGATAACCTCCGGCCGATGTTGGACCCGCGCATCTACCGGATGAGCCTGGTCGTCGCGGCGCTGGCCCTCGTCGTGCTCGCCTTCTCGCTCACCGACCAGCCGGGCGCGCTGCGCTCCTCGCTGGCCCCCGCCGCGTTCAACGGCGACAACGTGTCGGCGACGATGCATTCGCTGCAGGCCGGCGACCCATCCCGCGCGCCGGGCTCGGCGGGCGATCGCGGCGTGGCCCGGCAGGTCAGGGCCGCGCTGGCGTCCTCGGCCGACAGCTTCTCGGTCACCACCGACCGCTTCCGGGCCCACACCGTCGATGGCGAGCGCAGCCTGGAGAACGTCGTGGCCACGCGTCCGGGCACGTCCTCGGGCCGTGGCTCGATCGTCGTCGTCGCTCCCCGCGATCTTCCTGGCCTCGCCGGAACCTCGCCCACCGCGGCTCTGCTGGAGCTGGGTCGTGACCTCGGCGGCGAGACCCTGCAGCGCACCGTCGTGCTCGCCTCGATCACGGGCTCGCAGGGGACCGCCGGCGCCATGCGCCTGGCCGCGACGCTGCCGGCCCCGGTCGACGCGGTGATCGTGCTCGGCGACCTCGCCTCGGCCCATGCGCGCCAACCGGTCGTCATCCCCTGGACGACGCGGGAGGCGATCGCCCCGCCGCAGCTGCGCAGCACGCTGAGCGCGGCGCTCAGCGCGCAGAGCTCGGTCCGCTCACGCTCGCCCGGCGTCCTTGACCAGCTCGCCCATCTGGCGTTCCCGCTCACGATCTCCGAGCAGGGGCCGTTCGGGACCGTCGGCATGCCGGCCGTCGAGCTGTCGCTGTCGGGCGAGCGGGGCCCGTCGGCCGGGGCGGCGGTCACCGGCCCGGCGGCGCTGACCGCGGTCGGGCGCGGCGTGCTGTCGACGATCTCGGCACTGGACGGTGGATCGACGATCGCCGCCCCGTCGGCGCAGGTGCTGATCGACGGACAGATCGTGCCCAGCTGGGCGATCTCGCTGTTCGTGCTCGCGTTGATCATCCCGGTCGCGCTGACCACGATCGACGGCGTCGCCCGCGCGCGCCGGCGCCGGTACCTCGTGGGAGGCTCGCTCGTGGCGGTGCTCGGCGCGGCCGGCCCGTTCCTGGCCGCCGGCCTCGTGCTCGTCATCGCCCACGCGGTCGGGGCGCTGAGCGCTCCGCCGGGCGCGGTCGGCCCCGGCGCGATCGCCGTCGGTGCCGGCTCGGTCGCGGTGATGGCGGTCGCCCTGCTCGCCGCGCTGGGCGCCGCGGTGCTTGCGCGCGGCGGGTTCGTGGCGCTGGGCGGCGCGCGGTCGCCGCGTGGCTCACGCGTTTCCCGGGCCGGCGGCCCTGACCGGGCCGCCGACCGGGGCGGGGCCAGCGCCATGTCCTATGTGGTCTGCCCT
>CAZZYU010000070.1:0-8514 GCA_964658375.1 uncultured Acetobacteraceae bacterium | reverse complement strand
GGCCGCCGACCGGGGCGCCGATCGCGGCGCCGACGGCGCGGCCGCGGCGATGCTGCTCGTCCTGTGCGTGGTGACGCTCCTGATCTGGCTGGCCAACCCGTTCGCCGCCGCGCTGCTGGTCCCGGCGCTGCACCTGTGGCTGTGGGCGATCGACTCAGACCTCGCGCTCGCGCTGCCCGCGCGGCTGGCGATGCTCACGCTCGGGATGCTGCCGATCGCCGGGCTGGTCGTCTTCGATGCCCACACGCTTGGCTACGGACCGGGCGGGGCGGCGTGGGAGGCGGTGCTGCTGCTCTGCGGCCACGTCGTCTCCTGGGTGGCGGCGGCCGAGTGGTGCTTCGTGTTCGGCTGCCTGGTCACCGGCGTGGCGATCGTGGTCTCGGCGGCGCGCCGCCCCGAGCTCGAGGCGCCTCCGGTGACGGTGCGCGGGCCCGCGACCTATGCCGGGCCGGGCTCTCTGGGGGGCACGAAGTCGGCGCTGCGCCGCTGACGGACAGACCACGGCGCCGGCCACCTGCCACCATCGAACGCCATGCGCCGGCTGATTCGCGATATCTCCTCCGTGCTGATCCTGTCGGGCCTCCTGCTGCTCGTCGACGGCGGGATCACGCTGCTCTGGCAGGAGCCGGTGACCGCCGCGATCGGCATGATCCGCCGCAGCGACGTCAACCAGCGGTACCTCAGCTACTCGACCGCTCCGCTGTCGCGCGTCCAGTCCCAGGCCCTGACCGGGATCGGGCCCAGCCGGCAGCGCATCAGCTACCTCGCGCGCACCGACCTGGAGCGGATTCGCAGCGGCGACGCGATCGGCCAGATCCAGATCCCGCGGATCGGCCACACCTACAACGTCATCCAGGGAACCGACACCGCCAACCTGGAGGCCGGGCCGGGCCACTACCCGAGCACCGCGCTGCCCGGGATGGGCCAGACGATCGGCATCGCCGGACACCGCACCACCTACCTGGCCCCGTTCCGATTTCTCAACGAGCTGACCCGCGGCGACCGCATCATCGTGACGATGCCCTACGGGGTCTTCACCTACGTCGTCCAGGAGCAGCGGATCGTCGCGCCGACCGACGTGGCCGTGGTCGACAACGTCGGCTATGACCGGCTCGTGCTGTCGGCCTGCAACCCGCTCTACAGCGCGGCGCAGCGGCTGATCATCTTCGCGCGGCTGCACTCGGTCACGCCGACCGGCCCGGCACTGGTCAACACCGGTAAATAGACGGTCACCGACCGGTTTTCAGGGTGCATGGGACACCCGTCCAGTCCATGCAGACGCCGTCCAGACGCCGCTTTACAGTGCCGAAGAAAGGGGATCGAAAGTCGTGTCGACAGGGGAAGGGAATCCACGCAGCATGCGAGTCAACGAGATCCAACAGCAGGTCGGCCGGGGCGACTACCAGGTCGACAACAACGCAGTCGCCGAGGCGATCCTGCGCCGGCTCATGCAGGCGTACGGTCACCGTGACGTCACTCCGCCGGCAGGGCGGTCTGAGTAGACGGTGTGTGTCAGTCGCCGGCGTGCTCCCAGCCCCCGAGCTCGCCGGCGGCATCGGTGAAGGTGAGGCTCCCGGCAGGCCGTCCACCGTCCAGGACGCGCCCGATCCAGGTCAGTCCCGGCAGATCGCGTCGGGCCCACTCCCGGCTCACGAGCTCCCGGGCCGCCGCGGGCACGCAGGCGCACAGCTCGTAGTCCTCACCGGCGGTCGCGGCAAAGCGCGCGGGGTCGGCTCCCAGTGCCGCCGCCACCGCGTCGACCCCGGCGTCGCGCGGCAGCCGCCCGGCGGTGAGCTCGATCGCGACGCCGCTGCGCCGCGCCAGGTGCCGGGCGTCGGTCGCGATCCCGTCTGACACATCGATCAGCGCGGTCGCGCCGAGCTGCGCGAACGCCCGTCCGGCCTGCAGCCGCGGCTCGGGGCGGGCGTAGCGGCGGTGCAGCTGCGCGGCGACGTCGGCGTCCAGCGGAGCGCTCGCGGCGCGACCCTCGAGCCGCGCCAGGCCCGCACCGGCACCCCCCAGCGCCCCGGTGACGGCGACCAGATCCCCCCGGCGGGCGCCGTCGCGGCCGACCACGTCCCCGGGATCGCGCGTCCAGCCGACGACCGTCGCGCTCACCGTGAGCGTCGCCGAGCTCGAGACGTCGCCGCCACACAGGGTGACCCGGTGGCGGGCGGCGAGCCCGGCCGCTCCACCGACCAGGGCCACGGCGTCGTCGTGACCGATCGCCGCCGGCAGCGCGACCGTGAGGTAGGCCTCGCCCGGCGTGACGCCCATCGCCGCGAGGTCTGACAGCGCGCTGCCCAGCGCCCGGTGGCCGATCTCGCTCGGGCTCAGCTGGCCGCTGCGGAAGTGCACGCCGTCGACGACGGTGTCCACCGAGGTGACGGCGTAGCCGGCGCCGCGGACCACCGCGGCATCGTCGCCCAGCCAGCGCACGATCCGCGGGCCGCCGGGGTCAAGCGCCTGCTCGATCGCCTCGATCAGAGCGAGCTCACGCATCGTCTCAGTTCAGCGCCGGCGGCCGGCCGGCCGGGCCGCTGGCCTCAGCGGTGGCGGTAGACGATCCGCGCGCGATCCAGGTCGTAGGGCGAGAGCTCCACGCGCACACGGTCACCGGGGAGGATGCGGATCCGGAAGCGGCGCATCTTGCCGGCCACATGGCCGAGCACGACACGATCCATGTTGTCGAGCTTGACGCGGAACATCGCGTTGGGCAGGGCCTCGACGACCTCGCCTTCGAGCTCGACCTTCTCTTCCTTGGGCATTCAGTCAGCAGTCCTTGATCGGTTCCCACCGCGTGAGCGCGGCCGGGCTGTCGAGGCTACCAGCCACCGGTGCGGCGGAGTGGATCAGTGAGCTGCGGTGCCGCCCACGCCGGCGCCGCCGGTTCCGCCGGTTCCGCCCTGCGTGCCGGCGCCCGACGTCGGCGAGGTCCCGGGCGGCGTGGATCCGGTGCCGCCCGGCGCCGCGACGCCGGCGCCGCCCGTGCTCCCGGCCTGGCCGGGTGTCGTCTGCCCGGGCGTCGTGCCGGTCTCACCCTCTCCCGGCAGCGTGCTCGCGCTCCCCGTCGAGGAGTGGGGCCCGTAGAACGCGGTGCCGTCGAAGGGAACCGTGGGCGGCGTCCAGTCGCCGCAGTAGCCGTCGGCGATGTCCTCCATGTACTGGTGCCAGATCGGCGCCGCGAGGATGCCGCCGAAGCCGTTGACCATCGCCACGTTGCCCGTCGGGTTGCCGACCCACACCGCGGTCGAGGTCCGGGGCGTGTACCCGACAAACCAGGCGTTGGCCAGGTTCTCGGCGGTGCCCGTCTTGCCCGCGGCCGGGCAGCCGTAGTAGGCCGCGGTGCCGGTCGCGCCGGCCTTGGTGAGCACGCCCTTGAGGACCGTGTCGGCCTCGTAGGTCTGGTTGTAGGGAAACACCGTCGTCGACCGGGGGTTGCCGAAGCTGGCGTTGGTCGAGCCGTCGGGGAACACGATCTTGTCGATGATCGTCGGCGCGTGGTGCGAGCCGCCGTCGGCGATCGTCGCGTAGGCGTCGGCCATCTGCAGCGGGGTCGTGCCGTAGGTGAGGCCGCCCAGCACCTCTGACGCGTTACCGGTCAACGTCGAGGTGATCCCCATCGCGTGGGCGGTGGCATCGAGCCCGTCACCGGGCCCGGTGTTGCCCATGTCGGCCGACAGCTGGGCGAACACCGTGTTGTCGGAGATCGCCGTCGCCTCGGTGATGTTGATCGTCCCGTTGTAGGTGTTGGTGTCGGTGTGCACCGACCAGGTGGGGTCCGCGGGCAGCCAGCCCGCCGCCAGCGGCCGGGAGGTGTAGTAGGTCGAGTCGGGGTCGCCGTTGTGCTGGTGGATCAGCTGCATGAGCGCGAACACCTTGAACGCCGAGCCGGTCTGGCGGTTGGCGCTGGTCGCGTAGTTGACCTTCGTCGTGGCGTAGCTGCCCGAGGTCGCGATCGCCTCGATATGACCGTTTGCGTCGTTGACCGAGGCCAGCCCGGCACCGACGCCCGGCCCTCCCTCCTCCGCCAGCAGCGACGCATGGTCCTGGATCGCCTCGGTGGCCAGCGCCTGCTTGTGCAGGTCGATCGTCGTATAGATCTTCAGGCCCCCGTGGATGAGCGTCGCGCAGTGCTTGGGCGTCTTGGGGCAGAGGTCCTGGGCGACCTGCTGCTCGATGTAATCGAACACGTAGGGGTCGACGTGGTGCTCGTAGGCGCTGTCGGGCTTGACCCCCAGGGGCCGGCGGCCGGCCGCGGTGGCCTGGGCCTGGGTGATGTCGCCGGCCCGCACCATCGCCTGCAGCACGTGGGCGCGCCGCTGGCGCGCGGCGCGCCGATCGATGAACGGGTTGTACTCCGAGGGCGCCTGGGGCAGACCGGCCAGCAGCGCCGCCTGAGCGAGCGTGAGGTCGCCGACCGGCTTGTCGAAGAACATCTCCGACGCCGCGCCGACGCCGTAGGCGGTCTGGTTGTGCACGGTGCCGTAGGGGACGTTGTTGAGGTAGCTGTCCAGGATCCAGCTCTTGGAGTGCTTGGCCTCCAGCTGCTCGGCCAGCTTGGCCTGGACGATCTTGTACTTGAGGTCGCGCTGCGCGCGCAGGCTCTTGTACTTCTTGGGCAGGTAGACGTTGTCGACGAGCTGCATCGTGAGCGTCGAGGCGCCCTGCAACGCGTTATGACCGTTCAGCGCATCCTTGATCGCCGCCCGGACGATGCCCTGGTAGTCCAGCGCGCCGTGCTGATAGAAGCGCCGGTCCTCCACGGCGACCGTCGCCTCCTTGAGGATCGTCGGCAGCTTGTCGCCGGCGACCGGCGTGTGGACGTCGGGCGAGTAGATGTAGCCCATCGGCGTGCCGTCGGCCGAGAAGACCTCCGACGGGGTGCCGGGGGTGGACGGATGCACCGAGCTGAGGTTGGGCGCCGAGTGCGCCACGTTGACGACCCAGCCGGCGATCGCCAGTCCGCCGAGCACGGCCACGGACAGCACCAGCACGCCGCCCAGCGCGAACACGCGCCCGAGCGGGGAACCGCGGTTGCGCCGCCGGCGGCGCTGTCGATCGCGTCGGCTCATGGTGGGGACTCCCGGCTGCGGGGGACGGCCGGTGCACCGGCGGACGTCCGGGAATGAGACGCTCGGCGGCCGGGAGCCGATTCTAGCTCTGGGCCTGTTTCGGCCCGCCGGCTCCGGGTCCTGCTCCTCGCTTGAGAAGATCGCAGGAGCTCATGCAGATCGTGCTGGGGAGATCGCAGCAGCTCATGCGGCGCACGCTGTGCATCGACGCCATGGGCACGCTCGTGCGCCTGCGCCCGCCGGCGCCGCGATTGGTCGCGCAGCTCGCCACGCGCTGCGAAGTGACGGTCACCGAGGCGCAGGCGTCGACCGCGCTGCGGGCCGAGATCGCCTACTACCGCGAGCACATGCAGACCGGGCGCGACGCCGAGAGCGTCGCCGCGCTGCGTACGCGCTGCGCCGCGGTTCTGCGCGGGGCGCTGCCCGCCGACCCGCGGCTCGCTGCGATCGAGGACGGGCTGATGACCGATGTCCTGCTCGACGCCCTGCGCTTTGAGCCCTTCCCCGACGCGCGCGACGCGCTGCTGCGGGCCCGCCGCGCGGGCGCGCGGGTGGTCGTCGTCTCCAACTGGGACGTGTCGTTGATCGAGGTGCTGGAGGAGGTCGGCCTGGCCCCGCTGATCGACGGCGTGGTCACCTCGGCGGCGGTCGGGGCGCGCAAGCCCGACCCCGCGATCTTCGCCCACGCGCTGGCGCTTGCCGGGGCGCCCGCGCACGACGCGGTGCACGTCGGCGACTCGCCGACCGAGGACGTCGCCGGCGCCCGGGCGGCGGCGATCACGGCAGTGCTGGTGGACCGCGGCGACCGGCAGCGCGGCGGCGCGCGCACCGACGTCCCGGTCGCGGTGCGTGTGATCGGTGACCTGGACGAGCTCGTCTGGGCCGACGGGGTGGGCGGGGGCCTAATCTCGGGGCCGCGATGATCGCCGACGACCGCGACGACCGAGCGCCCTGGAAGCTGTGGGCGGCTCCCGCGACGATCGTCGCCGGCTTCATCGTCGCCGAGCTGCTCACCACGATCGTCTACGGGATCGGCGCGGCCAACGGGGCCTCGAGCAGCAATCCGACGCCGGCGATGGAGATCGTCGGCTCGATCGTCTTCGACCTCGGCTTCATCGCGGCGGCCGTCGTCATCGCGCGGCTGGCGGGCGGCGGCGGCCTGGCGGCGTTCGGCTTCCGCCGCGTCCGCTGGCGCACCGCGATCACGGCGGTCGTGCTGGCCGCGATCGCCTACTACGTGATCACCGACATCTACTCGGCGGTGTTCGCGCTGCACGGCCAGGACAACCTGCCCAGCAACTTCGGCCTGCACCGCAGCCACTGGGCGGTCGCGGGCACCGCGGCGTTCGTCTGCGCGGTGGCGCCGATGTGCGAGGAGACGTTCTTCCGCGGCTTCCTGTTCGGCACGCTGCGCAAGCTCCGGGTGCCGGTCGGCGCGGTCGACCTCGGCCCGTGGCTGGCAGCGGTCGTGGTCGGGATCCTGTTCGGCCTGGCTCACACGGGGTCTGCCAACTCCGAGTACCTGATCCCGCTCGGCTTCCTCGGGTTCGTGCTGTGCCTGGTGCGCTGGCGGACCAGGTCGCTGTATCCGGGGATGGCGCTGCACAGCGGCAATAACTCGCTGGCCCTCGCCGTCCAGCTGCACTGGAGCGTGGGCGCGGGGGCGGCGCTGGTGGTCGGATCGTGGCTGGCGATTGCCGTAATCGTCGGTCCGCTGGGGGCGCGCGTGCCCGCGCTGGCCTGAGCGCGCGGGCGGCCCATGCGTGAGCGCGCGGCCGGCCGGATGATTTACTACCGCGCACCATGCCTCGCCACCTCCCCGCGGCCGCCATCGCCGTGACCGCCGCGTTCGGGTGCCTGGGGCCCCTGGCCGGCAGCGCGTTGGCCGCCGGATCCACCACCGCCCCGGCCGCCAAGGCGACCGCGCACCTGTACCTCGACAACGCGTTTCAGGTCCACCATCAGGCCGTCGACGTTCCCGGCCGCCCGCTGCGCGTCACCGGCTACGTGCGCCCCTACGTCCCGGGGCAGACGGCGACGGTGCAGGCCTACCTGGGCAGACGGCGTTTCGCCAAGCACACGCTGCGCATCAGGCCGACAAAATCGCCCGGGATCGGACGCTTCGTCACCACGGTGACCGCGCCGGCCAAGGGGATCGTCCACCTGGAGGCCAGCCACCGCCGCACCCCGCAGCTGCTGGGCTTCACGGTCCGCCGCGGGGTCAACTCGCTGGCTCCGGTGACCAGCTCAAGCCTGTTCTCGGCGCTCGTTCAGCAACGGCTGGCCAAGCTTCACTTCTACATCCCCCAGACCGGACGCTGGGGCCTGCAGACCGAGCTGGCGATCGACGCCTACCACCGGCTCCTGGGCCGCGGCACCTCACAGGTCCTGGACGGGCCGACGCTCACCGCGCTGCTTGACGGCAAGGGCGCGTTCACGGTCCGGTATCCGGGCGACGGCACGCACGTGGAGGGCGATCTCGGCAACCAGCTGCTGGCGCTGATCAAGGGCTCCAAGGTCCAGGCGATCTATCCGATCAGCTCCGGCAAGCCCTCGACGCCGACGATCCTCGGCCGTTACCGCGTCTATCTGCGCACGCCCGGCTACCTGCCCGACGGCATGTACTACTCGGACTTCTTCATCCGCGGCTACGCGATCCACGGCTATGACCCGGCGCCGGACTATCCGGCCAGCCACGGCTGCATGCGCCTGCCGATCTCCGACGCGATCTCGGTCTTTGACTGGCTGAACCTCGGCGACGTCGTCGACGTCTACCAGTAGCGGATGGCGGAGCCGATGGCCGGCTCGGCCCGTGAGGAGCTCCTCGCGCAGCTGCGCGCCCACGCGCTGATCATCGGCGAGGTGACGCTCACCAGCGGCGCCGTCGCCCAGTACCTCGTCGACGCCAAGCGCGCGATCCTGCTGGGCCCGGGGTTTGCGGCACTCGGCGAGCTCGTCGCGGCGCAGGCGGCGGAGTGGGGGGCCACCGCGGTCGGCGGGATGACGATGGGCGCGGACCCGATCGCGTGCGCGGCGCTGGCCGGCGGCGCCGAGGTCAAGGCGTTCTTCGTACGCAAGGAGACCAAGGCCCACGGTCTGGCGCGGCGGATCGAGGGCCCGCTGCTGGACGCCGACGATCGCTGTCTGCTCGTGGAGGACGTCGTCACCACCGGCGGCTCGACGATCCGCGCCCTGGAGGCGGTGCGCGACGAGGGCTTCTCGGTCTGCGGCGTGCTCGCCGTCTGCGACCGGCTGGCCGGCGGCGCGGAGGCGATCCGCGCGGCCGCCGGCCCGGACGTCCCCTACCGCGCGCTGACCACGATCGACGAGGTCTACCCGGAGCGGCCGGACCGCTGAAGCGGGGTGGCCGCGGCCTGAGCTCGCTCGGTGGTCGGCGAAAAACGGTGGCCGTTGCGGTTAAGCAGCGCCGGTGCGGCTT
>CAZZYU010000069.1:0-18125 GCA_964658375.1 uncultured Acetobacteraceae bacterium | reverse complement strand
TGGCGTGGCGGTCGTGGGCGGTTGTGCCGCTGCGGGCGCCTTGGGCGCGCGGCGAAACCGGCCGCGCCGAGGCGCGCTGTCCTCGCCGCCGTCGCCGGCGCCGGTGACGAGCGGGACGGGGTCTGGGACCGGCGGGGCGGTCGGGGCCGCCGCCGCAGCGGCGGGAGGCGCGGTCGTCGGCGCAGCCGCGGCCACCGCGGGCGCCGGTGGTGGTCCGGTGTCGAGCGGGATCTCGGGCAGCGGGCCGGAGGCCATGGGCGCCAGCTCGGATGACAGCACCCGGGCCCAGGCCCGCTCAGCGGCGGCGTGGGCGAGTCGATCGCGCACGGTCGGAATCTCGGATTCGGGCAGCTGTCCGAGCAGGTAGTCGCAGATCATCTGACGGTCGTCGTCGCTGACCCGAGTCTGGGGTCCGAGCATGTCGAGTGCCGCGAGCGCGCGCTCGCGGACCGCCTCAGGGTTGATCGACAGCAGCCGCGCGATCTCGTCATAGCTGCGGCCACGTCCGAGCACGAGTTGCAGCACCGCACGCTGGTCGCCCGGCAGTGAGTCCAAGCTGGCCATCGAGGCCGTAGGGTAGACAAGCGGGCGGTCGGGCCGCTGCGCGACCGAAGCCGCGCTCATCGGGGCTTTCGGTTCACTATCGTGTCGCCGCGGTCAGATGACGCTTCCCGTGCCCCACCGCGCCGCCACCGGGTTTGACAGCCTGTACGGGTTGGTCATCACCGCGATCAGCGACGACGAGGTCCGCGCCGAGGTCGCCGTCCGCGACGAGCTCAAGCAGCCTGCGGGGCTGGTCCACGGTGGGGTCTACGCGTCGATCGCCGAGTCGATCGCCTCCACCGGGACGTTCCTGGGGGTTGCCGATGAGGGCAAAGCCGCGATGGGTCTGTCGAACCTCACCAGCTTCATGCGCCCGATCACCGAGGGAACGATCCACGCGGTCGCGCGCCGGCGCCACCGCGGCCGCACCACCTGGGTGTGGGAGGTCGAGCTGCGTGACGACGCCGAGCGGCTGTGCGTGCTCACGCGCGTCACCGTCGCGGTGCGCTGACCGCGCTGCACGTGTTCAGTTGCTGCCCTGCACCGAGCCGATCTGCGTGCCGGCCCCCCGGCCGAGCCAGTACTGAGCGAAGCTGCGCAGCTGCGCCGCGCTGTTTGAGCGCAGCAGGTGCGTCCACGCCAGCGCCGTGATCTGGCGCAGACCGGCCCGGCGGGCCAGGATCACCGTCTGACCGTGGGCCGCCAGGTCGGCGGTGAACTGCGGCGCCACGCTGTTGGCCACCGCCTGCAGTCCCCCGGGGGGGACCGAGCCGCTGTACATGAACACGACATCGCCGAGCGCGAGCGCCTGCAGCAGCTGATCGTCGGAGATCACCGCGTTGTTGCGGGTGATCGCCGCCGGGACGTGGGGGCCGCTGGTCGGCGGATCGGAGTCATAGGCCGGGTGCGGGGCGCCGGAGGCCAGACGGGCGTCGCCCTGATCGCGGTAGGCGGTGCCCGGTCCGGCGCCGGTGGAGCCGCTGTCGATCGAGACCCCGGGGTCGTCGCGACCGCCCGCCAGCCCACCGGACAGCAGCGCGATCACCCCGATCGCGATCGCCAGCGAGGCGACGACGATCGCTCCGCGCTCCAGCCACCGACTCATCGACAGATCATTCTCCGGGTGCGCGCGGCGGCAGCGCGGCGCGGGTCAGTCGGCGCGCCCGGCGCGCGCGGCCTGGCGGCGCGACGGGCGCTGCGCGGCACGCGGGCTCGCCCCCGCGGCGGACACCAGTTCCTCGATCGCCGCCCGTAGGTCCTGCGCGAACCGCTCGACGTCGGCGAGGCCGTCATAGTCGGCGTTCAGTCCGAAGTGCAGGTGACCGTCGTAGCTCATGATCGCGATCCCGAGCGCCTGATTCTCGGCCAGCGGCACCATCGGGAACATCGCCCGCATCCGTCGGCCACGCAGGTAGAGCGGGAACTGGGGGCCCGGGACGTTGGTGACGACGAGGTTGAACATCCGTTGACGGGCCTGCAGCCGCGCCGCCTGGGCGACGATCGTCGGCGGGGCGAAGCCGGTGAGCTCGGTGAGCACCTGGGCGCCGACCGCCTGCCCGGACTCCTTGATCCCGTCCATCTGACGGCTGATCGTCAGCAGCCGCTCCACCGGGTCCTCCATCCCGATCGGCAGCGGCGACCACATTGCGGCGACCTTGTTGCCCAGCGCGCCGCGTTCGACGTCGGCCCGGATCGAGACCGGCACCATCGCCCGCAGCACGAGATCCTCGGTCGGCTCGCCGTGGCGTTCCAGGTACCGTCCCAGGGCGCCGGCGACGACCGCGAGCACGACGTCGTTGACGGTCCCGCCGAGCGCGTTCTTGACCGTCTTGAAGTCCTGGAGGTCGGCGGTCACCCAGGTGAAGCGCCGGTGGGGGCCGATGCGCACGTTGAGCGGGCTGGGCGGCGCCGTCTGCAGGCCGAGCCGAGCCAGGGCACCGACGCCGCCGGCGGCCCGGCCCAACCGCCGGGCGACGTGGCGGGGGCCGCGCAGCGTGGCGCGGACGCCGCGCACGATCTCCGCGGGCACGGTCGCGCGCTCCAGCAGCGCGTCGGCGAGCAGCTGGGCGTCGGTGGGCAGGGGGCGGGGGATCCATTCCGGCGCCGGCGCGGCCGGCAGCGGCTCGGGCGAGGCGTCGAGCAGCACCGTGAAGATGTCAACGCCCGAGATCCCATCGACGAGCGCATGGTGGGTCTTGGACAGCAGCGCGAAGCGGCCATCGGCCAGGCCCTCCACCAGCCACAGCTCCCACAGCGGCCGTGCGCGGTCCAGCGGTTGGGAGAACACGCGCCCGCACAGCTGGCGCAGCTCGTCCTCGCCACCCGGCGCCGGCAACCCGGTGTGGCGGACGTGAAAGGCGACGTTGAAGTGTGGGTCGTCGACCCAGACCGGGCGCCCCTGACCCAGGGGCACGAACGCCAGGCGCTGGCGGTAGCGCGGCACCAGATGCAGCCGCGAGACGATCTGGGCCACCAGCTCGTCGTAGCTGAGCGCCGGTCCGTCGAAGACCATCGCCCCGGCGACGTGCATGTGCGAAACGCCCCGTTCGAGGTGCAGAAACGAGCTGTCGAGACCCGTCAGGCGATCGGCGTTGGCCATCGTCTGCGCATTCTCGCACCCGCGCCCGTCGTGCGACGGTGTGACCACCGTCACGCAAGCTCTCGATTGTCACTGCCAGCCTCGCAGCGCTGACAAATTCGACCTGCCGAGTCGCCTCTGCCCGGTGCGGAGGCGAGCGGGGGACCCATTGCCGGGACAGATGCGGATGTCTGTCACCGGCCGGGGCGAATCGGACGCCTGGGGCACACCAGCTGCGACCGTAGCGAAAGACCTCTGGCACGCCTGACGGCGTGCGCAGGGTGATCGCGAGCCCGACAGCTAACCACGTAGGCGCCCGGTCGACCAAGAAGGAGGTCCTCATCGTGAGGTCCGGATTCAGGCCGCGCGGGATGCGTACGGCCCAGTTATCGATTGCCACCACCATGCTCGCGCTGCCGGCCTCGGCGTTCGCGCTGTCGCATTCCACCAGCCCCGATCCCCATCGGGCCCAGGCGTCGCTGCCGCTGCACGTCGGCGCCCATCACGTGACCTTCGGCCAGCCCGTCGACGTCACCGGCCGCGTCTCACGCGAGCAGGCCGGCGAGACGGTGCAGCTGCAGTCGGCCCGCACCGCGCACTCGGCGTGGCGACGGCTGGCCAGCACCCGGGTCGGGCGCGGGGGACGGTTTGCCTTCCGCGCGCGCCTGCGCCACTCCGGCGTGCTGCGCGCGGTCGCGGATCACGCCGATCCCGTGGCGGTCGCGGCGCGCACCTCCGGGGCGGCGGCGGCCGGCACCGCGACCGGTCAGGCCGACGCGGTCTCCCGCGTGGCCGAGATCGCCGTCGCGGCGCAGGTGCGCGTGTCCGCGCGTGAGCACGCGGTCCTCCAGGGACAGCAGCTCGCGGTCGCCGGTCAGCTGCTGCCCGCGCGAGCCAACCGGACCGTCGCGCTGCAGGGCCGCACGACTCACGGTTGGAAGACGCTCGGTCATGCCCGGACCGGGGGACGCGGCGGCTTCGCCGTCCACGTCCCGGCCACTCCCGGCACCGGCCGCCAGCTCCGGGTCGTGTTCGCCGGCGACCGCCAGAATGCCCGCTCGACCGGCGGCGCGGGGGAGATGACGCTGTTTGAGCCGACCCTCGCGTCCTGGTACGAGGACGCCGGGACGACCGCCTGCGGTTACCACGCCGGGCTGGGGGTCGCCAACCGCACGCTGCCGTGCGGCACCAAGGTCCAGCTGCGCCGGGGTGGGCGCACCGTCACCGCCACCGTCGATGACCGCGGGCCCTACGTCGGAGGTCGTGACTACGACCTCAACCAGAACACCGCCGCCGCGCTGGGCTTCGACGGGGTGGGCACGGTGTGGGCCAGCGTGCAGTAACGCTCGCCCCCGCCGCCCCACCGTCGGGGCGCCGACCTATCGTGTGACCGTCGTGGCTGGTTCTCGGACGATCGCGCATCTCGACATGGACGCCTTCTACGTGTCCGTCGAGCTGCGCCGTCGTCCCGAGCTGCGCGGACGCCCGGTGATCGTCGCCGGCAGCGGCCCGCGGGCGGTGGTCACGACCGCCTCCTACGAGGCCCGGCGCTTCGGGGTGGGCTCGGCGATGCCGGCCGCCCGGGCGCGGCGGTTGTGCCCCGACGGGGTCTATCTGGCGCCGGACTTCCCCTACTACCGCGCCGCCTCGCGCGAGGTCATGGAGCTCGTGCGCGCCAGCGCCCCGGCGATCGAGCTGATCGGCCTCGACGAGGCCTACCTCGACCTCTCCGGGATGCCGGCGCCCCACGCGCAGATGCGCGGCCTGGTGGCGGCGGTCAAGCGGCGCACGGGGCTGATCGGCTCGATCGGCATCGGGCCCAACAAGCTCGTGGCCAAGGTCGCCTCCGACGCCGAGAAGCCGCGGGGGTTCGTCGTCCTCTCGCGCGAGCAGGCGATGGCCCGGTTTGCCGACGCCCCGTGTGGCCTGATCCCGGGGATCGGCCCCAAGACCGCCGAGCGGCTGCTCGCGGCCGGGGTGGCGACGCTGGGGGCGCTCGCCGCCGCCGATCCCGACGCGCTGGCCCGGCGGTTCGGGCCGCGGCTGTCGGCGGCGCTGCAGGCACGAGCACGGTTTGAGGACGACAGCCCGGTCACCCAGGAGCGCAAGGTCGTCTCCGAATCGCGGGAGACGACCTTTGACCGAGACATCGTCGACCCCGTCGAGCTGGAGACGGTGCTCGGCCGCCTGGTCGGCGAGCTGTGCACGGGTCTGGGCGCCAAGCGGCGGCGCGGGCGGACGGTCGGGATCAAGATCCGCCTCGACGACTTCTCCACCCACACCCGGGCGCGCACGCTGACCGAGCCGGTGGGAACCCCCGAGCGCGTCGGCCCGGTGGCCGTGGACCTGCTGCGACGCTTCGCCGCGCCGCGCCCGGTGCGCCTGCTCGGGGTCCGGATCGCCGGGCTGGAGCAGGGGGAGGGGCCTGACCGCGACGCCCCGGCGCAGCTGGCGCTGACGCTCTGAGCCCGTTCGGGGGGTGTCAGTACAGCGCGGCGGAGAGCCGGCGGCGAGAGTCGCGGGCCAGCTCACTGTCGACGCCGAGCTCGTCGAGGATGCCGACGACGACGCGACGGATGTCGTCCTTGTCCTCGGTGGAGGCGATCTCCGCGATCAGCAGGTCCAGCGCACGACCGTGGTCGCCGGCGTCCAGCGCGGTAAACGCCTCGGAGAGATCGATGCCGTCCTCGCCACGGCGCTCCAGCTCGATCCGGGCCGCCAGTCCCTCGGCCGCGAACGAGCCCGGCACCTCGCGCACGAGCGCCAGCGCACCGTCGGGATCGCCGCGCGAATAGAGGATCTTGGCCAGCGGGACCGCCGCGTCGGCGCGCGAGGGCTCAAGCGCGACCGCGGCGCGCAGCGACTCCTCGTCACCGCGGGCCACCAGCTCGTCGGCCTGGGAGGGCAGCAGCGAATCCAGGAACTGATCGACGGCCGCCGGAGGCTGGGCACCGATGAACTCGGCGGTCACCTTGCCGTCCTGGAAGGCCTTGACCGCCGGGATCGACTGGATCCCGTAGACCCGCGAGAGGTTGGGGTTGGAGTCGACATCGAGCTTGGCCAGCTCCACCTGACCGTCGCGCTTGGCCACCGCCTTCTCGAGCATCGGCCCGAGCTGGCGGCAGGGACCGCACCACTCGGCCCAGAAATCGACGACCACCGGCACGGTCTGCGAGCGATCGATGACCGCGGTCTGGAAGGTGCTCTCGGAGACGTCGACCACGGACGATGATGGTAGCCGGGCCGATTCGCTAGACAGGGCGCGATGACCGACTACGTGATCCAGCGCGACGGGACCGATCTCGCGGTCTCCGACGACGGCCAGGGGCCGGCGGTCGTGCTCCTGCACGGGCTCACGGCCACCCGTCGCTACGTCGTCATGGGCTCCACGGCGCTGCAGCGCTCCGGGCACCGGGTGATCGCCTACGACGCCCGCGGCCACGGACGCTCCGCGCCCGCGCCCGACCCCGACGCCTACGGCTACGAGGAGCTCGGACTCGACCTCGAGGCCGTCCTGGACGGCGCCGGGGTGGCGCGCGCGGTGCTCGCCGGAGCCTCGATGGGCGCCCACACGCTGCTGTGGCTCGCGCTGCACCGTCCCGAGCGGGTCGCCGGTGCGGTCATCATCACCCCGGCCTACTCCGACGCGGCCGACAACGACGACCCGGCGCGGCTGGCCCACTGGGACGCGCTCTCGCGGGGGTTGCGCGACGGCGGGATCGACGGCTTTCTCGCCGCCCAGGGGACGCCGCCGGTCCCCGAGCGCTGGCGCGCGACCGTGGTCAAGGTCATCACCCAGCGCCTCGGTCAGCACGAGCATCTGGACGCGGTCGCCGACGCGCTGCATGCCGTGCCGCGCTCGCACCCGTTCTCGGCGCCGACGCAGCTGGGCGCCCTGACGATCCCCGCGACGGTGGTCGCCTCCGACGACGAGGCCGATCCCGAACATCCTCGCGCCGTCGGCGAGGCCTACGCGGCGGCGATTCCCGGCGCCCGGCTGATCGGCGACCAGCCCGGCCGCTCCCCGGTCGCGTGGCAGGGCAGCCAGCTGTCTCAGATCATCGCGCAGGTCGCGGCGCAGGCCGTTCAGGCGGGTCTGAGCACGTAGACCCGGGCACAGCCGAAGCGGTGCACCGAGAGCAGCCGGCGGCCCAGCTCCGACGCCAGGTCGGCGGGATGTCCGCAGTCGGCGACGAGGATCCTCGCCCCGGTGCCGCGGACGAAGGCGGCGATCTCGCGGGGCGCCAGGCGACCGGCGAACAGGCGGTTGACGGCGCTCGCCCGCTGTGCGTAGTCCGGACTCCACTCCCCGTGCCCGACCCACACCGCGCGGCCGGTCTGAGACGGGATCACCGCGGCAAATGGGGTGGGGGCGAGCACGCCGCCGGGCGGTGCATGACGCGCCACCCAGTCAAGCGCGGCGGCGTCGGGGTCGGGCAGCGCGTACTGAACGAGCGAGCTGTGGCTCGTGCGGACGAACTTCCGGGCGTCGTAGCTGAGCCCCGGCACCGTGAGCAGTCCCACGCAGGCGATGCCCGCGACCGCGGGCAGGCGCAGCCGCGCCGCGCCGCGGACGGCGAGCACCGCGAACGGGATCGAGATTCCCTGCAGCGCATGGGTCGCGAACGCGTCGTTGACGACGTAGGTGATCAGCGCGGCGGGAACCCACAGCAGCAGCGCCTGCTCGGCGACCTCGCCCCCCGGCCGCCGCACGCCCAGCGCGCCGATCACCACCAGCGGTCCCAGGCAGGCGATCAGCACCGTGGCCGGCAGCCGGGCGACGTCCTCGTGATGGGAGGCCATGCGCCATGCCGGATCGGCATGGGCCAGCACCGCGTAGTAGGCCAGAGGAGCCAGGACGGCGACGAGCACGGCGGCGAGCACCGGCCACTCTGACCGCGCGCGCCGCGCCAACGCGAGCGCGACGAGGATGATCGCGAGCGTGATCCCCTGCCACGGATGCAGCCAGGAGGTGAGCAGTCCAGCGCCGGCGGCGACGACGAGCGGCCCCCTCGTCAGGCCCGCGCCGCGCTGCAGGGCGCGCTCGAGCGCGAGCACCGCGACCGGCATCAGCGCCAGCGCCAGCGCGGCCGGCAGGTAGCCCCACAGCTTGGTCGCCGGCGCCAGCTCGTCGCCGGCGAGGTAGACGGCGAAGCGAAATCGCGCCGACCCCGGCTGCAGCCAGTTGACCAGCGCGGTGGCGGGGGTGACGATGAACAGCGCGAGGGTGACCGCGGCGAGCACGGCGCCGGGTCGGGCTCCGAGCAGGCGCCGGGCCCACGCGGTGACCCCGGCGACGAGGGCGATCACCGCCACCGCCTTGAACGCGAGGTAGGCGAGCACGAGCGACGCCCCGAGCCGCCGCAGACCACCGATGATCCCGAACACCGGCTCCAGGTAGACATGGCCCGAGCCCGACAGCGCGAACAGGTTGGAGGCCAGCCCATGGTCGGCGACGTCGCGCGCCCACGCCAGGTACTGCAGCTGATCGGCGCCGAGCACCCCGTCGGCGCCGATCAGGCCGTCGGCGCCGGTGAACTGCGCGTGGGTCTCGGCGGCGTGGTGGACCAGCAGCACGACCGGGAAGAACGACCACGCCCCCAGGGCGAGGATCAGCAGCGCGATCACGCCGCGCAACCGGCCGCGAGCTGGCCCCGGCACGGCGGCCGCCGACGCGCCGGGGCTCACCGGGCGGCGCGGAGGAACGGGTCGCCCCTCCGCGCCCGCGATGATCCGATTACCTGCCGGCGTGCACGTGGTCGGTGACGCGCTGGGCGGCCAGGTAGCCGTTGCCCCGGTAGTACACGCTGACCCGGATCGGGACCGCGCCCTTGCCGTCGGTCTTGCGGAACGAGGCCTGGTCAGAGAACGTGCAGTCCGAGCTGACGTCGGCGACGACGTAGGCCAGCTGGTGAGACCCGTTGAAGTAGCGGATCCCGACCGTTCCGGTGCAGCGTTGCGCGATCGGGATGTAGGTCCCGCCCCGCAGCGAGCCGCTGGTGGTGAACGTGTACGGCGCGCGCTTGTCGGCGCCCGGGCTCGTCTTGGTCGTCAGCTTCGGCGACGGGGCACGGTCGGGCTCGGTGAAGAACGTCCCGTCGGCGCCATCGGTCTCGGTGGTCCCGTGGTAGGCGACGATCCGGTAGTGAAACAGCGTCGCGGGCGCCAACCCGGAGAGCGCCGCCGAGACCGGCACCGCCGCAAAGCCGGGAGCGATCGGCGCCTGCGTGGAGGTCTGCAGCCCGTAGCTGGTGGTCAGGCCGTACTCGATCACCCACGTCGTCTGCGAGCCGTTGGGGTCGATCGTGCCGGTCGGGGTGGCAACCGTCTTGCCCACGCCCACCGCCGGGCCGGTGGCCACGGTGGAGGGGGGCACGCCGGCGGTTGTGAACGTGCCGTCGGCGCCGGTGACCTGGCCCGAGGGGCTGACCCCCTCGATCTGGTAGTGATAGACGGTGCCCGGCAGCAGACCGGTGACCGCCTCCTGCACGGCGAGCGAGCGGCGGCCGCTGCCGGCGCTGCGCGCCACGGTGACGCTCCCGTAGGCGGCCGTGGGGCCGTAGTTGAAGGAGTAGTCGGTCGCGATCCCGCGTGGGTTGATCTGGCCGTGGAGCACGGCCGTGGTCGTCGTGATGTTGGTGGCGTTGCCGGTCGTGACGACCGGGGTGGCCGCTGCGGAGGCCACGCCGGTGACCGCCAGACCGATCGCGGCGCTGCTGGCCAGCGCGCCGATGATGCGTTTCATCAGTTGCAACCTCCTCATGGATATACGCGTTCTATACCGGTCTGAGCGGACACGTTGCGTGGGCGTCGGAGTCGGTGGTACTAGGTTCGCGTCTGTGATCTTCTTTCAGCCAGGTCGCCATGACCGCGCCCAACTCGCACACGAGCCGTTCAAGGCGCTGGTCGGTCCGCGGCCGATCGGTTGGATCTCCACCGTCGACGCCGCCGGGGCGGTCAACCTCGCTCCCTACAGCTTCTTCAACGCGATCTGCGAACGTCCTCCGTTGCTCGCCTTCGCCAGTCAGGGCCGCAAGGACTCCGCGACGTTCGCCGGCGAGCTGCGCGAGTTCGTCTGGAACCTCGTCACCGAGGAGCTCGCCGAGGCGATGAACGAGACCTCGGCTCCGCTGGCGCGGGGCGACAGCGAGTTCGAGCGTGCCGGCCTGGAGATGGCGCCCTCGCGGCTGGTCGCCGCACCGCGGGTGGCCGCGGCCCGCTGCGCGATGGAGTGCCGGGTCACCGAGCAGCTGGAGCTGCGCGACCTGGAGGGGCAGCCAACCGACCAGCATCTGATCGTCGGCCAGGTGGTCGGCGTCCATCTCGACGAGGGCGCGATCGTCTCGGGCTCGGTCGACACCGCCGTGCTGAGGCCCGTGGCCCGGCTGGGCGGCCCCGGCGACTACGCGGTCGTCGAGCGGGTGTTTGAGATGCTGCGACCCTCGGAGTGACCACCCGGCACGGCGACGGCGTAACCTTTCAGTCAATGGCGATCGAGGTCGAGCACATCGAGGACTGGCGGGGCAAGGAGGTCCGGGATCCCGACGGCGAGTCGATGGGCAAGCTGCAGGAGATCTACTTCGACGTCGGCTCGGGTACGCCGATCCTGCTGTCGATCAAGAGCGGCAGGCTCGGCCGCCACACCAAGATGATCCCGATCGACGGTGCCGGGGTCGGCCCCGACTATCTGCGCGTCAGCCACGCCAAGGCCGAGATCGACGCCTCGCCCGACGCCGACAAGGAGGAGCCGCCCAACGCGGTGGAGCTCGATGAGATCGGCAAGGCCTACGGGCTGCGGTTCTCGGAGAAGGTCCGCCTGGAGAGCGCCACCGTCACCGAGGAGCGTCGCGCCGAGGCCGAGGCCGCACGTCAGCGCGCCGAGGAGCTCGAGGCCGAGGCCCGTGAGAAGGCGGCGGCGCTGGAAGAGGCGCAGTCACGCGCCCACGGCGCCACCACCGAGGCGACCCAGGCGCAACGCGAGGCGCAGGAGGCGCGCGAGGCCGCCCTGCGGGCCCGCGTCGACGCCGAGCGCCACAGCGAGCCGACGTAGGTTCGCGGGGTAGGCTGATTGCCATGCCCGCGCTCCGATCACGCACCGTCACCCACGGCCGCAACATGGCCGGGGCCCGCGCGCTGCTGCGCGCCGCCGGGGTGGCGCGCGAGGACTTCGGCAAGCCGATCGTCGCGATCGCCAACTCCTACACCCAGTTCGTGCCCGGCCACACCCACCTGGCCCCGGTCGGGCGCGTCGTCTCCGATGCGGTCGCCGCCGCGGGCGGCATCCCGCGGGAGTTCAACACGATCGCGGTCGACGACGGGATCGCCATGGGCCACGGGGGGATGCTGTACTCGCTGCCCTCCCGCGATCTGATCGCCGACAGCGTCGAGTACATGGTCAACGCGCACTGCGCCGACGCGCTGGTGTGCATCTCCAACTGCGACAAGATCACCCCGGGGATGCTCAACGCCGCGCTGCGGCTGAACATCCCGACCGTGTTCGTCTCCGGTGGCCCGATGGAGGGGGGGACCGCGGTGCTCGTCGACGGCACGGTGCGCAAGCGCATCAACCTGATCACCGCGATGGCCGACGCCGCCTCTGACGCGATCTCCGACGCCGACATCGCCCTGATCGAGGAGGCCGCATGCCCGACCTGCGGCTCCTGCTCGGGGATGTTCACCGCCAATTCGATGAACTGCCTGACCGAGGCGCTGGGGCTCGCGTTGCCGGGCAACGGCTCGACGCTGGCCACCCACACCGCCCGTCGCAGCCTGTTCGAGGCCGCGGGCGCGACCGTGGTGGAGATCACCCACCGCTACTACGACGAGGACGACGCGTCGGTGCTGCCCCGCTCGGTCGCCGGCCGCAAGGCGTTTGAGAACGCGATGACGCTCGACGAGGCGATGGGCGGATCGACGAACACCGTGCTGCACATCCTCGCCGCCGCCCAGGAGGCCGAGCTCGACTTCACGATGAAGGACATCGACGAGCTCTCGCGCCGGGTGCCCTGCCTGTGCATGGTCGCCCCCAACGGCAGCTTCCTGATGGAGGACGTCCACCGTGCCGGGGGGATTCCGGCGATCCTGGGCGAGCTGCGGCGGGGGGGACTGCTGCACGAGGACGTCCACACCGTCCACTCGCGCACCGCCGCCGAATGGCTGGACGCCTGGGACATCCGCAGTGGCCACGCGTCGGCGCAGGCGCTGGAGCTGTTTCACGCGGCCCCGGGCTGCGTCCGCTCGGCCGAGGCGTTCTCCCAATCCGAGCGCTGGGAGTCGCTGGACACCGACGCCGCCGAGGGCTGCATCCACGACGTCGAGCACGCCCACTCCGCCGATGGGGGGCTGGCGATCCTGTACGGCAACATCGCCGTTCGCGGCTGCGTCGTCAAGACGGCCGGGGTCGACGAGTCGATCCTGCGCTTCAGCGGCCCGGCCGTCGTCGTCGAGTCCCAGGAGGCGGCGGTCGAGATGATCCTCGGCGGGGGCGTGCGCGAGGGCGACGTCGTCGTGATCCGCTATGAGGGTCCGCGCGGCGGGCCCGGCATGCAGGAGATGCTCTACCCGACCTCCTACCTGAAGGCCAAGGGACTGGGCGCGGCGTGCGCACTGATCACCGACGGACGCTTCTCCGGCGGGACCTCGGGCCTGTCGATCGGCCACGTCTCGCCCGAGGCCGCGTCGGGCGGAGCGATCGCGCTGGTCCAGAACGGCGACACGATCTCGATCGACATCCCGGCCCGCCGGCTCACGCTCGAGGTCTCCGACGCCGAGCTCGCCGAGCGCCGGGAGGCGCTGGAGTCCGAGGGTGGGTACGTGCCCGCGGCGCGTGACCGTGTCGTGTCGCCCGCGCTGCGCGCCTACGCGGCGATGGCGACCTCGGCCGACACCGGGGCGGTCCGTGACGTCAACGCTGTGGAGCGCGCGGTGGCGGCGGCCGCGCAGGTGAGCTCCACCACGCTGCTGTAGGCCTCCGGATCCAGGGTGCGGCGACTGGTCGCTCTCGCCGGCATCCTGGCCGCGGCGGGGGTGGGGGTGGCGGCCCTGGTGGCGTCGGGCTCTTCCTCGGATCCGCACCGGTTGACGGGGCCGAGCCCGCGGCTCGTCACCGCTGCAGCCACCGCCGGCACCGCGTCGGGCCGGATCGCCACCGTCGGCCTGACACCGGTCACGCGACCGCTGCCGGCGGGATTCCTCGGACTCGCGCTTGAGTACAACACGATCCCGCGCTGGGTGGGACCATCCGGCGAGCCGGTGGACCCGGTGCTCGTCCGCCTGATCGACAACCTCGACCCCGCCGGTGATCCGGTGCTGCGCATCGGCGGACAGAGCACCGACCGCGCCTGGTGGCCGGTGGCGCACATGGCCCGGCCGCGCGGGGTCACCTACAACCTCACGCCCGCCTGGGCCCAGGCGGCGCGCCGGCTGGCGCAGGCGCTCGACGCGCGGTACCTGCTCGGCATCAACCTCGAGGCCAACCGCACCCGGATCAGCCAGACCGAGGCCGATCAGCTCGTGCGACGGATCGGCCGTTCGTTCATCGCCGCGCTGAACATCGGCAACGAACCGGACCTCTACACCGTCACTCCCTGGTACCGCGAGGCCGACGGGCACCCGCTGGCCTGGTACGCCCACACCGGCACACCCGTCTTCTCACGTCCGCGCGGTTACGGTCCCGATCAGTTCATCGACGAGGTGCGGCGGACGCTCCGGGTGATGCCCGACCTGCCGATCGGTGGTCCCGACACCGTCACCGCGGCGTGGATCTCGAACTACGCGCGCCTGATGACGCGCCATTCCCGAGTGCGCATGATCGACGCCCACGCATATCCGCTGATCAACTGCGTCACCGATCCCTCCGCGCCGAAGTACCCGTCGGTGGCGCACCTGCTGGCGCTGAGCTCCTCGCGCGATCTGCTGGCCGGCACCGGACCGTTCATCGCCCAGGCGCGCCGGGACGGTGGACAGTTCCGGGTCGACGAGATGGGAAGCGTCAGCTGCAACGGCCGGGCGGGGGTGAGCAATACGATGGCCTCCGCGCTCTGGGCGGCCGACGCGCTGTTCGCGGCCGACAGGGCGGGCGTCGACGGCGTCAACCTGCACACCTATCCGGACTCCGTCAATGGACTGTTTGACCTGGCCGAGTCAGACGGTCACTGGACCGCCAGGATCCACCCGCTGTATGACGGCGCGGTGCTGTTCGCGCAGGCCGCGCCGACCGGTTCACGGCTGCTGCCGGTCGCCGGCGGCGATCAGCGGCAGTTGCGCACGTGGGCGACGCTCGCGCCCGACCATCGCGTGCGCGTGCTGCTGATCAACGTCGGCGCCGCCACCGACGCGACGGTCCGCGCTCCGGCCGGCTACGGATCGGCGCCGGCGACCGTCGAGCGTCTGCAGGCGCCCAGCGCCGCCGCGACCCATGACCTCACCCTGGGCGGGGAGAGCTTTGCCTCGACCGACACCGGCGCGCTGCCGACCAAGGCGCTCCCGGTGGTCGCGCCGACCGCGGGCGCGTACCGGATCGCGATCCCGGCCGCCAGCGCGGCGCTGATCACGCTTGCGCCGCGTTCGTCGGCGTCGTGACCGGCGATCGGCGACGGGCGAGCGGCGGGGCCCCTACAGTCACAGCCGCATGGCGGACCTTGCGCGGAGGCTCAACTGGGCGTGGCCCGGCGCCCGGGATTGGCTGGCCCACGTCGCCGCGTGGCCGGTCGTGCCCACCTCGCTGAGGCATCGTCTGCTGGGTACCCGGGGCCACCGCTTCGGGGTCCGGGCGCAGATCTGGCCCGGCACCCTGGTGCTCGGCTCAGGGCTCACGATGGGCCGTGACGCGTACATCAACCGCAACTGCCTGATCGACGCCGCCGACCGCATCGTCATCGGTGACGATGTGCACATCGCGGCCCGCGTTCACCTCGTGACCACCAGCCACCGGCTCGGCGATGCCGTCCGCCGGGCCGGGGAGTTCTTCACCGAGCCGATCGAGGTCCAGGACGGCTGCTGGATCGGCGCGGACGTGCTCGTGCTCCCGGGCGTCACCATCGGCGCGGGCAGCGTGGTCGCCGCGGGCGCGGTGGTGACCACGGATATCGCGCCCAACACGCTCGCGGCCGGAGTTCCCGCGCGGGCCGTGCGCGAGCTGTAGCGGCGGCTCGTCGCGCCGGCGCCCACGACCGACGTCATGAGACGAGCGCCAGGGCGACGAGCCCGTGGGCCGTCCAGATCGCGGTGCGCAGCCAGTTGATCGCGATCAGGCGCGTGATCGTCGAGGAATCGTGCGCGTTGTTCAGCCGCCGGTGCAGCGGGACCGCGAGCGTGAAGGTCAGGACCCACGTCGTGAGGGCGAGTCCGAGTCCGACGAGCGCGAGTGCTCCGTGGCCGCCGAGGATCACGATCGCCGTCGCACTGCCCAGTTCGACGATCATCAGGGGCGCGATCAGCCAGCCGCTGCGGCGCTCGTGATCGGCGTGATAGGCAGACCACGCCTCCGGGCCGACCCGCGCGAACAGGGGATAGTGGACGACCTGGACGTACCAGAGGATTCCGGCCATCGCCAACGCTGAGACCGCCCCGACGTACGTCACGTGAGCGGGCTCTACCCGGTCGGCCGCAAGCTCAGCGGCCGTCGCTTACGTCGTCGCCACCAGACCGGTGACTGTGTGGCGCTTGACACTCACGCGGTTCGTCGCTCGTCGGCCGCGATCTGTTGGAGGTCGTGATCGAGCGTGAGCAATGGAGCATCTCGGTGCAGGGCGGTGGCGAGAGCGACGGCGTCAGGGAGCCGTAGCCGGCGATGACGAGCGCGCATCTGGGCTGCCGTGCGCGCCAGCGCCTGGTCGACGCTCACCACCTCCGCTCCGGCCGCCGCGAGGAACTCATCGACCTTGGCCACGGTGCCTCGCTGAAGCGGGCGCACAATCACCTCCGCGTACACAGTCGCCGCAATCAACAACTCGTCGCCGGCGGTGAGGTGGCGACCGAGCCGCTCGACAGCGACCGGGTGCTGGGCGTCGTCAGGATCGAGGAACGCGATGATGACGTCGGCGTCGAGCGCTACTCGCGCCACTCGTCCCGGAGTCCGTCCAGGTAACCCGTCGGGAAGGTGCCGCCGGGAAGGCTCCCGGCGTAGCGCCGGACGAGATCCTCAGCGCGCTCGATTGCGATCTGACCGTTCCCCTGAGCATGGATCACGACGTCATCCCCTGGGCCCAGGCCAGCCTCCTGGAGCACGCGGATCGGGATCGTCACCTGGTTCTTGCTCGAGACCCGGCTCATCCTTTACGACTATACCCAGACGTAAAGGTCCAGCATCACGACGATTCGGCGAGTGAATGGCGTCGGCCGCTCGACGAGTGATGCGCGATAACAGGTCGGCCGGAAGCTCGGTGGCCGCCCCGTGGACCGAGGCCTGCATGCGACATAGTCACCGACTTTGTGGCTCTTGACACATGGTGGGGGAGGTGGGATGATTTGGCGCGAGAGGAGCGTGAGCCGCGCAGATGCCCGACGAGCGAGTGGATCCGGACCGGCGTGGCACCGCGCACCCGTCGTTGATCTCTGAGGTGATCGGGAAGGGGCAGCAGCTCGTCGACACGCCGCGGGCGGGCCGGGACCTGCGCTGGCACGTGCAGGCCGCGTTTCTCGGCGACCTGCCGGCGCTCGCGTCCGCCAGCCTGGTCGCGCACGACCCGCACCGCTGATCGCCGACGCACTCGACGGGATCGACGTCGACGAGGGGGGACGGTCGGGTTCGCTCAGGCCGCTGGAGATCTTGCTGAGGGGTCCGCGCCGCTGGGGATTTGGCGCACCAGATCTGGTCGATGTTGAAACGGTCTCGGTCTGCGGAAGCGATGTTTGGACGGCACGATGACCGCAGCGTCGAGGCGCGACCTCGACGTCGAGACCCACCGCGGCGATTACACCAGAGCCCCTAGGCGGGGCGAAGCGGATCAGTCCAGCGGAGACCGGCGAACCGCGAAAAGTCGGCATCGCATGAGTTGAGTTCCGCACCGTGTTCGATTGCAAGGGCCGCGAGGTGTGCATCCGTCACCAGGTTGCCGGCCGTTCCGAGTGGCGCCAATAGCTCGCGGAGTACGGCCGCGTGGCGCTCGGTCGGGTGGACGACGACGATGTTGGGGCGGGCCACCCAGCCGTCGATCAGGTCAAGAGCGTCAGCCGCCGTGAGCGGCGAGGTCATGACCTGCGCTTTGGTGGTGAGGCGGAGAAACGCCAGCAAGACAGTCCAAGGCAACGCCACGGTTTCCCGGCCGCCGAGAACGCCTTCGACCCATGGATGGGCTCGATCAAAGCGGGGAGAGTCCTCGTCGACGGCGTAGATCAAAAGGTTGACGTCGAGCAGCTTCACTTGCGCAGGTCAAGCTTGCGCACGATCTCGTCGTCTTCGAGCTCGCCGGCGAGCCGCAGCGCCCTGTCCAGATCGATGCCAGGGCGGAGCCCGAGGCGGCGCGACGGAAGCGTGTACGGCGCCGCGGCGCCCGCACGGGGCTGGGTACCGGCACGCAATGCATCGTTGATGACAGTGCGCAGCGGCACCCCACGCTCGCGCGCCATCGCTCGCAAGCGAGCATCGACGTCCGGATCGAGATCGACGGTTGTCCTCATGTCCGCATCATATATGCGGATAACCAGCGCATCAATATGCGCCTGTTGATGCCATGACAGCAGGCAGACCGCTTGCCGGTTTTGCCAGGAGTCCCGCGACCCCGCGTCCAATGCTCGATAATCGAGCTTATGTCAACCAACGACACGAAATGCGCGGGCACGATGCACCTCGAAGGCCTGGCCGCCGACGGCGAGCCGATTCCGGAGCCCACCGGGCCCGGGATCTACGTCGAGCAGAACTCTGCCGCGGCGTAACTAGACAGGGCCGAATCGGGGCTCCTGAGTCACCGCGAATCGTGACTAGCGCTACGTGCCATTACCGCTGGTTGAAGACGCGCGGGCGCCGTCGAAACCGCCCGCGATGGCTGATGACGAGCAGTCATGT
>CAZZYU010000068.1:0-18218 GCA_964658375.1 uncultured Acetobacteraceae bacterium | reverse complement strand
CCGGCGCCTCGGACATGACCGAGACCGGCTCGATCATGGGCACCGCCCAGTACCTCTCGCCCGAACAGGCCCAGGGCCATTCGGTGACCGCCTCCTCCGATCTGTACTCGATCGGCGTCGTGCTCTACGAGATGCTCACCGGCCGGGTGCCGTTCGACGGCGAGGCCGCGGTCACGATCGCGCTCAAGCACGTCGCCGAGGCTCCGGTTCCGCCGCGGACGTTCAATCCGGCGATCCCCCCGGAGCTTGAGCAGACGGTGCTGTGGACCCTGAACAAGAACGCGGCCGACCGTCCGGTCGATGCCGACCAGCTGATCACCGTGCTCGAGCACTGCCGCCGCGCGATCGTCGCCGGCGCTGCCGGCCAGCACACCGCCTCGATGGCCGCCGTGGCTGCCGGCGCGGCCGCGGGGATGCCCGTCGATCCCGCCCACCCGGTGCGCGCGCTTCCCGGGCCCGCGTCCCAGCCGGCGACCGATACGCCGTTCGGGGCACAGAACGGGTCGGAGCAGATGGCGGCCGTCGGGGCCGGCGGGGCGGGCGCGGGCGCCTCGGGCGATCCCGACGCCCGGCCGCCTGGCGGCCGGGGCTGGAGACCGTGGCTGTGGGGACTGCTCGTGCTCATGCTCGTCGCCGGCGCCGCGGCGGCCGCGTACTTCCTGAGCCGCCCCAAGGAGGAGCTCGTGCCCGGGGTCGCCGGACTGCAGCTCAACGTCGCCCGGACGGTGCTGGAGAACAAGGGCTTTCAGGTCCCGGCGCCGATCCAGGTGCAGAGCTCCAAGCCCTCCCAGACGGTGATCGGAGAGAACCCGACCGGGGGGGCGAAGGCCGACAAGGGCTCCACCGTGACGCTCACCGTGTCCAGCGGTCAGGGCAACGTCATCATTCCCTCCGTCCAGGGCGAGTCAAAGGCGACGGCGATCCGCCAGCTCAAGAAGACCGGCCTGCAGATCGCGCGCACCACCGCCCTGCCGTCCTCGCAGTTCCCCGCCGGGGAGGCGACCAGCACGAGTCCCGGCGCGTCCCGCTCGGTTCCCCGCAACACCGCGGTGACGCTGTTCCTCTCCTCCGGGGCTCCCTCCAAACAGGTGCCGTCGGTCGTCGGGGACACGGCGGCGGCGGCCAGCGCGACGCTCGGCAGCGCCGGCTTTCAGATCAAGCCCGAGAACCGGGTGTCCAGCTCGGTGTCGGCGGGCAACGTGATCAGTCAGAGCCCCTCGGGCGGCAGCTCGGCCACTCAGGGGTCGACGGTGACGATCGTCGTCGCCTCGGCGCCGGCCACCGCCACGGTGCCGCCGGTCGTCGGTGACCCGACGTCCGGGGCGGTGAGCGCGCTGCGGTCCCAGGGGTTCAAGGTGGTCCAAGTGCCGCGCAACGTCACCAATCCCTCCCGTGTGGGCACGGTCGTCGCGCAGAGCCCGGCGGGCGGCTCCCAGCAGAAGAAGGATTCGACGGTGACGATCACGATCGGCGCCCAGAACGGGACGACGACCGCCTCGAGTACGACGCCGACGACCTCGAGCACCCCGACGACGAGCAGCTCGACGACGAGTCAGACGTCTCCCACCACGCCGTGATGATCCGCTACTGCTGGCGCTGCGCCGCGGTGCTCCCGGCGGCGGGACGTCAGCGCGCCGGCGGGTCCCCGGCCCGAACGGCTTGCCCGGAGACGATCTGCGCCCGGTGCGGCGAGGTGCACTACCGCAACCCCAAACCGTGCGGCTGCGCGGTCGCGCTGGACGGTGGGCGCGTCCTGCTGCTCCTGCGCGCCCGCGATCCCGACGCGCGGACCTGGACGATCCCCGGCGGATTCTGCGAGGCCGCCGAGCACCCGATGCAGGCCGCCGAGCGTGAGCTACACGAGGAGGTCGGCCTGCGCGGCCGGGCCACGGCCTACCTGGGCACCTGGATGGACACCTACGGAGAACCGGACGCCGACGGCCTGGCGGTGCATACGGCGGTGAGCGGCTACCTGGTGGCGCTGGACGATCCGGCGGCGACGCCCCAGCCGGCGCCCGAGGAGGCGATCGACGCCCGCTGGTTCGCGCTCGACGCGCTGCCCGAGGCGCTCGCCTTCCCCGCCCACGTCCCGGCGATGATCGACGCCGCGGCGCTGCTGGCGCGCCCCGGCGCGGCGGTCAGCCCGATGCTCGATCGGACCTGGTAGGCCGACGGCGCCGTTTCAGGTGTAGAGCGCGACCTCGTTGATCGCGACCTGATTGTGGGTGCCCAGGGCGGTGATCCAGACCAGGTAGTAGCGGTAGCGCACGCCGTGGGTGGCCAGGCGGATCGTCTGCGTGCTGTGGATGTCGGCCGCGGCGGCGAGCTTGGTCCACCCGCGCGCGCCGGTGAGGAACGCGTCGGCGTCGGGGGTGACCTTCGAGGCGTAGATCGAGACCGTGTAGCCGGGGGTGTCGGTGTCGATCACCATCGAGCCGGCCGCCACTCCGGGCTTGGCGTCGACGTACAGGCCGACGCCGGGCTTGTCCAGGCCGTCGTAATAGGTCTCGGTCGTCCACGCGGTGTTGCGGTCGCCGTCGATCGCCAGGCCGACCTCGTTGGGGTGCTGGTTCTTGGGACCGGAGATCGCGTCGGGGTTGTAGTCATGGGCGCAGTTGGCGCACAGGGCGACGTGGTGGGGGGTCTGCGCGGGCGCCGGCTGCGGCAGCGCTCCGGTGCCGTGATGGGTGTGGTTGACCAGGAACAGGATCACGACCGCCGCCACGACCGCCACCGCGGCGGCGCCGGCGAGCGCGACGAGCGGATGGCGCAGCCGCAGCGGCACCCGTCGCTGGGCGCTGGAGGGCAGGGTTTTCAGCACGGTCGTCGCCTCGCCGCCGGCGCTCCCGGCGCGAGCCGTCTCCAGGCTGAGCACGTCCTCCAGGTCGGCGATCAGCTCGCGGTCGTCGGCGTAGCGATCGGCCGGGCGCTTCGCGGTCGCGGTGTCGATCACCGAGGCCAGCGCCGCGGAGATCTCCGGGCGCGCGAGCGCGACGTCGGGGATCTCCTCCCGGACGTGCTTCATCGCCACCGCCACCTGGCTCTCGCCGCGGAACGGCACCTCGCCGGTGAGCATCTCGTAGAGCACGATGCCCAGCGAGTAGAGGTCGGACTGGCCGGTGACGTGCTGGCCCAGCGCCTGCTCGGGGGAGACGTAGTCGGTGGTGCCCAGGACCCGGCCGTCGGCGGTCAGCCCGTCCTCCTCCAGGGTCCGGGCGATGCCGAAGTCGGTGACCTTGGCCGACCCCTCGCCATCGATCAGGACGTTCTGGGGCTTGACGTCACGGTGGACGATGTGGCGGGCATGGGCGGCGCCGAGGGCGCGGGCGATCTCGATCGCGTAGGCGACCGCCTCGTCGACCGGCAGCCGGCCCTGGCGGCGGATGCGCTCCTTGAGCGTCTCTCCCTCGACGTACTCGAACACGATGTAGGGGCGGCCGTCATCCTCGCCGGCGTCGATCACCCCGACGATGTGCGGATGCGAGAGCTGCGCGACGGCGCGGGCCTCGCGGCGGAAGCGCTCCAGCTGATCGGAGTCCGAGGCGACCTCGCGGTTCATCAGCTTGACCGCGACCGGCCGCTCGAGCGTCTCGTCGATCGCCTTGTACACCGTCGACATCCCGCCCGCCGCGATGCGGGACTCCAGGCGGTAGCGGCCGCTCAGCGTCGTGCCCAGCAGCATGCTCACGCGCGTCTCACCCCGCCGTCACGCCCTAGGCCGCTCGCAGTCCGTCCCTGTCGCCGCCGATGCCCAGGCTCGGAACCGTCACCTCGCCGCCACGGTCGGTGACGGTGCCGATCACGGTCGTCCCGGGGTGGCGGAACTCCAGCAGGGCGGCAGCGTCATAGGCGCGGTCCTCGGCGACGATCACGCAGAAGCCGCAGCCCATGTTGAACACCTGCCACATCTCGGCGTCGCTCACTCCGCCGAGCCGGGCGATCAGCTCGAACACCGGCGGGATCGGCAGCGGCCGGACGATCTCAAAGCCGACGGGGCGGGCGGGATCCGACAGCCGCAGCAGGTTGGTCAGCCCGCCGCCGGTGAGGTGAGCCAGCCCGTGGACGGGCACGTCGGAGCGCAACAGGTCAAGGATCGCGCGCACGTAGATGACCGTCGGCTCCAGCAGCGCGTCGGCAACCGAATCGCCGCCGAGCTCGGATGGCCGTGCGTCAAGCGTCAGTCCTCCGTCGGTGAGCAGCGCCCGCCGCGCGAGCGTCAGCCCGTTGGAGTGCACGCCGGAGGCCGGCAGGCCGATGACGGCGTCGCCCGGGGCGATCGCCGAGCCGTCGACGATCCGGTCCAGGGCGACCGTGCCGAACGCCGAGCCGACGAGATCGAAGCCGTAGGGGGAGGGGTGGCCACGCAGGACCTCGGGGATCTGGCAGACCTCGCCGCCGGGAATCTCGACCCCCGCCTGGGTGGCGCCGACCGCCAGGCCCCGGGCCAGCTCGGCGAGCAGCTCCGGGTCGGCGGACTCGACGGCCAGGTAGTCGAGCAGCGCCAGCGGCTCGGCGCCGACGCAGACGAGGTCGTTGACGTTCATCGCGACGCAGTCGATCCCGATCGTGTCAAAGCGCTGGGTCTCCTGGGCGACGATCACCTTGGAGCCGACGCTGTCGGTGGCCAGCGCGATCCCGAGGTTGGGCGCGATCCGCATCACCGAGGCGTAGTGGCCGGGCAGCGGCACGGTGAGCGACGGACGACCGGTCTCGATCGTGCGCAGGATCGAGACGATCGCCGACACGCCCGCGTCGGCCTGGTGGGTGTCGACTCCGGCGGCGGCGTAGGCGTCGGTCACGTGCGGATTGTCCCCCATCACGCGGACCGGGCCGCCCGGGTGAGGACGATCAGCGCCATCGCCAGCCGGTAGACGACATACGGAGACAGGGACGCGTCGCGCTCGACGGCGCGCAGGATCCGCGTCGAGAGCAGGGTCGATGCGAACGAGGCGCCGGCGCCGGCGGCGAAGGGCCCGACCATGCCCTCGGGCAGTCCCCGGCGGGCCAGGCGCAGCGTCTTGAGCCCGGTGGCGCCGCCGATGACCGGCAGCGCGATGTGGCGCGACAGCTTGTTGGCGTCCACGCGCGCGAAGCGCAGGCGTCGGGCGGCGGTGAGCGTCGCCCCGTTGCGAGAGACACCGGGCATCAGCGCGCACGCCTGGGCGATGCCGAGCCACAGCGAGTCACGCAGGGTCACCTCGTCGGCGGCGCGGACCCGGGCCGAGCGGTCAGCCCAGCCCAGCGCCACCGCGCCGAGGATCATCCCGACCGGGATCGTCGCGGGCGTCCCCAGCCGCCGCTCGATCGGCTGCTCCAGGGTGAAGCCGACCAGCGCCGCCGGCAGCGAGGCGACGATCACGCGCGCGGCATGGGCGACCGAGAGGTCGCGCAGCTCCTCGGCGACCTCGTCGCGCAGCCCGATCACGAGCGCGACCGCGGTCCCGGCGTGCAGCGCGACCTCGAACGCCTTGCGCAGGTCCGGGTCGGCCTCGGCGTAGTCCCAGCCGAGCAGGTAGGGCACGAGCGTCACGTGCGCCGAGGAGGAGATCGGCATCAGCTCGGCGGGGCCGTGCAGCGCCCCGAGCACGAGCGCCCGCCCGACGGTCAGCGCCTCAGTCGCGGACGACATCGACCGGGGAGCGGGTGGCCGCGTGCGCGGCCGCCTCGTTCTCGGCTCGCACGTGGCGCCGCCAGCGCACCAGGGCCCACACGACGGCGACCACGATCACGACGACCCCGGCGTAATCGACGTAGGAGAGATGGTGGCGCCAGCTCTGCCACTGGCTGCCGACGGCGTCACCGAGCACGCCGAGGCCGCCGATCCACACGATCGAGCCGAGCGTGGCCATGACGACGAAGCGCGCGTAGGGCATCCGCGAGACGCCGGCCGCGTAGGGGAAGGCGGCGCGGATCACCGGCAGCCAGCGCGAGACCACGATCACCCAGGTGCCGTAGCGATCAAACCAGCGGTGGGCGCGCTCCAGGTCGTCGGGCTTGGCGTGCAGCTTGGCGCCGTGGCGCTCGATCAGCTCCTGGCTGGCGAAGCGGCCGATCGCGTAGGCGGCGCTGGCGCCGAGCACGTCGCCGAGCACGCCGGCGACGATGATGCCGACCAGCGTGAGATGGTGGTCATAGACGTTGAAGCCCCCGAACAGCATCGGCAGCTCGGTGCCGGGCAGCGCGATCACGCCGCTGACCCCGACCAGCAGCCCCACCCCGGCGTAACCGAGGCTGCGGATGACGTGGGTGGCGACGGTCACGAGAACGCCGCTCACCGAGGCGAGCGCCAGGAACATCGGCGCCAAGCGTAGCGGCCGTACCTGAGCGCTCCATGAGACGCGCGCGCGGGTCCGATCGCCCCGCCCGCGCGCGTCGCTAGGGTCCATGCGCGATGGCCGTGCCCCTGTTTGACACCGAGACGCCGCTGGCGCCACTGCGCCCGGAGATCCTGTCCAAGCTCGAGGAGGTGGTGACCGGCGGCCGCTACGTGCTCGGGCCCGAGGTGGCCGCCTTCGAGGCCGAGTTCGCCGCCTACCTGGGCGTCGCGCACGTGATCGGCGTCGCCAACGGCACCGACGCGCTGGCGATCGCGCTGCGCGCGATGGGCGTGTCACCCGGCGACGACGTCGTCGTGCCCGCGTTCACGTTCTACGCGACCGCGGAGGCGATCGCCGACGTCGGCGCCCGGCCGGTGTTCTGCGAGGTCGACCTGGCCACCCGCAACGTCACCGTGGAGACCGTCCGCGCCGCGCTCACCCCGGCGACGACTGCGATCGTCGCCGTCGACCTGTTCGGCGTCCCCGCCCCGTGCGCGCAGCTGCGCTCCGAGCTCGGGCTGCCGGTGCTCGAGGACGCCGCCCAGGCCGCGGGCGCGCGCATGGGCGACCGGATGGCCGGCGCCCTGGGCGACGCGGCGACGTTCTCGTTCTATCCGTCCAAGAACCTGCCCTGCTTCGGCGACGGCGGCGCGATCGCCACCGACGACGACGAGATCGCCGCCCTGGCCCGTTCACTGCGCTTCCACGGCTCACGCGACAAGGAGACCTTCGAGCACGTCGGCTACAACTCGCGCCTGGACGAGATCCAGGCCTCGATCCTGCGGATCCTGCTGCGCCACCTCGACGCCTGGAGCGACGGGCGCCGCGCCGCGGTGAGCGCCTACCTGGAGGCCGGGATCGCCGATCAGGTCACCGTCTGCGAGCCCCCCGAGGGCACGCTGCCCGCCTGGCACCTGTACGTCGTCACCCACCCGCGCGCCGACGATCTGCTCGCCGCGCTGCACGCCGCCGGCGTGCAGGCCCGCGGCTACTACCGCACCCCGCTGCACCGCCAGCCCTCGATGGCCCCCTACCTGGACGGGTCGCTGTCGCTGGCGGTCACCGATCAACTGGGGGCGCAGAACATCGCGCTGCCGATCAGCCCCGTGCTCGGCGCCGATCAGGCCCGGGAGGTCGTGGCCGCGCTCGCCGACGCCGCCTGACCGGCGGCGCCACCGGCGGGCGCTCGGCGTTCACTCGTATGCGGGTCTGGATCGATCTCACCAACTCCCCGCACGTGCTCGTCATGCGCCCGGTGATCGAGTGCCTGCGCGCCGACGGCCACGAGGTGGCGGTCACCGCTCGGGACTTCGCCCAGACGCTCGCCCTGTGTGACCGCTTCGGGATCGAGCACACGGCGATCGGACGCCATCGCGGCGCGGGCCTGGCCGACAAGGCCCGGGGGTTGGCCGATCGCTCGCTGGCGCTGACGGGGTGGGCCCGCGCGCACTCGCGGGGCCATCGCTTCGATTTGGCCCTCGGCCACGGCTCCAACGACATCACCGTCGCCGCCGCGCTGCTGCGGATCCCGTGCGCGACGACGTTTGACTACGAGTGGGCGACCGTCCAGCACACCGTCAACTGCCGTCTGGCCCAGGCGGTCGTCGTCCCGGACCTGATCCCCGCCGAGCGCCTGTACCGGTACGGAGCGCGCGGCAAGATCGCGGCCTATCCGGGCCTGAAGGAGGAGTACTACCTGGCCGACTTCGAGCCCGACCCGGCGGTCCTGGCCGAGCTGTCGCTCGATTCCTCGCAGCCGATCGCGGTCGTGCGCACGCCGCCCGCGGTGTCGCTGTATCACCGCTTTGAGAACGATCTCTTCAGCACGGTGCTGACCCGGCTGCGCGGGACCCAGACGGTCGTCCTGCCGCGCACCCCCGAGCAGCGCGCCGAGCTGGCCCGGGCCGGCGGCTTCGTCGTCCCCGACCGCGCGATCGACGCCCAGTCGCTGATCGCCTACGCCGACCTGATGGTCTCCGCCGGGGGCACGATGAACCGCGAGGCGGTCGCCCTGGGCACCCCGGTGTTCACCGTGTTCGAAGGTCGGCTGGGCGCCGTCGACGAGCGGCTGATCGCCGACGGCCGCCTGCGCCGGCTCCAGGACGCCGAGCAGGTGTCGCTGCACAAGCGACCGCGCGCCGACACCGACGGCCCCCCCGCGCGGGTACGGCGTGATCCGGCGCTGTTCACCGCGCTGCTGTGCCGCGCGGTCACCGCCCGCCGGTTCTCCTAGACTTTCCGCCGCATGCGCCGACGGATGAGATCCGCGGCCTTCCCCGTGCACCGCCATGCGCTTCCGCAGCTGGTGGTGGACGGTGTGCTCGCCGCGCTTGCCTACTTCCTCGCCTTCTGGCTGCGGCTCGAGGGCCATTTCCACGGGCAGGGACACCGCTACGCGCATCTGCTGGCGGTCTCCTGGTGGTGGGTGGTGATCGTGTCGCTGATCGCCCTGGCCGCCTTCGGCCAGTACCAGCGGCTGTGGAAGTTCGTCGGCCAGCGTGACTACGAGGCGGTGCTCAAGGCCGCCCTGCTCTCCACGCTGGTGATCGTCGGGGTGATCTCGCTGTTTCACCCGGTCACGGTGACCGGCGCCCCGGGCGAGGTGACGCGTTACGTGCACCGGCACGGCCGCCTGGTGGCCAGCACCCACACGGTGCCCGGGACGACGACCGCGGTCAGCCTGCCCGGCTCGGTGATCGCCCTGTTCTTCCTGCTGCAGCTCGGGCTGCTGCTGGCCGCGCGCTTCGCGCTGCAGCTGATCACCGACGGCCGGGTGCGCAACCTGACCGCGGGCAAGAACGCCCGCCAGGTGCTGATCGTCGGCGGCGGCGAGGGCGGCCGCCTGGTCGTGCGTGAGCTGCTGCGCAACCCCGAGCTCGACCTGCGCCCGGTCGGCTTCCTCGACGACGACCCCCGCAAGCAGGGGATCAAGGACGAGCACGGGCTCAAGGTGCTGGGCCGCACGACCGACCCGGACCTGGCGCGGGTGCTCGACGAGGTCGAGCCCGACGAGGTCGTGATCGCGATCCCCTCGGCCTCCGGCGAGCTGCGCGGCCGCGTCGTGGTCGCCTGCCGTGAGCGCGGGATCCCGGTGCGGACCACCCCGACCGTGTTCGAGCTGCTGCGCGACGGCTCGGGACAGCTGCGGGTCACCCGTCAGCTGCGCGAGGTCCGGGTGGAGGACATGCTCGGCCGCGAGCCGGTCCGCGAGCAGCTGGAGCAGGTCGGCTCCTATCTGCGCGGCCAGACGGTGCTCGTCACCGGCGCCGGCGGCTCGATCGGCTCCGAGCTGTGCCGCCAGATCGCCCGCGTCGGCCCTCAGCGGCTGATCCTGCTCGACCACGCCGAGGACAACCTGTTCGAGATCCAGCGTGAGCTCGAGGAGGATCGCCACGTGCGCACCGCCGTCCCCGTGCTCGCCGACTGCAAGGAGGAGGAGCGGATGCGCGAGGTGATGGCCGCCCACCGGCCGGCCGTCGTGTTCCACGCCGCCGCCTACAAGCACGTCGCGATGATGGAGTCAAACCCGGTGGAGGCGATCCGCAACAACGCGCTGGCCACGCGCCTGGTCGCCCGGATCGCCGGCGAGCTGGGCGTGAGCACGTTCGTGCTCGTCTCGACCGACAAGGCGGTCAAGCCCAAGACCGTGATGGGCGCCTCCAAGGCGCTGGCCGAGTGGGCGGTCGAGGGCGAGGCCTTCCGCTTCCCGGACACCCGCTACGCCACCGTGCGCTTCGGCAACGTGCTCGGCTCCTCGGGCTCGGTGGTGCCGATCTTCCGTCGCCAGATCGCCGCCGGCGGCCCGGTGACCGTGACCGACGAGCGGATGAAGCGCTACTTCATGACGATCCCCGAGGCCGTCCAGCTCGTCATCCGCGCCGGCTCGCTGGGCGACGCAAGCGGAGAGGTGTTCGTATTGGAGATGGGCGAGCCGATGTCGATCATCGAGCTCGCCGAGCAGATGATCCGCCTCTCGGGGTTGGAGCCCGAGCGCGACATCGCGATCGAGATCGTCGGCGCCCGCCCCGGCGAGAAGTTCAGCGAGGAGCTCTTCGACGTCCACGAGCGCGTGCAGCCGACGCCGGCGCCGCGGATCATGCGCGCCGAGCACGATCCCCTGGACCCCGCCTGGGTGCGGCGGATCTTCGACGACATCAACCTGCTGGTGCTCGAGGGCGACGCCTCCGCCCTCGCCGCCCACGTGTCCGACCTGTCGGGCGCGCGGGTGACCCTCGCCGCCGGCGATGGCCCCCAAGTGGGCCGGACGGGGGCTTAGACTGCCCGCGTTAATGCTGGGAGCCGTCGCACCATCCGCAACCCTGTCGGTGCACAGCTTCGTCGACAAGGTCGGCGGTTATGCCGGCGTCGCGGCCCTCATCGGCGTCGCGCTGCTCGTCCTCATGCTGTTCGTCAACGCGCGTGAGGCCGCGGCCCTGCGCGACCGCGCCGAGGAGGCCGAGGAACGCCTGTACCGATTGGAGTACCAGGCCGAGCAGCAGAGCCGGGCCACTCAGGCGGTGCAGGCCGCCCAGGCCGCCCAGGCGACCGCGTCCTCTCAACGCGTGGCCGCGACGTCGATCGCCCAGCCCACGAGGGTGGTCGCCCCCGTCGGCGCCCCGGCGGGCGCGCTCCACGCCGGTCCCCGACCCGAACGGGTGGCCGCCCTGATCCCCGTCGCCCCGTTCGGCGTGGGCGCCCCCGCGCTGCAGTCCGCCACGCGGCTGATCCCCGGCCCCGCGCCGGCGTCCACCGCGGCCGAGACCACCGCCGTTGCTGTCGCTGCCGACGCCGACGCCGCGGACGCCCCGAGCGTCGCCGGACCCCGAGCCGAACCGGTCGTGATCGCTGCGCCCAACGGCGCCCCGGGGTCGTCCTCGTCGCCCGTCTCGCCGGTCGCACCGGCCCCGCCGGTCGCGCCGGCGCCCTCAACCGCGGCCGCCCGTCCGGCCACCGCTTCCAGCCCCGCCGCCGCCCGTCCGGCCACTGCCGCTCGCCCGGCCACCGCTGCCGGCCCCGCCCCGCCCACCGCCAACGGCATGACCGGCTCTCCTGCGTCGCAACCCCCTCGCGTCGGGGACCCCCCGGCCCCCGTCACCCCCCCGCCGCGGGTGTCGCAACCCGCGCGGGCCGCGGACCCGCCACCCCTGCGGACCTCACCACGCCGGGACTACGGCCGCGACGAGCGCTCCAGCCGGCGCATCGGCCCCGGCGCGATCGCCCTCGCCGGCATCCTTGTCGCGGTGATCGTCGTCGCCGCGGTCCTGGTGATCACCCACCACGGCTCGACCTCGACGTCCTCGGCCTCCCAGGCCGCGGTGACCAGCGCGACCGCCACGACGAGCCGCAAGGGCGCGACCAGGACCAAGAGCACGACGGTCCACGTCGTGCCCTCACAGACGACCGTCGCGGTCCTCAACGGCACCTCGACGACCGACCTCGCCCACGACGTCTCCACCAAGCTCTCCGCGGCTGGGTTCCACGAAGAGTCGACCGGCAACTTCCCCAACCAGACGCTGACGGCCACCGCCATCGGCTACCTTCCCGGCTTCCGCGCGCAGGCCCTCGCGGTCGCCCAGTCGCTGGGCGTCAGCGCGCACGCCGTGGCACCGGTTGCCGCCACCGCCCGGGACGTCGCGTGCAGCTCGTCGACGACCCCGTGTCCCGATCAGGTGATCGTGATCGTGGGGTCTGACCTCAACTCTCTCGCGTCGTAGCGACCGGCTCGCACGCGCCCCTCAACGCGAAAGGAACCACGATGAAGGATCTCCTGACACTGCCCGCGCGCACGACCAAGCCACGCGATCACGGGATCACCCATGTCCTAGACCGCGGCCTGTCGGTCGCCGAGGTCGACGGGCTGATCGAGGTCGCCGGCGAGTACATCGACTTCGTCAAGCTCGGCTGGGGGACGGCGGTGGCCACGCTCAACCTCGAGGCCAAGCTCGACCGCTACCGCGCCCACGGCATCCCGGTGATGTTCGGCGGCACGCTGACCGAGCTGGCCATCGTCCAGGACCGCCTGGACCGCCTCGTCGCGTGGCTGCACGAGCTCGGGCTGGAGCACATCGAGCTGTCTGACGGCACGATCAACATCGAGCACGACCGCAAGCTCGAGCTGATCAGCTCGCTGGCCAATGAGTTCGTCGTGCTCTCGGAGGTCGGCTCCAAGGACAACACCCGGATCATGGCGCCGTTCCGGTGGGTCGAGCAGATCGAATCCGAGCTGGCGGCCGGCGCCTGGAAGGTGATCGCCGAGGCGCGTGAGAGCGGCTCGGTCGGGATCTTCCGCCACGACGGCGAGGTCCGGCAGGGATTGGTCGATGAGATCCTGCACGCGGTGCCCGGGGAGCGGATCCTGTTCGAGGCGCCGCGCAAGGACCAGCAGGTGTGGTTCGTGCGACGCCTGGGACCGGACGTCAACCTCGGCAACATCGCACCTGAGGAGGTGCTCTCGCTGGAGACCGTCCGTGTCGGGCTGCGAGCCGACACCGCCGACACCGCGGTCGCCGTCCCTGAGGCACCGTGACCGATTCCGTCCTCCAGGCACCATGACCGACCTGAGCGGTGTCCTGCTCGCGCGCCATGGCGAGACCAACGACAACGTCGCACCGCTGCGCTTCCAGGGCTGGACCGACACCCCCCTGAACACGACCGGCCGGCGCCAGGCGTTCGAGCTCGGCGGGCGGATCGCGCAGCGCGAGACGCCGATCGCCTCACTGTGGTCATCCGATCTGCGCCGCGCTCATGAGACCGCCTCCATCGTCGGCGCCGCCATCGGACTGCGTCCGCTGGCCGACTGGCGCCTGCGGGAGGGCAACCGCGGGCGGTGGGAGGGCCACCTGTTTGAGGAGATCCAGGCCGCCGAGCCCGACCCCTACGCCGCATGGATGCGTGGCGGGGCGTCGTTCCGCTTCCCCGGCGGCGAATCGCTGCTCGAGCATCAGCAGCGGGTCACCGCGGCGCTGGTCGACATCCATGCCCGCGGGCCGCTTCCGGCGCTGGCCGTCTGCCACGGCGGCTCGATCCGGGTCATGCTCGCTCACCACGAGCCCCGCGGCCTTGACGCGTTTCACGACTTCTCGGTGCCCAACGTGGCGGTGCAATCGCTGTGAGCCGGGTGCCGGTCGCGGCGTTCGTCGCGCTGGCGATCGCAACGGTCGCGGCGTTCTTCCTCGTCCAGGCGCTGAAGGTCACCACCCCGCTGATCGACGGCTTTCCCGCGCCCCACCCGAGCGTGATCAACCCGGTGTCGGGTGGCGTCTGCCCGGTCAAGGGCCCCGGCGGCGTCCCCGTCGCGACGAGCTTCCGGCAGATGACGATCTCCTTCTACCTGCTCAAGCGCGCCGACGACGTCGACGTCGACGTCGTCGACTCCCAGGGCACGGTTGTCGACACGCTGGCCACCGACCGCTACATGGCTCGCAAGCAGCGCGTGGCCTTCACCTGGAACGGTCGCCGCGCCGACGGCGCCTACGTCGCTCCCGGCGACTACTACGTCCAGGTCACCCTCATCCACCAGGATCGCACGGTGCGCATCTCCAACCAGAGCTCCGGCGCGCTGGAGCCGGTCCGCGTGCAGACCGAGCCGACTCCGATCCGGGTCACCGGGGTGCGCGCCGATGGCCTGGAGCCCGCGGTCTTCCCGCAGGCCGGCGGCGACTCGGTGGCGATCCACCTCACGGTGATCGGGACCACCACGCCGACGGTCCGCATCTACCGCACCGACCTCGCCGGCGCCCCCCGCCTGGTCAACTCGTTCCCCGCCGCCACGTTGCGCACCGCGTTCTGGAACGGCACGCTCGCCAGTGGCGCGCCCGCCCCCCAGGGGACCTACCTGGTCTCGGTCTCCGCCGTGGACCGCACCTGCACCACCTCGACGTTCCCCACCCACCTGCCTCCGTCGCCGGGATCGACGCCGCACGCCGGCGTGACCGTGCGCTACCTGGCGGCTCAGCCGCCCCTGACCCCGGTCGCTCCCGGCGCCCGCGCGACCGTCGACGTCGACGCGCGCCGGCACCGCTACCGCTGGTCGCTCCGCGCGGCCGGCTCCACACGCGTGCTGCGGTCCGGCCAGAGCTCCGCGGTCGCCCTGACGGTCGCGCTGCCGGCCGGCCGCGACGGGCTGTATGAGCTGTCGCTGCGCTGGGGTTCGCACCGGACGACGGTGCCGCTGGTCGCCGGGGTGACCGGCGGCTCGGCCGGCACGGCGGGGTCGGCCGCGACCGGCTCGGGCTCGGGGAAGGTGCTCGTCGTCCTCCCGGCGCTCACCTGGCAGGGTCTGAACCCGGTCGACGACGACGGCGACGGGATCCCCAACACGCTCGCGCTCGGGCAGCCGATCCGGCTGGCGCGCCCGCTCGTCAACGGCCTGCCCGCCGGGTTCTCCAGCATCGTCGGCCTGCTCGCCGACCTGCGCGCCAGCGGGTTGCGCTATGCGCTGACCACCGACCTGGCGCTCGCCGCCGACAGCGACCCCCAGACCCTGCGCCACGGCTACTCGGGGCTCGTGCTCGCCGGCAGCGAGCGCTGGTTGCCGGCATCCGTGGGCTCGGCGCTGAACACCTACGTCGAGCAGGGCGGCCATATCCTGTCGCTGGGCATCGACGCGCTGCAACGCACGGTCACGATCGCCGGCACGCAGGCGCTGGACCCGTCCGCCCCCCACGCCGTCGACGCGCTGCTCGCCCGCCCCGGGCCGGTCCGTCCGGTCGACGGCTCGCTGCTGCTCGTCGACCGCGACCGCCTGCGCATCTTCTCCGGAAGCTCGCAGGCGCTCACCGGGTTTCACACCTATCAGTCCTTCGGGCCCGTCCAGGCGCCGGCGACGCTGCTCTCCTTCGCGGGGGTCTCGCCGACGTCGCCGGCGGTGATCGGCTACTCGCTGGGCCGCGGCGACGTCGTCGACATCGGGCTGCCGGGGTTCGGAGCGAGCCTCGCCCACAACGTCGCCGCCCAGGAGCTCGTCTCGCGGGTGTGGTCGCTGCTGTCGCGCTGAGCCGCCCCCGGGATGCTCGGGGAGGGGGTGCGTCTCACGATCCGCGAAGATGAGCGTCCCGTGCCCGTCGACACGATCACGTTCACCCCGGTTTCGCCCGCCGAGGCCCAGGACCCGCTACTGCGCCAGCAGTTGCTGGACACCTGGGTCGCGGTCACCGACGCCGGTGGCGCGGTCGGCTTCATCGCGCCCGCCGACCCGGCGCTGATCGGCGAGACGCTCGACGCCGCGCTGGAGCGGGTCGCCGCCGGGCGCGACGCGCTCGGGATCCTGCGCCGCGACTCCGACGGCGCGACTCCTTCGGGTCGCGGGCCCGCCGCCGGCATGGGCATTCTCGCCGCCTCCAGCTCGCCGCTGCGCCGGCACTGGCGCACCGTCCTGCGGCTGATGGTCGCCCCCGACCTCCAGGGCCAGGGCGCGGGTCGCCGGCTGATCGACGGGCTGCACGGGATGGCGCGCGAGCTCGAGCTGGAGTTCCTCTGTCTCACCGTCCGCGGGGGGCTGAACATCGAGGGCTTCTACGGCCACCTCGGCTATGAGATCTACGGCCGCAACCCCCACGCGATCCGTGTCGCGCCCGGCGACGAGCGCGACGAGATCCACATGCGCGTCACGCTGTAGCCGCCGCTGCGACGCCGCGTCGTGACCGCCTACCTCAAGCGCCTGCTCTCATCCCTGGGCGCCTACCAGGTCGCCAACGTCGTCGCGAAGCTGATCGGCGTCGCGATGCTGCCGGTCTACACCCGCTACATCCAGCCGGCCGGCTACGGGACGATCGAGCTGCTCGCCAACGGCGTGATCCTGATCTCGATCATCACCCGCTTCGGGATGATCGAGGCGTTCCTGCGCTTCTACTTCGCGACCGAGGACGCGCCGCGCCGCGACGCCCTGGTGCGCCGGGCGGCCGCCTTCATGCTGGTGGCCACGACGGTCGTCTCGATCCTGCTGCTCGTGTTCGCGGCGCCGCTGAGCCGCGTCGCCCTCGGTCGCCACGAGGTCGAGATCTACCGGGTCGCGGTGCTCGGCCTGTGGTCGTTCACCAACCTCGAGCTGGCCTACGCGGTGCTGCGCGTCGACGAGCGCCTGCGCGCCTACGCGACGGCCTCGGTGTGCAACGTCCTGCTCACCGTCGCCGCGGTGGTCACGCTCGTCGTCGTCGCGCACCTCGGGGCCCGGGGCTATCTGCTGGGCAACTACGGCGCGAGCACCGTCGTCCTGCTGGCGTTGTGGTGGACGCTGCGACACCGCCTCGCGCGCCCGGGCGCCATGGCGGAGCCGATGCGCTCGCTGATGCGCTTCGGCCTGCCGACGGTGCCCGCCGAGGCGTCGGTCTACCTGTTGTCGATCGTCGACCGCGCCTACCTCTACCACGACCGCAGCCCCGCGGTGGCCGGTCTGTATTCGATCGCGATCAAGCTCGCCGGCGCGGTCGCGTTCATCGTCACCGCCTTCCAGTACGCGTGGCCGCCGCTGGCCTACTCGGTCAGCGACGACCGTGAGGCCGGCCGTCTCTATGGACTGGTCACGACCTACTATCTGCTCGTCACCGGCTGGGTGGTCGCCGCGCTCGCGCTGGAGGGGCGCTGGATCCTGCGGCTGCTCACCGCCGCCCGATATCTGGACGGCTACCGGGCCCTGCCCTGGGTCGCGCTCGGCTGGGCCCTCTACGGACTGTGGGTCATCTTCCTGACGATCGCCGGCCGCGCCCAGGTCACGACCCGCAACTTCCCGGCCGCCCTCGTCGGGCTCGCCGTCAACGTCGTGCTGCTGCTCGTGCTCGTGCCGCGGCTGGGGATCGCGGGGGCGGGGGTCGCGCTCTGCGGCGCGTACGCGGCGATGCTCAGCGTCATGTACCTGCTCACCCGCGATCAGTTTCACGTCGAGTTCGAATGGCTGCGCCTGGCTCAGCTGGCGCTCGTGATGGGTGGTCTGGCGGCCGCCGGGGATCTGCTGCTGCCGACCTCCGGCGCCGGCGGCTTCCTGCTGCGGCTCGTGGTGACCGCCGCGATCGGTCCCGCGCTGCTGGCGGTCGGCTTCGTCCATCCCGCCGAGCTGCGCCAGACCCGGGTGCTGCTGGCGCGCGTGCGGCGCCTGGCCCGACCGGCGGCGGAGGGCGAGGGATGATGCGTCCTGTGGCGGAGGGCGGAGGATGACGCGTCCCGCCGTATCGGTCGTGATGCCGTTCGCGGGGACCTCCGCGCAGGCGCGCGCCGCGCTGGCTGCCCTCGGCACGCTGCGCACCGAGCCCGGCGACGAGCTGATCCTCGCCGACAACTCCGGCACCGTGCCGGCCGGCCACGACCGGGTGCGGGTGATCCGTGCCGCCGGGGAGCACTCGCCCGCGCGCGCGCGCAACGCCGGCGCGGAGACGGCGACCGCCGAGTGGATCCTGTTCCTCGACGCCGACACCGAGGCGCCGGCCGACCTGGTTGACCGCTTCTTCGCCGCGCCCGTCGCCGCCGAGGTCGGCGCGCTCGCCGGCGGCGTCGCCGCGGCCGGCGGCGCCACCAGCCTCGCCGGGCGCTACGGAGCGGCACGCTCGTTTCTGGACGCCGGCGCGCACCTCGCCCATCCCTACCTGCCACGCGCCGCGTCGGCCAACCTGCTCGTGCGCCGCGCCGCATTCACCGCCGTCGGTGGCTTCTATGAGGGGGTGCGTGCGGCCGAGGACACCGACTTCGCGTGGCGCCTGCAGCGCGCCGGCTGGCGGCTGGAGGCGCGACCCGAGGCCGGCGTCGTGCATCGCTACCGGGACACGATCGGCGGTCTGCGCCGCCAGTGGCGCGGATATGCCGCCGGCCGGGCGTGGCTGGGGCGCCGCTACGAGGGCTTCGCGCCCGAGCCGGCGCTGACGCGCGCCGCCCGCCGGGCGCTGCACCGCCGCGCGCCCGGACCCGCGCGCCCGG
>CAZZYU010000067.1:16537-18699 GCA_964658375.1 uncultured Acetobacteraceae bacterium | reverse complement strand
AGCGACTTGTGCGGAGGCAAAAGACCCCCGCCGACGACGTTGTCGGCGCCCTCGACGAGCTCGAGATCTTCGACCTGCTCGTCTGGTTCGTCCTGCTCGTCGACGGTGGTCTTCTCGTCAGACATGGTCCCTCTTTCTCGCCGCGCCCCAGCGGCGTTAACTCTCCCGGTACCCCAATGGCCCCGGTCCTGACGCGAACCTACCAAACCGCACCCGACCCGTCCAAGGGCCCGGCGAGGTCTGCGTTGAGCGACACCGAAGCGGCAGTGCCGGCCGGCGCTGCTCGTCAGGCGGTCGTGAGACCTTCCGCACTGGCGGCCTTGAGCACCTGCTGATCAAACGATGCGACCGACGCTTTGGCGTGCTTGGCGGTCGCCAGGCAGTAGGCGTCGGGCAAGCTGACGGGATGGTGCTGTCTGAGCCCGGCTGCCTCGGTCGCGATCGCTTCGTTGGGAGCCTGGATCTCGATTCCGAGCGCCGCGTTCGCCTCGCGGGCTCGCGCGAGCCGTGCGGAGTCAGCCGCGGGCGCGATCAGCACGTCGGCATCGATCAGCCGCCGTGTTGCTCAGAGGTTGACGGCCACGTACTTGACCTCGAGGTACTCGTTGATCCCCTCCGACCCGCCCTCACGGCCGAACCCCGACTGCTTGACGCCGCCGAACGGGGCCTGTGCGTTGGAGACGACGCCCTGGTTGAGGCCGATCATGCCTGTCTGCAGCGCCTCGCAGACGCGCAGGGCGCGCTTGAGGTCGCGCGTGTAGACGTAGGAGACGAGGCCGAATTCGGTGGCGTTGGCGGCGGCGATCGCCTCATCCTCGTCGGCGAAGCCCTTGATCGGCGCCACCGGCCCGAAGATCTCCTCACGCAGCAGCTGGGCGTCGTCGGGGATATCGGTGAGGACGGTCGGCTCATAGAAGTAGCCGGCGCCGTCCCGGGCCTGACCGCCGACGACGGCGGTGGCGCCGCGGCCGATGGCGTCTGAGACGAGGTCAGACACCTTGCCGCGCTGGTCGTCGTCGATCAGCGGCCCGACGTCGACGCCCTCGTCCACGCCGCGGCCGAGCGTGAGCGCGCCCATCTTCGCCGCGAGCTTCTCGGCGAACTCGTCGGCGACCGAGCCCGCGATGTGGAAGCGGTTGGCCGAGGTGCAGGCTTCGCCGATGTTGCGCATCTTGGCCAGCATCGCGCCCTGCACCGCCGCGTCGACGTCGGCGTCGTCAAAGACGATGAACGGCGCGTTGCCGCCGAGCTCCATCGAGAGGCGCAGCAGGGTGTCCGATGCCTGGGCCATGAGCAGGCGACCGACCTCGGTGGAGCCGGTGAACGACAGCTTGCGCAGTCGCTGGTCGGCGATCAGCGGCTTGGTCGTCTCGGCTGAGGCCGAGGCGTTGAAGACGTTCAGCACGCCCGGCGGGAGGCCGACCTCCTCCAGGATCTGCGTGAGCGCCAGCATCGACAGCGGCGTCTGCTCCGCCGGTTTGACGACCATGGTGCAGCCGGCGGCGATCGCGGGCCCGATCTTGCGCGTGCCCATCGCCAGCGGGAAGTTCCAGGGGGTGATCATCAGGCACGGACCGACCGGCTGCTTCATCGTGAGCACGCGACCCGCGCCGTTGGCGGCCACGGTGTAGCGGCCCTCGATCCGCACCGCCTCCTCGGCGAACCAGCGAAAGAACTCGGCGGCGTAGGTGATCTCGGCCAGCGACTCCGCGATCGTCTTGCCCATCTCGAGCGTCATCAGCAGCGCGAGGTCCTGCTTGCGGTCGATGATCGTCTCAAAGGCCCGGCGCAGGATCTCGCTCCGCTCCCGGGGCGCCATCGCGGCGAACTCCGGTCCCGCCTGCGCGGCGGCGTCCAACGCCGCCATCGCGTCCGCCGGCGAGGCGTCTGCCACCTCGCACAGCGCGGCTCCGGTCGACGGATCCTCCACCGCGAAGCTGCCGCCGGCGCCGTCGCGCCACTCGCCGGCGATGAACAGCTGCTTGGGGACGGCGTCGACGACTGACTGCTCCTCGGAGGCGGTGATCGTGCTCATGGCGACCAACCTACTACCCACGACTCAGACGTTCCGGCTCCCGACTGCCATCCCTGGCCAAGCATCGCCCGCCCCCCGGTCGGGGGCGGGCGATGCCCCGCGAATCAGGCGGCGGCGGAGGAGACCG
>CAZZYU010000067.1:0-16437 GCA_964658375.1 uncultured Acetobacteraceae bacterium | reverse complement strand
CCCCCGGTCGGGGGCGGGCGATGCCCCGCGAATCAGGCGGCGGCGGAGGAGACCGGGGCGGCCTCCAGGGCCACGCCCAGCACCTCGTCGATCGTCATCGCGGGGTGAAACGTCATCTGCTCACGGACCTCCTGCGGCACGTCGTCGAGGTCGCCGCGGTTGCGCTCGGGCATCACGACGTCGGTGAGCCCGGCGGCGTGGGCGGCGAGCACCTTCTGCTTGAGCCCGCCGATCGGCAGCACGCGGCCCTGGAGGGTCACCTCGCCGGTCATCCCGACGGTGTGCTTGACCGGGCGGCCGCTGAGCAGCGAGGTCAGCGCCGTCACCATCGTCACGCCGGCGCTCGGCCCGTCCTTCGGGATCGCCCCGGCGGGCACGTGAACGTGGAACGAACGCTCCTCAAACGCGGCCGGATCGATGCCGAGCTCGACCGCGTGGCCGCGGATGTAGGAGAGCGCGATCTGCGCCGACTCCTTCATCACGTCGCCCAGCTGTCCGGTGAGCGTGAGACCGGGCTTGCCCGACATCGCGGTGGCCTCGACGAACAGCACGTCGCCGCCCGCGCCGGTGACGGCCAGACCGGTCGCGACCCCGGGGACCGCGGTGCGGATCGCCGACTCCTGGAAGTGGCGCTGGCGCCCGAGGGCATCACGGACCGTGTCCAGGTCGATCGTGACCGGAGGCGTTGCGGTGCCGGACGCGATCTTCGTCGCGATCTTGCGCAGCAGGGTGCCGAGGTCACGCTCGAGCTGGCGGACGCCGGCCTCACGCGTGTATTCGATGGCCACCGTCTCCAACAGCTCATCGGAGACGAGCACCTCCTCGGCCCGCAGGCCGTTGCGCTCCAGCTGCCGCGGCCACAGGTACCCGCGGGCGATCGCCACCTTCTCAGAGGTGGTGTAGCCGTCGAAGCGGATCACCTCCATGCGGTCCAGCAGCGGTCCCGGGATCGTGTCGGCGACGTTGGCGGTCGCGATGAACATGACGCCCGACAGGTCGAGCTCGAGGTCGAGGTAGTGGTCGCGGAACGCGTGGTTCTGCGCCGGGTCCAGGACCTCCAGCAGCGCCGCCGACACGTCGCCGCGCCAGTCGGCCCCGACCTTGTCGACCTCGTCGAGCATGATCACGGGGTTCATCGTCCCGGCGTCGCGCAGCGCACGGACCAGGCGGCCCGGGAGCGCGCCGATGTAGGTGCGGCGATGACCACGGATCTCGGCCTCGTCACGGACGCCGCCCAGCGACATGCGCACGAACTTGCGCCCCGTCGCCCGCGCGATCGACTCGCCGATCGAGGTCTTGCCGGTCCCGGGCGGTCCGATCAGGGTGAGGATCGCGCCCGAGCGCTTGTCCTCGGTGATCCCGCGCTCGACGCGCAGCTTCTTGACCGCGATGTACTCGACGATCCGGTCCTTGACGTCATCCAGGCCGGCATGGTCCTCATCGAGGACGGCGCGCGCGTGCTCGGGATCGAGCTTCTCCTCGGAGGTCTCGTTCCACGGCACCGCGATCAGCCAGTCCAGATAGGTGCGGATCACGCTGGACTCGGCGGACTGCTCGCCCATCCGGTCCAGACGGCCGAGCTCCTTCTCGGCCTGCTCCCGAGCGTGCTCGGGCATGCCCGCCTCCTCGATCTTGGTCCGGTACTCCTCCACGACCGAGGCGTCGTCCTCGTCGAGCTCCTTGCGGATCGACTCCATCTGCTTGCGCAGGAAGTACTCGCGCTGCTGCTTCTCGGCGCCGGACTCGACGTCCTCGCGGATGCGCTTGCGCACCTGCAGCTCGGCGAGGCGCTCGTGCTGATAGCCCAGCGCCAGCTCCAGGCGCTCGGTGACGTCGAGCGTCTGCAGGAGGGTGACCTTCTGCTCGTAGGTGAGGTCGGGGGAGTAGCCGCCGGTGTCGGCCAGCGTGCCGGGCTCGGTGATCGAGCGCAGGAAGCCGGAGACACGACTGTCGGCGTCGCGGATCTCCAGGATCTCCTCGACGACCGCGCGGTACTCGCGCTCGAGGTTGCGGGTCTTGCCGTCGACGGGAACGGGGTCGGGATGATCCTCGACGTCGACGAACAGGCGCCCGTCGGGCAGGGTCTGGGCAGCGCCGGCGATGCCGCGGTGCAGGCCCTGCAGGGAGAAGGCACGACCGCCGCCGGGAAGGCGCACCTTGTCGGTGATCTCGGCGACCGTGCCGATCGCGGCGAACTCCTGCTCGTGGCGAGGCACCAGCAGGACGCGCTCCTCTTCGCCGGCATCGATCGCCAGCGTCAGAGACATCCCCGGGAAGACGACGACGTCGTCCAGCGGGACCAGAAGAAGACGGCTCATCGTGTCTTCACTTTCACTAGGTGCTTACGAAGAATAAGGTCGAGGATATCAAGGGCAGGTCGCACGGCGTGCGCGATCTCAGTCGGTGCAACTGAGATTATCACCAGGTCGGCCGTGTAGACCGGCTGCGGGGTTGCGGCAGCATCGGGGCTCTGGGATCATCAAGGCCGATGAGCGACTCCGCCAAGCCGCCGGACGAGCCCGCCCACGACGTGCTGGCCGCCGAGGAGTTCGAGCTGCCCGCCGGCGATCCGGCGCTGCGCCCGCGGCCGGTCGAGCTGCCCGAGGACCCCTCGGGGATCGTCGAGCCTCACGACGTGCTGGCCGCCGAGGAGTTCGCCATGCCCGCGGGGCCCGGGCGCGTTGCGCCCGACGGAGCGGGGGATCGCGCGAGACGGGCGCGACCGCTGGTGGCGGTCGCCGGTGCGGTGGCGGGCGTGATGGCGCTCGTGGCGCGCCGCCGCCGTTCGTAACGCTCCAGACGTTGCGAAGCCGGCACACGTCGGTCTTGTTCTGTGACGTGCTGCTCGCCCACAGTGGGGGGTGGTGCGACTTTCCCACCCATACGGTGGCTCAGGTGACACACCCCTTGTCGTGCTGGCCACGCGGCAGCACGGGATCGTCAGCCGCCGCCAACTGCGGGAGCTGGGCTACAGCGACCGGATGATCGACCGCCGGGTCGCCGCCGGCGTGCTCCTGACGATTCACCGCGGCGTCCACGCGGTCGGCCACCGGCGACTCACCGTGAAGGGGAGCTGGATGGCGGCGGTCCTCGCCTGTGGCGACGGCGCGCGGCTCAGCCACCGCGACGCGACGGCGCTGTGGGACGTCGAGCGACCAGGCGCCGGCCTGATCCACGTCACCGCCGCCGGCCGGCACGTCCACGCCGGGGTGCGCTCGCACCGCACCCGCCACCCCGAGCACCTCGGCGAGCTCGTCATCGACGCCATCCCGGTGACCACGATCGAGCGCGCGCTGCTCGACCGCGCGGTCGACCTGCATCCGCAACGGCTGCGCTCGCTCATCGAGGCGGTGCAGCGCCGCAACCTCTTCGACCTGCGCCGCATCGAGGCCGAGATCGATCGCTGCGACGGCCATCGAGGGATCGGCCGTCTGCGCACCGCCGTCGCCGCCCTGGACGACGAGCCGCCCGCGCTGCGCTCCGGTCTGGAGGCGCGGTTTCTCGAGCTCGTGCGCGGGGCGGGCCTTCCGGAGCCGAGCGTCAACGTGCTCGTCGCCGGAGAGCTGATCGATTTCCGCTGGCCCGACCACGGCCTGGTCGTCGAGATCGACAGCTGGCGCTACCACCGCTCCCGTCGCTCGTTCGAGGCCGATCGTCGGCGCGCCAACCAGGTCGCGCTCTCCGGCGAGACGCTGCTGCGCTTCACCGACACCCGCCTGCACCGCGAGCCCGCGGAGGTGATCAGCGAGCTGCGCGCTGCGCTCGGCGAGGCGGCATCAGGTCGGTGATCGACCCGTCGGCCATCTCGGCCGAGAACGCGACCGTCTCCGACAGCGTCGGATGGGGGTGCACGGTGAGCGCGATGTCCTGGGCGTCGGCGCCCAGCTCGAGCGCGAGCACGGTCTCGGAGATGAGGTCCCCGGCGCCGACGCCGACGATCCCGGCGCCGAGCACGCGCTGGGTGCCGGGCTCCACCAGCAGCTTGCTGAGCCCCTCGGAACGGCCCAGGGCCAGGGCGCGGCCCGAGGCCGCCCACGGAAACGACGCCTTCTCGTATTCGATCCCCTCGGCCTTGGCCCGGGTCTCGGTGAGGCCCATCCACGCGACCTCGGGGTCGGTGTAGGCGACCGACGGGATCGTCCGGGCATCGAAGATGACGTCATGGCCGGCGATCACCTCGGCGGCGACCTTGGCCTCGTGGGTGGCCTTGTGGGCGAGCATCGGCCCGCCGACGATGTCGCCGATCGCGTAGATGCCGGGCACGTTGGTCTTCATCTGCGCGTCGACCGGGATGAAGCCGCGCTCGTCGACCGTCACCCCGGCCGCGGCGGCGTCGATCGCGCGGCCGTTGGGGACCCGGCCGACGGCGACGAGCACCTGGTCGAAGATCCGCGAGCCGGCGCCCTGGATCTCGACCTTGAGTCCGTTCTTCTGGGCCTTGACCGACTCGACGCGGCTGCCGAGCAGCACCTCGGTGTAGCGCCCGCCGATCCGCTTGGCCAGGGGCCGCACAAGGTCGGGGTCGGCGCCGGTCATCAGCTGGTCGAGCATCTCGACGACGGTCACCTTGGTGCCCAGTGCGTCGTAGACGCAGGCCATCTCCAGCCCGATGATCCCGCCGCCGATGACGAGCAGCCGGCCCGGGATCGTCGCGGGCGACAGCGCGCCGGTGGAGTCGATCACGCGCGGGTCATCCGGCAGACCGGGGATCGCCGCCGATTGGGAGCCGGCGGCGATGATGCAGTTCTCAAACGTCACCTCCCGGCCATCTGCCCCGCCCACCCGCAGCGCCGATGGGCCGACGAACGTCGCCTCGCCGTGGATGACCTCGACGGAGCGCTGCTTGGCCAGCTGGACCAGGCCACCGGTGAGCCGGTTCACCACCGACGTCTTCCACTCGATCAGCTTGCCCACGTCGATCGCCGGCGGGCCGAAGGAGATCCCGTGGTCGGCCATCTCCTCGGTCTCGGCGATCACCCGCGCGGCGTGCAGCAGCGCCTTGGAGGGGATGCAGCCGACGTTCAGGCAGACCCCGCCGAGGCGGTCATAGCGCTCGATCAGCGCCACCCGCAGGCCGAGGTCGGCGGCGCGGAAGGCGGCGGTGTAGCCGCCGGGCCCGGACCCCAGCACGACGAGCTGAAAGTCGCGTTCGGCGTCGTCGGCGTCGGTGGAGGGTGGGGGAGGGCCGGGCTCGGATCGCGCCGCCGGGCGCTCCGGGGCGGTCGGTGCCTGCGAGGACTCCGCGGCGTCGTCGCTGTGCGCGCTCTCGGGCGCCAGCCTCAGCAGCACCGAGCCCTGCGAGACGCGGTCGCCGATCGCGACGACGAGCTCCTTGACCGTGCCGGCGACCGGCGCCGGGACGTCCATCGTCGCCTTGTCGGACTCCAGCGTGACCAGCGGGTCCTCGGCGCTGACGGTGTCGCCGACGGAGACGAGGATCTCGATCACCGGGACCGCGTCGAGGTCACCGATGTCCGGGACCGTGACCTCCTGGGACTGCGACGTCGAGCTCACAGCAGCGCCCGGCGCAGGTCGGAGAGCACGGCGGCGAGGTGCACCACGAACCGGGCGGCCAGCGCGCCGTCGACGACGCGGTGGTCATAGGAGAGCGAGAGCGGCACCATCAGCCGGGGGGTGAACTCCGAGCCGTTCCAGATCGGTTTGGTCTGGGCGCGGGTGGCGCCGAGGATGGCGACCTCCGGGGCGTTGATGATGGGGGAGAACGAGGTGCCGCCGATCCCGCCCAGCGACGAGATCGTGAACGTGGCGCCGCTCATGTCGGCGATGGCGAGCTTGCCGTCGCGCGCCTTGCCCGACAGCTCGGTCAGCTCCTGCGCGATCTCGGTGATGCCCTTCGTATCGGCGGCCTTGATCACCGGGACGACGAGTCCGTTCGGCGTGTCGGCGGCAAAGCCGATGTTGTAGTAGCGCTTGAGCACGAGCTCGTCGCCGTCCAGTGAGGAGTTGACCTGCGGAAACTCCCGGAGGGCGGCGACGGACGCCTTGATCAGGAACGAGACCATCGTGAACTTGACGCCGGCGCGGGCGTGCTGCTCGTTGAGCTGTCGGCGCCACGCCTCCAGCTCGGTGATGTCGGCCTCGTCGGTGTGGGTGACGTGGGGGATCATCACCCAGTTGCGCGCCAGGTTCGCCGCCGAGATCCGCTGGATCCGGGAGCGCGGGACGCGGTCGACGGGACCGAACTTCTCAAAGTCGACGGTCGGCCACGGCAGCAGGTCCAGGCCGCCGACGGGGGTGGCGGCGCGCCCGTCGGCTCCGGCCCCGGCCGGCGCTGCCGGCCCTGAGTCAGAGCTCGGTCCGGTGCCGTCGGCGAGGGCGCGGACGTCGTCGGTGGTGATCCGGTCCTTGCGTCCGCTCCCGTGCACCCCGCTGAGGTCGAGCGAGAGCTCCCGGGCCAGGCGTCTGACCGACGGGCTGGCATAGATCGGCCCACTCCCGCCGTTGAGCGCCCCGGACACCCCGTCCCGTGCCGCGGGGGTACTGCCGTTGGCCTCGGACTCCCCGGGGGTCGGGGGGGCGGTCTCGATCGTCTCGGGTGGCGCGGCCGTGGGCTCTGACGAGGGTTCGGGCGGCGCCGCAGACGCGGCCGGTCCCGCCGCATCGGTGGGTTCGATCACCATCAGCGCGCTGCCCTGGGACACCGAGTCGCCGAGCGCCACGCTGATCTGCGAGACGACCCCGTCAAACGGGGCCGGGACGTCCATCGTCGCCTTGTCGGACTCCAGCGTGACCAAGGGGTCCTCGGCGGCGACGGTGTCGCCGACCGACACGAGGATCTCGATCACCGGGACCGCGTCGAAGTCGCCGATGTCCGGGACCTCGACGCTGCGCGCGGTCGCGCTCATACGGTGGTCGGCATCGGCGCTTCGGGGTCGATCTCGTACCTGGCGATCGCGTCGGCGACGACGGATCGCTCGATCGTTCCCGCGTCGGCGAGCTCGGTGAGCGCGGCGACCGTCACATAGTGGCGGTCGACTTCGAAGAAACGGCGCAGCGCGCGGCGGGAGTCGCTGCGTCCGTAGCCGTCGGTGCCCAGCGTGCGGTAGGACCGTCCGGTGGCCTGCACCCACTGGCGGATCTGGTCCGGGACGGCGCGCAGATAGTCGGTGGAGGCGATCACCGGGCCGCGGCGAGGAGCGAGCTGATCGGTCACGTAGGCGGTGCGCGGCGGCTCGGTCGGGTGCAGCATGTTGAAGCGCTCGGTGTCGATCCCGTCGCGGCGCAGCTCGGAGAACGAGGTCACGCTCCACACGTCAGACAGCACCCCGAAGTCCGCTTCCAGCAGGTCGGCGGCGGCGATGACCTCGTTGAGGATCGTCCCCGAGCCCAGCAGCTGGACCACCGGCTTCTTGGAGCGCCTGGACGCTTCGCGCAGCGGATACATGCCGCGCAGGATCCCCTCCCGCGAGCCCTCCGGCATCGCGGGATGGCGGTAGTTCTCGTTCATCAGCGTGACGTAGTAGAAGACGTCCTGCTGCTCGTCGAGCATGTGGTGCAGGCCGTCCTGGATGATCACCGCCAGCTCATAGCCGAACGCCGGGTCAAATGCGCGACAGTTGGGCACCACGGAGAACAGCAGGTGGCTGTGGCCGTCCTCATGCTGCAGGCCCTCACCGTTCAGGGTGGTGCGACCCGCGGTCCCGCCGAGCATGAACCCGCGGGTCCGGCTGTCGCCCGCGGCCCAGACGAGGTCTCCGACCCGCTGGTAGCCGAACATCGAGTAGTAGATGTAGAAGGGCACCATCGACTCGCCGTGCGCCGAATAGGAGGTGCCGGCGGCGACGAAGGAGGAGATCGAGCCGGCCTCGGTGATCCCCTCCTCGAGAATCTGACCGTGCTGATCCTCCTTGTAGAACATCAGCTGCTCGGAGTCCTGGGGGCGGTAGAGCTGGCCGACGGCGGAGTAGATCCCGACCTGGCGAAACAGGCCCTCCATCCCGAAGGTGCGCGACTCGTCAGGGACGATCGGAACCACGCGTGGGCCGATCGTCTTGTCGCGCAGCAGCGCCGCCAGGACCCGGACGAAGGCCATCGTGGTCGAGATCTCACGTTCGCCGGTGCCCTCCAGCTGGGACTTGAACATCTCCAGCGGGGGGGCCGGGACCGACTCGGCGCGGCGGCGGCGCTGGGGAACGGAGCCGCCGAGCGCGGCGCGGCGCTCGCGCATGAACGTCATCTCCGGCGAGTCGGCGGGCGGCTTGTAGTACTCGGCGGCGTGGACCTGCTCGTCGGTCAGCGGCAGCTCGAAGCGATCCCGGAAGGCCAGCAACGCCGCCTCGGTCATCTTCTTGGCCTGGTGGGTGATCATCTGACCCTCGCCCGAGACGCCCATGCCGTAGCCCTTGATCGTCTTGGCGAGGATCACCGTCGGCTGTCCGGTGTGCTTGACCGCCGCGTCGTAGGCGGCATAGACCTTCTGCTGATCGTGGCCGCCGCGGTTGAGCAGCCAGATCTCGTCGTCGGTCATGTGCTTGACGCGTTCGAGCAGGCGCGGGTCGCGGCCGAAGAAGTTCTCGCGCACGTAGGCGCCGTCGCGGGACTTGAACGTCTGATAGTCGCCATCGAGGGTGTCCTCCATGATCTTCACCAGGGCGCCGTCGGTGTCGGCGGCCAGCAGCTCGTCCCAGCGGCCGCCCCAGATCACCTTGATCACGTTCCAGCCCGCGCCCCGGAAGTCGGACTCCAGCTCCTGGATGATCTTCCCGTTGCCCCGGACCGGGCCGTCCAGGCGCTGCAGATTGCAGTTGACCACCCAGATCAGATTGTCCAGCCGCTCCCGGCCCGCCAGGCCGATCGACCCCATCGACTCAGGCTCGTCCATCTCACCGTCGCCGAGGAAGGTCCACACCTTGCGGTTCTCGGTCTCGGCGATCCCCCGCGCCTGCAGGTACTTCATGAAGCGGGCCTGGTAGATCGAGTTGATCGCGCCGATGCCGAGCGACACCGTCGGGAACTGCCAGAAGTCCGGCATCAGCCACGGGTGCGGATAGGACGAGAGCCCGTCGCCGTCGACCTCCTGGCGGAAGGAGTCGAGCTGGCGCTCGGTCAGGCGGCCCTCCAGGTAGGCGCGCGCATAGTTGCCGGGGGAGGAGTGGCCCTGGAAGTAGACGAGGTCTCCGCCGTGGTGCTCGGACGGGGCATGCCAGAAGTGGTTGAAGCCGACCTCATAGAGCGCGGCCAGCGACTGATAGGTGGCGATATGGCCGCCGAGCTCCAGGTCCTTCTTGCCGGCCCGGATGACCATCGCGATCGCGTTCCAGCGGACGATCGACCGCAACCGCCGCTCGACCGCGGGATCGCCGGGAAGCGCGGGCTCGCGGTCGACCGGGATCGTGTTGACGTAGGCGGTGTTGAGGCTCGCGATCGGCCCGGTGCCCTGGTGCTGGGCGCGCTCGATGACCCGGGTGAGCAGGTCCCGTGCCCGGTCAGCGCCGTCGTGATCGATGACCGCGTCGAGGGCCTCGAGCCATTCGGTGGTCTCCACGGCGTCGAGGTCGGGCACCGCGAGCTCATATCCGTTGCCCGCGGGGGCGGCACGCCCATTGCCGTTGGCGGCCCCCTGGGGGCGTGACGCAGGCGTGTCGGTTTGCTCAGAGGTACCCATTCAGACCGGACTGCGACTATACGCCCTGTGATCGGGCTCACATTGGGCGTGCACCGCCGCTCTGACCTGGTGCGGGCGACGTGACCCTGCGGGAGATCGACGGCCCTCCGGGGGCACCGTGGGACCGCCGGCTGGCCGGCGCCCTGGACCGGATCACGGTGCAGTCGGAGCTGCTCGCCGACAACCCGCTCGGCGACCCCGCCCGCCGGCCGCTCTACGTCTACCGGCCCCCCGGGGTGTCGGTCGGCCACGGCGAGGCGCTGCCGGCGGTGTATGTGATCCAGGGGTTCACCGGGCAGCTGGACATGTGGCTGGCGCGCTCGGCGTGTGAGCCGACCCTGGTCGAGCGCCTGGACGCGATGTTCGCCGCGGGCCAGTGCCCGAACGCGATCGTCGTGCTCGTCGACGCCTGGACCTCGCGCGGGGGCTCGCAGTTTCTGAACTCGAGCTCGACCGGGCGCTACCTGGACTATCTGTGCGACGAGGTCGTCACGTTCGTCGACGAGCGCTATCCGACGCGGGCCGACCGTGACCACCGCGGCCTGAGCGGCAAGTCGTCGGGCGGCTACGGCGCGATGGTCGTGCCGATGCTGCGCCCCGACGTGTTCGGGGCGCTGAACTCGCACGCCGGCGACGCGCTGTTCGAGGCCGCCTACCTGCCGGAGTTCCGGCAGGTCGCGCGGTTGCTGCGTGACCGCTTTGACTCGTCACTGGAGGTCTTCCACGAACGCTTCGCGCAGGCGCCGGCCTTTGACTACGGACGCTTCGGACCCGTCTTTGAGATGTACGGGTACGCGTGCGCCTACACGCCCGACCCCGACCGGCCCGGCGAGGCGCTGCTGCCCTTCGAGCTGGGGAGCGGCCGGCTGATCGATGACGTCTGGGAGCGGTGGCTGGCGCTGGATCCGGTGCGCATGGTCCCCGGACACGCGCAGGCGCTGCGCTCGATGCGGCGCATCCACCTGGAGGCCGGCCGCGGCGACGAGTACTACCTGGACCTCGGCGCCCAGGCGGTCTCCGCGGAGCTGGACGCGATCGGGGTCGCGCACACCTTCGAGCTCTTCGACGGCGGGCACGGGGGGATCTCGTATCGCTACCCGGGCGCGATCGCCGAGCTCGTCCGGGCGCTCACGTGACCGACTCAGCCACCACCCATCCGCGCGATGCCGGCGAGCTGGCCTTCGCCGGCCCCGGAGCGCTGGCGGCCCTCGTGCGCGCGCGTGAGGTGACACCCCGTGAGCTCGTCGAGCTGTTCGTGGCGCGCATCGAGGCGCTGGACCCTCGGCTCAACGCCTTCCGGGTGACGCTGGCCGAGCAGGCGCTCGCCGAGGCCGACGCGCTGCCGGCGCCCGACGGGCCGCTCGCCGGGGTCCCGTTCGCGGTCAAGGACGAGACCGCACTCGCCGGTCAGGCGGCGACGCGAGGCAGCCGCGCCCCGGCGCCTGTGGCCGCCGCCGACGACGAGCTGGTGAGGCGGCTGCGCGCGGCGGGGGCGATCCCGGTTGGCGTCACCAACGTGCCGGAGCTGATGATCTTCCCGTGGACGGCGAGCGCGGCCAACGGGATCACGCGCAATCCGTGGGACCCCGCCCGGACCCCCGGGGGTTCCTCGGGCGGTTCGGCGGCGGCGGTGTCGGCGGGTCTGGTCCCGTTCGCGACCGCGGCCGACGGCGGCGGCTCCATCCGGATCCCCGCCGCCTGCTGCGGACTGGTCGGGATGAAGCCCACGCGGGGATTGATGCCCGGCCCCGCCGGCTGGCTGGGTCTGGCGGTGACCGGCGCCCTGGCCCGTTCGGTCGCCGACAGCGCGCTGCTGCTCGACGTCACCCACGGCGCGCTCGGCACCGCTTCGCCCGCCGCTGCGCCAGGTGCCCCGGGCAGCTACCTCGATGCCGTCGGGAGATCGCCGGGGCGGTTGCGGATCGCGACCTCGCGGCGGGTGCCCCCGGGGCTGCTGGCCCGGCTGTCGACCGATCAGCGCACGGCGTGGGAGGGAGTCGGACGCCTGCTGGAGTCACTGGGCCACGACGTCGTGGAGCGCTCACCCGCGTACGGGACGGTGCAGGTGCAGTTCCTCCAGACATGGCTGCGCGCCGTCTACGAGGAGTCGCTCACGCTCGGCGATGCCCCGCCCGGGACACGTGCGCGGCCACCGCTGGAGCGCTCCACCCGTCAGATGGCGGCGGCCGGCCGCGTCGGCGTTCCGCCATGGCGTCGTGACCGCATCATGCGCGCCCGGGCGAAGACGACCTCGCGGATCACCGCGCTGTGGGACGAGATCGACGTGCTGCTCACGCCGGGGCTGGCGAGCACGGCGATCGCCGCCGAGGGCGGATACGGCCGCGCGGCGCCGGTGGCGATCGATCTCGCCGGGCGCTTCACTCCCTACACGCCGGCGTTCAACCTCACCGGCCAGCCGGCGATCACGGTCCCCGCGGGGATCGGATCAGACGGTCTGCCGCTCGCCGTCCAGCTCGTCGGGCGGCCCGGCGCCGAGGAGGTGCTCTACTCGCTGGCCGGCCAGATCGAGGCGGCCGCCCCATGGGTGCAGCGCCGTCCCGCCGTCGCATGAGCGACACTGCGGCGATGAGGAGCAGGGCCTGGTGGGGTGTCGTCGTCGCGGCCGTGGCCGCAGCGCTGTTGGCGGCGCCATCGATCGCCTCGGCGAAGACCGTCTGGCTCTGTCACCCCGGCCAGCACCCCGATCCGTGTACGCCGGGCCTGTCGACGACCGTCTACTCGCCGACCCTGCACGCCGAGCGCGTGACCCACCCGGCGGCGGTCACGCGGCCGAGCTTTGACTGCTTCTACGTCTATCCGACCGTGTCTGACCAGACGACGACGCTGTCCAACCTCCAGGTCGATCCCGAGCAACGCTCGATCGCGCTCTTTCAGGCCGCGCGCTACTCGCAGTACTGCCGGGTGTTCGCGCCGATGTATCACCAGGTGACCGTCACCGCCCTGAACTCCGGCGACCAGGAGGGACCCGCCGCGCTCAAGGTGCCGGTGGCCGACGTGGAGTCCGCGTTTGAGACCTACCTGACGCACGACAACCATGGCCGGCCGTTCGTGCTCATCGGCCATTCCCAGGGATCGTTCGTGCTGGAGCAGCTGATCGCCAAGCTGGTCGACGACCATCCGGCGGTGCGACGCCGGATGCTGTCGGCGATCCTGATGGGCGGCAACGTGCTGGTCAAGTCCGGGCGCGGGGTGGGCGGGACGTTTGCGCACATCCCCGCCTGCCGCTCCGCGACCCAGCTGGGCTGCGTGATCGCATTCTCGACCTATGACCAGGCCCCGCCGGCCAACAGCCTGTTCGGGCGCACCGCCGTCGCGGGCGACGAGGTGCTGTGCGTCGATCCGGCGACGCTGGCCGGGGCGCGCGACGTCGACCCGATCTTCCCCTCGGCGCCGTTTGCGCCGGGGACGCTGATCGCCGCCGGGATCTCGCTGCTCAAGCTCACCCAGCCTCATCCACCGACGGTGTGGTTCAGCGAGCCCGGCGCCTACCGGGCCCGGTGTCAGGACAGCGGCGGGGCCGACGTCCTTCAGATCACGCCTCTGGACGGCGCCCAGACACCGGTCCCGAGCCCGGATCCGACCTGGGGCCTGCACCTGATCGACGCCAACATCGCGCTCGGGGACCTGCTCACGATCGTGCGCCGGCAGGCGGCCACCTGGTACAATCACGTACCTTGAGCGCGGTCGCAGAACCAAAGACCACCCCGTCAGAACCGGTCTGGTCCTATGCGCCGTCGCCCGCCGGTCCGGCGGAGGGTGAGCCGCTGACCGCGCGTCCGCCGGAGCTGTCGGAGTCCCCGGCCCGCCAGGGCGTGCGCTTCGCCGCGCGGCCGATGAGCTTTGCGATCGGCGCCCACCGCCGCTTCGGCGACGTCTGGACATTGCGGATGCCGATGCGCCCCGCCGGCATGACGGTCACCTGCCATCCCGAGCACCTGCAGTCACTGCTCACCGCCAAGCCCGCCGACGCGCCGTCGCTGACCGGGGAGTCGCCGCTGCGGCCGATCCTCGGACCCAATTCGGTCCTCACCTCCGTCGGCGATCGGCATCTGCGCCAGCGCAAGCTGCTGCTGCCGCCGTTTCACGGCGATGCCGTCCAGCGCTACGTGCAGATGATCACCGAGGTCGCCGAGTCCGAGATCGACGGGTGGGCACCCGGGTCGGAGTTCTCGCTCGCGTCACGGATGCAGGCGGTCACGCTCGAGGTGATCATGCGGGGGGTGTTCGGCATCAACCGGGATACCGCCGGTACGGCCGAGCACCGGATGCGGGAGACGATTCGCCGCCTGCTGGCGCTGTCGACGACACCGCTGTATCAGCTGGTCGAGCTGCGCAATCACGGACGCCGGGAGCCGCTCGATTTCCTGGCGATGATGCTGAAGATCTCCGACCGTCAGATGTACGCGGTGATCCGCGCCCGGCGGGCCGATCCCGATTACGAGCAGCGCTCCGACGTCCTCTCGCTGCTGCTGGCTGCGCGCGACGAGGCCGGTCAGCCGCTGACCGATCAGGAGCTGCGCGACGAGCTGATGTCGCTCGTGCTCGCCGGACACGAGACGACGGCCAACTCGCTGGCCTGGACGTTTGAGCGCCTGCTGCGCACTCCGGCGGCCTACGACGCGCTGCGTGACACGGTGCGCTCGGGCGATCAGGCGGCCGGCGCCGAGTACGTCGAGGCGACGATCCACGAGGGGATGCGGGCTCGCCCGGTGATCCCGATGATCGTCCGCATGGTCAAGCGGCCGTGGCGGTTCGGTGAGTACGTGATCCCCGCCGACAGCGCCACCGGGGTCTCGATCCTCGGCCTGCATCACCGCTCCGACATCTATCCCGATCCGGCGAGCTTCCGTCCCGAGCGCTTCGTCGGTCGCAAGCCCGGGACCTACACCTGGATCCCGTTCGGTGGTGGCATCCGGCGATGCCTGGGAGCGACGCTGGCGATGGCCGAGCAGCGCGTCGTGCTGGAGACGATCGCGCGGCGCACCGACCTCGTCGCGCCGGATCCCGAGCCCGAAGCCCCCCGCATGCGCAACGTGACGATGATCCCGGGCCGCGGGGGCCGCGTGCGCGTCACCCAACGGCGCGCGGCCTGAAGTTTCACATCAGTGTCTCTATGGTTGAGGGCGTGAGCGCCCGGCCCGTGTCCACGCAGTCTGCCACCGCATCCGCCGAACGAGAGGTCACGCTGACCGGCGAGCCGCTCGGACACCGTGACCGGTTGATCAGCGCGATGGCCGCCTCGATTCAGGAGAAGGGCTACCGCGACACCACGGTCGCCGATGTCGTGCGGCTGGCGCGCACCTCTCGGCGCAACTTCTACGAGCACTTCGAGGATCGCGACGCGTGCTTCCTGGCACTGTTTGACGCGACCAACCAGGCGATGCTCCAGCAGATCGCCCACGCGGCCAAGCCCGACGCGTCGGTCGAGACGCAGGTCGACAACGCCGTCGACGCCTACATCTCCTACGTCACCGCCGAGCCGTCGCTGTACGCGAGCTTCGTGCGCGAGATGCCGGGGCTGGGAGCCTCCGGCGCGCAGCGCGGCCAGCTGACGCTCGAGCGCTTCGCCGAGATGCTCGTCGAGCTCGTCGCCGACACCCGGCGCGCACAACCCGGCGTGACCGCGCGGCCACTGGACATGGACACCGCGATCATGATCGTCGGAGGCCTGCGGGAGCTGCTGATCATCTCCCTGCACCAGGGACGCGATATGCACGAGGTGCGCGCCAGCGTGGGGCGGACGATCAAGGCCATCCTCGCCGCGACCATCATGTGACCGACCCGATGGGCGAGGACTGACATGGCGCCACGCAGCATCCCGGTCGACGGCCGCACGGCCTATATCTCCGGGGCGGCGTCGGGCATCGGCCGGGCGATCGCCCAGCGGCTGGCCGCGCATGGCTGCCCGGTGGCGCTCGCCGACCAGGACGAGGACGGGCTGCAGGAGACGGCGTCGACGATCGCCGGCCCCGTGCTCACCCGTCGGCTGGACGTACGTGACCGCCAGGCGCAGCTCGCGTTCGCCGCCGAGGTCGCCGAATGGGCGCCCAAGCCCCTCGGCATGGTGTTCAACAACGCCGGGGTCTCGACCGCCCAGACGGTCGCCGAGGCGGCGATCGAGGACGACGAGTGGGTCATCGACATCAACTTCGGCGGGGTCGTCCACGGGACCCGAGCGTTTCTGCCGATCCTCCAGCGCCAGGGGTCGGGCGTGATCGTCAACACGTCGAGCGTGTTCGGACTGGTCGGGGTCCCCGGTCAGAGTGCCTACTGCGCCTCGAAGTTCGCGGTCCGCGGGTTCACCGACTCGCTGCGCCATGAGCTGCGCGGCACCGGGGTCCACGCGGTCACCGTCTTCCCGGGCGGGGTCAAGACCAACATCGCCCGTAACGCGCGCTATCACTCCGACCCGATGGGGGAGGGCTCCTCCCGCGAGGAGGCGATCGCGGAGTTCGACAAGATCGCGTTCACCCTCCCCGAGCGGGCCGCCGAGCTCATCCACGAGGGCGTCAAGGCGGGCCGGACCCGGATCCGGGTCGGCCCCGACGCCTACCTGTTTGACTTCCTCGGCCGGGCGATGCCCAACCGCTACTGGGACTTCCTGGTCTTCCTGGACCGGATTCCGCTGCGCCGGCCCGGCCGGTGACGCGTCACCCGCCGCCGCCGGGCGTCGTCGCGGCTGAGGCGTCGGCGGGGTTGGCGGCGCGCAGCCGTGACTCGCCGCTGTGATCGACGACGCCTGGCGGCTGATATGAGACGTCGATGAAGCGGTAGCGCCGCGCGTCGCCCGG
>CAZZYU010000066.1:0-19041 GCA_964658375.1 uncultured Acetobacteraceae bacterium | reverse complement strand
CGCGCCGACGACATCGTGATCACGCTCGGCACGCCGTCGTTCTCCCACGTCGAGTCAGACCTCAGCCAGGTGCGCTCCGCGCTGGACGACCTGCTGGCGCTGCTGCGGCCCGGCCACGCGCTCATCCTGCGCTCGACGATCGCCCCGGGCACGACCGAGTTCGTCGCCGGCTACCTGGAGAAGCGCCGGGACCTGCGCGTCGGCGAGGACGTGTTCGTCGCCCACGCGCCCGAGCGGATCGCCGCCGGCAAGTTCCTGCAGGAGATCACGACGCTGCCGTGCATCATCGGCGGGGTCGGCGACGCCTCCACCGAGCGCGCCGCGAAGCTGTTCTCCGTGTTCGACGCCCCGATCGTCACCACCACCCCGGTGCAGGCCGAGCTGGCCAAGATCTGGACCAACATCCTGCGCTACGCGACGTTCGCGCTGCCCAACCTGCTGATGATGGACTGCGAGAAGTACGGGGCCAACGTCTTCGACGTCGTCGAGCTGATCAACCGCGACTATCCGCGCGGCGGAATCGCGATGCCGGGCCTGACCGCCGGCACCTGCCTGCGCAAGGACTTCGTGTTCTCCGAGGAACGGTCCGCCGCTCCGGGGATGCTGCTCGCCGTCTCACGGGTGAACGAGGGCGTGCCGCTGTTCCTGGTGGAGGGCGTCAAGCGCCGCATCGGCGGCCTGTCCTCGCGCAAGGTGGCGGTCCTCGGTCTCACCTTCAAGCGCGACACCGACGATGAGCGCGACTCGCTGTCGCCCAAGCTGATCCGCCTGCTGGAGCGCGAGCTGGCCGACGTGGCCGTCTGTGATCCCCACGCCGCCACGCCGACCCAGTCGCTGGCCGACGCGGTGCGCGATGCCGACGTGGTGATCGTCGCGACCAACCACTCGGCGTTCGAGACGCCCGAGACGCTGCGCACGATCCTCGCGCTCGCCGGCGAGGACTGCCTGATCGTCGACCCCTGGGACAGCCTGGGCACCTCGCAGGTGTTCGTCTACGCCGCCGAGTCCGCGGCGCTCGCCGGGCACCGGCTCGACGCGGCGGACGCCGGCGCGGGCGCCTGATGGAGCGCGTCCTGGTCACCGGCGGCGCCGGGACGATCGGCGCCGCGGTGGTGCGCAGGCTGCTGCGAGATCCCGACTGGGAGGTGCGCGTGGCCGACCATCGCACGCCTCCGGACTGGATGCTGGAGGGCTGTGAGTGGCGCGAGGGCGACCTGCGCGAGGCGGCGGTCGCCCAGCGCGCGGTCCACGGCTGCAGCCACGTCATCCACCTGGCGGCGATCGTCGGCGGAATCGCCAACTTCCACAAGCTGCCGTTCACGCTCACCGAGGTCAACAACGCGCTCACCGGCGCGGTCGTGCACGCTGCCGTGCAGGAGCGGGTGCAGCGGCTGACCTACGTCTCCTCCTCGATGGTGTTCGAGCGTGCGACCGAGTTTCCGACCACCGAGGGTCATGCCGCCGTGTGCCCGGCGCCGTGGTCGGCCTATGGGTTCTCCAAGCTCTCGGGCGAGGTCTACGCCCGCGCCGCGCACGACCAGCACGGCCTGAGCTACACCATCTGCCGCCCGTTCAACGCCTACGGCCCCGGCGAGCTGCCCGACCGCGAGGAGCCGGGGATCGCCCACGCGGTGCCGGACCTGATCGCCAAGGTCCTCTCCGGTCAGCGGCCGCTGCAGATCTTCGGCTCCGGCGAGCAGACCCGGACGCTCACCCACGTCGACGACATCGCCGACGGGATCGTGACCGCGACCGCGGCCGACGCGGGCGAGAACGAGGACTTCAACATCTCGGCCTCGGAGGAGCTCACCGTCGCCGAGATCGCGGCCCGCATCTGGGCCGCCTGCGGCGAGGATCCGGAGGCGCTGGAGCTGGCCAACGTCCCGAGCTTCGAGGTCGACGTCCAGCGCCGCTGGCCCTCGGTGGAGAAGGCGCGCGAGGTCCTCGGCTGGGAAGCGCGGGTGCCGCTTGACCGCGGGCTGGCCGACACGGTCGCCTGGCTGCGTGACGTCCAGGAGCCCGCCGGCGCGTGAGCCGGGTCCACGCGACCGCCCAGGCGGGCTGGAGCGGCGCCGGCGCCGAGGACTACGAGCGGGGCCGGCCCGGATATCCACGCGCGGCGGTCGAGCTGATCGGCGCGGAGCTCGGCGTCGGGCGGGAGGGCCCCAACCGGATTCTCGATCTCGCCGCCGGCACCGGCAAGCTGACCCGTGAGCTGCCGATCCTCGGCGCGGAGGTGGTCGCCGTCGAGCCGGTGGCCGGCATGCGCGAGCGCTTCGCCGCGGCCGTCCCGGGGATCGAGCCGTTGGACGGCACCGCCGAGCGGATCCCGCTGCCCGACGGCGCCGTGCACGTCGTCACCGTCGCCCAGGCGTTTCACTGGTTCGACGTGCCCGCCGCGGCGAGCGAGATCGCGCGCGTGCTCGACCCCACCGGAGGCCTGGCGATCGTGCGCAACGAGTGGGGCGGGGACCGCCCGTGGTCTCAGGCGATCCGGGACCTGCTGGACGAGCGGACCGAGCGCCCGGAGACGCACGGTCGCGACTGGCGCACCGAACTGGACGGCACCGGCCGCTTCACGCCCTTCCAGGAACGGACGCTGCCCAACCCACAGCGCACCGACCTCGCCGGCCTGCTCCACCAGATCGCCTCGATGAGCTTCATCGCCGCGCTGCCCGACGCCGAGCGTGCCGCGCTCCTGGACGAGGCCGAGGCCCGGCTGCGCGAGCACGGCCTGGTCCCCGACGAGGAGATCGAGCTGCCGTCGCAGACCGTCGTTCGGTGGGCCCGCCGGCGATGAACGACGCGGCGCCCCGCGCCGGGCGCCCACTCGTTTGTACAAAAGGCGAAACGATCGCTGCATGGGTGGTGCAGATGGTGGTTGCGATCCCCTCCATTGCGCATTAGGTTTCCCCAACCTTCAAGGCGGCCGGACCGCAGCTGCGCGCACGACGGCCCGTCCAGCCGCGGCGCGCGCGGCGACAGACAGAGAGGAACTTGATGGCTTCGATCAGTACGTCGCACGCGCTGGGCTCCGAGCAGGCCCCCGCGCCGCAGCTGAAGAAGGGCGCGATCGGCTACATCAGCAACATCGTGATCGGGGTCGCCTCGACCGCGCCGGCCTACAGCCTCGCGGCGACCGTCGGCTTCTTCGTGCTGATCACCGGAGTCGGAACCCACAGCCCGGCGATCGTCGTCGTCTCGTTCATCCCGCTGTTCTTCATCGCCACCGCCTACAACGCGATGAACAAGGTCGACCCCGACTGCGGGACGACGTTCTCCTGGGTCACCCGGGCGATGAGCCCCAGCCTGGGGTTGCTGATCGGCTGGACGGTGATCTTCTCCGACATCGTCGTCAACGCCAACCAAGCTCAGATCGCGGGGTCCTACGGGTTTCAGCTCGTCGGGCTCAACGGCGCGGCGGACAGCAAGTGGGACGTGATCATCCTCGGCGTCGTGTTCATCGTGCTGTTGACCTGGATCTGCTGGCGCGGCATCGAGCTGTCGGCCCGCACCCAGCAGTTCCTGCTCGGTTTTGAGATGACGATCCTCGTCATCTTCGCGGTCGTCGCCCTGATCAAGGCCTACACCGGCAGTCACGCCGCCTCGTCGCACGTCACGCTGGATTGGTTCAACCCGTTCGGGATGAAGTTCAGCGCGCTGCTCGACGGTCTTCTGCTCGGGGTCTTTCTCTACTGGGGCTGGGATACCGGCGTGTCGGTCAACGAGGAGTCCGAGAACTCCAACGACGGACCGGGCAAGTCGGCGATCGTCTCGACGTTCGTGCTGATCGGGATCTACCTGCTGGTCACCGTCGCCTCCCAGGCCTACGCCGGCACCACCTACCTGGGCAACAACCCCGACGACATCTTCGCGGGGGGTCTGTCGCGCGGCGTGCTCGGCCCGCTGCACTTCCTGCTCACGATCTCCGTGCTCACGTCGGCGACCGCCGCGACCCAGACGACGATCCTCCCGGCCGCCCGTCAGGCCCTGTCGATGGGTCGCCGGAACGCGCTCCCGCACAGATTCGCCGAGATCCACCCTCGCAACCTCGTCCCGGCGCGGGCGACGATCTGGGCCGGCGTGCTGTCGGTGATCTGGTTCGTCGTGATCAGCATCGTCTCGAGCAACGTGCTCGCCGACTGCGTCGCCGGCCTCGGCTTCCTGGTCTGCATCTACTACGGGTTCACCGGCTTCGCCTGCTCGATCTTCTACCGCCACGAGCTGCTCAAGTCGGTGCGCAACTTCGTCAGTCTGTTCCTGATGCCGACGCTCGGGGGCCTGGCCCTGATGGGCGTCCTCGGCTACGGCCTCTACTACTACGGCCAGTCGGCCAATGACTCCAGTCCGCCGTTCCTGGGCCTGGGCGTGCCCGACTGGATCGCGATCCTCGGGGTCGGCGGCGGCGTCGTGCTCGTGCTCATCCGCCGCGTCCAGGCGCCTGCGTTCTTCCGTTCGCCGCTCCAGGTCTACGGCGACACGATCGAGACGGTCACGCCCGAGGACGGCTTCGCGCCCGCCGACTCGATGCTCTGACGCCGCACGAGCCACGCGCGGCGGCGGACCTGGCCGCCGCGCGGGCGGTCGACCTGGCGATCAACCGGCGGGCCGCCACCGACGCCACGCCGATCGACGGGGGCTGGGCGCTGCGCCACCCGGGCCTGCCCGACGTCTACCACCTCAACTGCGTCCATCTCACCGACCCGGTCGGCGACCGGACGGCCGCGGACCTGGAGCGGATCGCCGACCGCTGGCTAAAGGGCCTGGGCCACCGCCGGCTGGTGATCGACGACGCGACGGGCGCCCAGACCCTCGCCGCAGAGCTGGCCGCGCGCGGGTGGGAGCGCGATCGGACGCTGTTCATGGCGCTGGACGGCGACCCCGCCGCAGCGCTCGTCGACCCGCGGGCGCGCGAGCTCTCGCCGGCTGAGCTGGCGGCGCTGCAGCGGGTCGTGTTCGCCGAGGACGCGGAGGTGATCGTCGCCGGTGAGGGGGTGGCGGAGCGGCTGGCCGACGCCCAGGCGGCGCTGCGCGCCGGCACCCGGGCGCTCGGCTTCGGTGCGGGCGAGGACGCGGAGCCGGCCTCGATGGCGACGCTGTTCCTCGATCCCGACGTCGGCGGTCGGCGGGTGGCCTTGATCGACTCGGTGGCGACCCTGCGCGCCCACCGCGAACGGGGGCTGGCCAAGGCCGCGGTGTCGGCGGCGATCCGGGCCGCCGGCGCCTGGGGCGCGCAGCTGATCGCGCTGCCCGCCGACGCCGACGACTGGCCCCAGCTGATGTACGTCTCGCTCGGGTTCACGGCGCTCGGTCACCAGCTGACGTTCACGCGTCGCGGTTCCGGCTGAACCCGTCGGTAGCCTCGACGATCCCGTGTCGACCGTCCCCGTCGCCTCCCCGGCCGCCGACAGCCGCCTGCCCGGCCCGTTCCCGGTCGGCGCCTACACGGCCCGGCTGCGGCGACGCCTGCGGGACTTCGCCCACGTCCAGCTCACCGGCGAGCTGTGGGGCCTGCGCGCGACCCGTGCCCGCGTCTACTTCGAGCTGCGCGACGCCGCCGGCGCGCTGCCGTGCTCGATGTGGCGCGACGACTTCGACGCGCTCGGTTGCCGCCTGGCCGACGGGATGACGATCGTCGTCGGCGGTGGCTGTGACTTCTACACGGGCAGCGCGACGTCCTCCCCCTCATTTCAGTTCGCCGTCACCGAGCTGCGGATCGCCGGCGACGGCGACCTCCTGGCCCAGCTGGAGCGGCTGCGCCGGCAGCTGCACGCGGAGGGCCTGTTCGAGCACCAGAAGCGCCTGGACCGCCCGGGACTGCCGCGCTGCATCGGGGTCGTCTGCGCCGAGCAGGGCAAGGCACGCGACGACGTGCTCGCCGGCCTGGGCCGACAGGGCTGGGGCGGGCGGCTCATCTGGGCGTTTGCCCCCGTCCAGGATCGCCGCGCGGCACCCGCGATCGCAGCGCGCCTGCGTGAGCTGGCCGCCACCCCCGAGGTCGAGGTCGTGATCGTCGCGCGCGGCGGCGGTTCTCTGGCCGACCTGCTCGCCTTCTGTGACGAGACGCTGTGCCGCACGGTGGCACTGCTGAGGACGCCGGTGATCGCCTCCGTGGGCCATCACACCGACCGCACGCTGATCGATGATGTCGCCGCCGTCTGCTGCTCGACCCCGACCCACGCCGCCCAGGCCGCGGTGCCCGTCGATCTGGTCGCGGCCCGCGCGGCGCGGGCCTCCGACGCCCGGCGCCTGCGCGACCATGGCCGCCGCGCCGTGCTCGGGCGCGCGCGGACGCTGACCCAGCTCTCGCGGGCGCCCGCCGCCCAGCTGCAGCGCCATCGGGTCCGCCTGCACCAGCTGCTGCGCGAGCTGCGGGCCGTCGCCCGGCGCGCCGACACGCGCGATCGAGCCCGGACCGCCCGGCACGCCGCCGGGCTGGCGCGTGCGAGCGCTCGCGGCGCCGGCGCCGACGCGGCAGCCCGCCGGCGCGAGCTCGAGCGTCTGGGGCTCGCGCTCGCCGCCCATGACCCGGCCCGGACGATGGCTCGCGGCTACGCGCTGGTGACCGACCGCGCCGGGCGGCCGCTCAGCAGCGCCGCCGACAGCCGCGGGGCCGCGGCTCTGACCCTGCGCTTTCACGACGGCGCGCTTGCCGCCACCGTTGACCCCGAGGAGGACCTGCAATGAGCACCGACACCACCCAGACCGCTTCCTACGAGCTCGCGGTCGCCCGGATCGAAGCCGTCATCCGCCGGCTGGACTCAGGAGACGCCGGGCTGCGCGAGACGCTCGAGCTCGTCTCCGAGGCGCGCGGCCTGGTCGAGTACTGCGCCGGCGAGCTCGAGGCGGTGAGCCAGGGCCTGGAGGAGCTGCACCTCGACGACCTCGTCGCGCGTCTGGAGACCACGCCCCCGCCCGGCCGATGAGCACGTTCGACGCACTCGCCGGGCTGCCACTGACCGTCGACGGCTACAGCCTCGAGGGACTGCGCGCCGACGTCTCCAGCGGCTTTGAGCGGCTGTCGACGGTCGTGCACCTGCGCGGTGGCGGCGTGGAGGGCGTCGGCGAGGACGTCGTCTACTCCGCCGATGACCAGCGCGCCCTCCAGGCCGCCGGCCCGGTGCTCGCCCTCGACGGCACCTGGTCGGTCGCCGACTTCTGCGCGCACGTCGACGAGCTGGACCTGTTCGCCGGCGCCGAACCCGAGTACGGCGACGTGTCGCGGCGCTACCGCCGCTGGACATTTCACAGCGCCGCTCTGGATCTGGCCCTGCGCCAGGCGCAGCGTCCCCTGTCTGACGTGCTCGGCCGCGAGCCGGCGCCGTTGACCTTCGTCGTCTCGCTGCGTCTCGGCGAGCCGGCGACCGCAGACCCGGTGCGGAATCTGCTCGCCGCCGATCCGACGCTGCGCTTCAAGCTCGACGCCACCAGCTCGTGGACCACGGATCTGGTCGCCCAGCTGGCCGCCACCGGCGCCGTGGACACGGTCGACTTCAAGGCTCATTACCACGACACACCGGTGGACACCGAGCCCGACGGAGCGCTGTATGAGCGTGTGGTCGGCGGGTTCCCCGACGCCTGGCTGGAGGATCCCGACGTCACGTCCCCCGCGACCGCGGCAGCGCTGAGCGAGGCCCATGACCGGATCACCTGGGACGCGCCGATCCACGGCATCGCCGACATCGAGGCGTTGGCGTTTCACCCGAGGATGGTCAACCTCAAGCCCTCGCGGATCGGCGGGCTGGCCGAGCTGTGCGCGACCTACGACCACTGCGCCGCGCACGGCATCGGCGCCTACGGCGGCGGCCAGTTCGAGCTCGGACCCGGTCGCGGACAGGCGCAGTACCTGGCCTCGCTGTTTCACCCCGACACGCCCAACGACCTGGCGCCGGTCGGCTACAACGAGTCTGCGCCGCTCGACGGGCTGCCCTCCAGCCCGCTGGCGCCGGCGCCCGACACGATCGGGTTTCGCTGGACGAGCTGACGGCCGGGAGCACCTAGGATCGGGCCATGATCACCACCGAACCCCTCACCGATACCGTCGCCCTGGTCACCGGCGCCTCCAGCGGCATCGGCGAGGCGACCGCGCTCGCCCTCGCCGCCCAGGGCGCCACCGTCGTGATCGCCGCGCGGCGCAAGGACCGCCTGGACGACGTGGCGCAGCGGATCGTCGCCGACGGCGGTCGTGCGCTCGCCATCGAGGCCGACATCACCGATCAGACCCAGGCCGCGGCGCTCGTGGAGCGCACCGTCGCCGAGCTCGGGCGCCTGGACACGCTCGTCAACAACGCCGGGCTGATGCTGCTCGGCCCGGCCCAGGGCGCCGATGTTGACGAGTGGGAGCGGATGCTCGCGATCAACGTGCAGGGTCTGCTCTACTGCGCCCACGCGGCGGTGCCCCACCTGCTCGCCGCGGCGCAGTCAGGACGCGGCGTCGCCGACATGGTCAACGTCAGCTCCACCGCGGGGCGCGTGCCCCGGGTCGGCAGCGGCGTCTACAACCTGACGAAGTTCGGCATCGGTGCGTTCAGCGAGTCGCTGCGCCAGGAGCTCGCCACCCGCCACGTGCGGGTCTCACTCGTGGAGCCCGGCGCCACCGAGAGCGAGCTGCGCATCCACAACCGCCCCGAGGTCCAGCAGCAGATGAACGATCGCTTCGGATCGATCGAGATCCTCAAGGCCCAGGACATCGCCGACTCGATCGCCTTCATCGTCACCCGCCCGTCGCGGGTCGCCGTCAACGAGATGCTCGTTCGGCCGACCGAGCAGGAGGGCTGACCGCGAGCCGCCGGCTCGCGGAACGTTCTCGTACCATGCCGAGGCGGCCCCGGGACGCGGGAGCCGCGTGGCCCCTACCCGCCGTCTGGAGGAGACCGTGCAAGAGAGACTCGCCATCGCCGGATCTGGGACGATCGCCAGCGGCCTCGCCGCCGTCGCCGCCGCCCAGGGAGACGTGCTCCTGTGGGCGCGCACCGACGCTTCGGCGCAGCGAGCCCAGCGCGCGATCGCCAAGCACTGCGACAAGCTGCCCGAGCTCAACGGCTGCGCCGAGCGCGTCCGGGTCGTGACCGAGATCGAGGCTCTCGCCGACGCCAGCTTCCTGGTCGAGGCGGTCGTGGAGGACGTCGCCTGCAAGGCGCCGCTGTTGGCCCAGCTCGCGGCGCTCACGGGACCCGACGAGATCGTCGCCACCACCACCTCGTCGCTGTCGATCTCCGAGCTGGCGCAGACGACCGGCCATCCGGACCGGTTCGTCGGCCTGCATGTCTTCAATCCGGTGCCGAGGATGGAGCTCGTCGAGCTGGCGTTCGGGCCCGAGGCGCGGCCTGACGTCCGCGAACGCGCTCGCGACCTGTGCCTGGCGTTGGGCAAGACGCCCGTCGAGGTCCCTGACACCGCCGGCTTTGTCGTCAACCGGCTGCTGTTTCCCTACCTGTTCGACGCGGTGACGTTGATGGTCGGCTCCGGGATGGAGCCCGAGGAGGTCGACCGCTGCATGACGCTCGGGGCGGGGATGCCGATGGGGCCGCTCGCGCTGCTGGACTTCATCGGCCTTGACGTGTCGCAGGCGATCGGTGAGACGATCAGTGCCGAGGTCCCGCCGCGGCTGCGCGAGCTCGTCGCCGAGGGCTCAATCGGACGCAAGGTCAAGCGCGGCTTCTACGAGTACGAGTAGATCGCGGTGGCGGCCCGCGCGTAGGGGCCGGTCGCCGCGCCCGCCCGTCCTGCGTGACACTTACCCCCGGCGAGCCTCGCATTAATGATGCGTTCAGGTTTGCGCTCCACCATCATCTGGCGACGTACCTCATAGCAGCACCTCCTCCCCAGAAGCACGAAGCCGGCCCGTCCCCAGCGGGCCGGTTTCATTTTCTCTCCAGCCCGGTAAGCATGAAGCCGGCCCAGGGGGCCGGCTTCGCTCTCTCTCCTCAACCGCCGGTATGACCCGGGCGGCCGTTGCCACAAATGTAACGAATGCAGCGCAAAACTGCGAGGACCTGCGGCCGGCTCACGGCGCCGGATCGGCCTGCACGCGCGCCTTGCGGCGGCGGATGCGAACCGCCTCGACGCGGTTCTCCCGCACGGACTCGACCCGGATCGAATAGCCGTCGGCGGCAACCTGGTCTCCGCGCTTGGGCAGCCTGCCGAGCTCGGCGAACACGAAGCCGCCGACCGAGTTGAACGCATCGGTGTCGACCGGCAGGTGAAGCCCATAGCTCTCCAGGTCGCTGACCGCGACGTGGCCGCGCACGAACCAGTCGCCGTTGGCCAGCTGGCGGATCGCGCCGCCGGCGGGGTCGGTCTCGTCGGCGATCTCCCCCACCACCTCCTCGACGATGTCCTCGGTGGTGACGATCCCGGCGGTGCGGCCGTACTCGTCGATCACGATCGACAGCTCGGTGCGTTCACGTTGCAGATCGGCGAGCAGGTCATCCAGCGGCTTGGTCTCCGGGACGATCGGCGCGGGACGCACGAGCGTGTGGAAACGCGCCTCGTCACCATCGGACATCATCAGCTTGACCAGCTGGTTGACGTGGACGATCCCCTTGACCCGATCCTGGTTCTCGTCCTCGGTCACGACCAGGCGGGAGTGCCCCGTGTCGACGCAGCGCCGCAGCGCGTCACGAACCGTCTCCGACAGGTCGACGGTGACGACGGCGGGGATCGGGGTCATCACCTGGCGGGCCTCCTGCTCGTGCAGATGAAACACGCCGGTGAGCATGTTGGCCTCGCCGACGTCGATGTTCCCGCCGCTGCGCGAGTCGGCGATGATCCGCTTGATGTCCTCCGGGGTGCCGTGTTCGGGCTCGGCGTCGGGGTCGGTACCGGTGAGGCGCACCAGCCAGTTGGACGCGGCGTTGAGCACGACGATGAACGGCGCGAACAGGACCCGGCTGGCGTGCAATGGCGGCGCGGTCAGGCAGGCGACCCGCTCGGCGTGCTGGATCGTGTAGAGCTTGGGAGCGATCTCGCCCACGATGCTCTGGAACACCGTGATCAGCAGGTAGGCGATGATCACGGCCACCACGACCGCCGCTTCGTGGCCCAGGGCACCGCCGAACACCGGCTTGAAGGCGCCGGTCAGCGCCGGCTCGCCGAGCGCACCGATGCCCAGCGAGGCCATCGTGATACCGATCTGGCAGGCGGCGATGTAGTCGCCGATCTCATCGAGCATCGCCAGCGCCAGCCGCGCGCCACGCCGGCCGTCCTCGGCCAGCTCCTGCAGCCGCGACTTGCGCGAGCGCACCAGCGCGTACTCGCCGACGACGAAGAAGGAGTTGACCAGCACCAGAAGCGCGGTCAGCAGGATCGCGATGGCGGTCACGAACGAGGACCAGTCGGCCTCTCGGGCCCGGTCACCGGCGCGCTGCTACTTCGAGGGCGGTCGTCGTTGGTCATTCAGCGACCCGCCGAACGGTAGCAGCAGGGTCTGAGCGAATCGAGGGGCCGCGCCGTCGCGGCGGGTCCTACAGCGAGTCGAGGCGACCCGCCATCTGAAAGTCGGTGTCGGTCAGCCCGCCGGCGGAGTGGTTGGTGAGCGACAGCTTCACCTTGTTCCAACCGTGCACGAAGATGTCCGGGTGGTGGTTGGCGTCCTCGGCGGCCTCGGCGACTCGATTGACGAATGCGATCGCCTCGGCGAAGTCCTCAAAGCGCCACTCCCTGACGATCTCGTCGCCCTCGCGCTCCCACGCAAGGCGCTTGAGTCGGGACTCGATCTCCTCGTCGTTGAGCGTCTCGGCCATCTCATGTTGGCTATCCCCTCGCCCCACACCGCAAACAGGCTTCCCGCTGCGTACACCGATAGGCTGACCCCGATCGCGATGCGCATCGTCAGCCTCGTCCCCGCCGCCACCGAGATGCTGTTCGCCCTGGACCTGGGCGAGGACGTCGTCGGCGTCACCCACGAGTGCGACTTCCCGCCCGAGGCGCGCGGACGGCGCAAGGTGACCCGCACCGTGATCCCCGACGACCTGAGCGCCGCCGAGATCGACGCCGCGGTCAAGGAGCGCACCCTGGCGGGCGACTCGATCTATGCGCTTGACGGCGACGCGCTGCAGGAGCTGGCGCCCGACCTGATCGTCACCCAGGCCCTGTGCCACGTGTGCGCGGTCTCCGAGCAGGACGTCCGTGCGGTCGCCGGCCAGATCGAGACCCGGCCGATGGTGATCTCCCTGGATCCCCACACGATCGGCGAGGTCCTCGGCGACGCCCGCACGCTCGCCCAGGCCACGGGCCGTAAGGACGAGGGCGTCGATCTCATCCGCGAGAGCGCCGCGCGGATCGACCGCGTGCGGGTGGCCACCCGCGCGGCCCGGCGCCCGACGGTGGTGGCGCTGGAGTGGCTGGACCCGCCGTTCGCAGCCGGGCATTGGATGCCGCAGCTGATCGCCTACGCCGGCGGCGAGGACCTGCTCGGGCTCCCCGGCGAGAGCTCGCAGCAGATCACCTGGGAGCAGGTCGCCACCGTCTCACCCGACATCGTGATCGTGATGCCGTGCGGGTATGACGCCGAGATCGCCCACCGCGAGGCCGAGATGCACCGCGACGAGCTGGTGGCGCTCGGCGCCGGGGACGTCGTCGCCGTTGACGCCGGCGCCTACTTCTCGCGTCCGGGCCCGCGGCTCGTGGACGGGCTGGAGACGCTCGCCCACATCCTGCATCCCGAGCTGTTCGGCGAGTCGCCGACCCCGGCGTTCAGGGTCGAGCTCTAGTGGTCCACTGATCAGAACAGGTTCAGGCCGTTGGGGGTGAGGCCGTGGCCGCTGGCGACGGCGACCGCGGCCACGATCGAGGCGACCGCCACCGCCGCGCAGCCGACCAGAAACGCGGCGCGCGTGTTGCGGCGCTCGGCCAGCTCCATGTACAGCCAGCCGCAGATGCCGCCCCCGACCAGCCCGCCGAGGTGGCCGCCGATCGAGATTCCCGCGATGCTCAGCGAGAAGACGATGTTGATCAGCAGCGTCGCCCCAAGGCCGCTCTGCCAGATCGAGATCCGCCGGTAGTGAGCGATGACGATCAGCGCGCCGAGCAGTCCGAACAGCGCGCCGGAGGCTCCGACGGTCGGAGCCTGGGGCTGGAACAGCAGCGCGCCGAACGAGCCGGCGAACAGTGACGCGACATAGACGGCGAGGAAGTTCACCCGACCGATCGCCCGCTCCAGCGCCGGACCGATGACGTAGAGAAACCACATGTTGAAGGCGATGTGGAGGATCCCGTCATGCAGGAACGCCGCGGTCAGCAGCCGGTAGTACTGATGGTGGAATTCGTTGATGTAGGGGCCGTAGAGCGCGCCGTTGATGTACACCGAGCCGCCGCCCCCTCCCCCGAGCGGTGCGCCGCTGGCGGTCTCGGCGAGGAACACGATCACGTTGATCGCGATCAGGATCTGGGTCACCGAGTAGCGGCTGCCCGCCACACCCGCGCCGCGGGGGCCGATCGAGCGCGCGGTCTTGACCTTCGTGCGGTCGCGCGCGCATTCGGGGCAGCGCATCCCGACCGGCGTCGGGGTCATGCAGTCGGGGCAGATCGGGCGTCCGCACGAGGAGCAGGAGACGCCGGTCTGGCGGTTGGGATGCCGATAGCAGACGGCCATGAGACGGTGTCGACTTATACCAGCGGCCGGTGAGCGCTCCCGAAGGAGCGTCACCGACGTCGTCGGGTCACCGGGTCGGCAGGACCCGGCGTGCTTCCTCGGCGACGTCGTGCAGCGTTCGCTCGGCCAGCTCCAGCAGGTTCGCCGACTGGGCGCGGCGGCTACGGTGACGGCCGCGGACGCGCAGTGCGACGAGCGCGCTCCCGGCGCCCGCGCCGACGAGGACCGCGGCGGCGGGCCGGATCCAATTGCGCGGATTGCGCATCGCCACCAGCTCCCAGCTCTCCAGCTCGTCCTGGGCGGCCTCGGTGAGGCTCACCAGCGCGGCCTCCATGCGCAGCGACAGGTCCTCCGGCGGATCGACCGGCGACAGCGCCTCGCGCAGGAGCGCCTCGAAGTCGGGGCTGCCGACGCTCATCGCGCCTCCCCGCCGCTCGCCGCCGGCGACTCCTGCACCATGCCCTTGAGCTGGCGGATGGCCCGATGCAGCAGCACCTTGGTCGCGCCGTCGGTCTTGTCCAGGGCGCGTGCGATCTCGCGGTTGTCCATATCCAGCGCGAAGCGCATGATCAGCGCCTCCCGCCGCTCGTCGGGCAGTCGCGAGACGCCCTCCAGGATCGTCTTGAGCTCCTCGCGGCCCTCGACCAGGGCCTCGGTGGTGTGAGGGGCCGAGAGGAACCCCGCATCCTCGATCGCCGCCTCGGGCTTGCGGGAGCGATCACGGTAGAAGTTGGCGGCGAGGTTATGCGCGATGCGGATGAGCCACGGGCGCAGCGGGCGCCCCGCGGACTCGCGCAGCGCGCGCTCGTAGTGGCGGTAGGCCTGCAGGAAGGTCTGCTCGGTGAGGTCTTCGGCATCGTGGTGGTTGCCGACCCGGTAGTAGCTGTAGGAATAGACGTCGCGCAGGTGGCTGCGGTACAGCTCCGAGAACCGAGCGTCGAGCTCGGCTTTGGTCTGTGGAGTCTGCGGCGCCGCCACATCCTGAGCCTACCCCGACGCGATCTAGGCGGCGCGAACCGAGCGCGCACGCGCGGAGCTCGGCGGCTGGGTGACGGCGGCGGCCCACTGCTCCGGGCCGATCCGGCCCTGGACGAGCGCGGCCAGCCCGTCGAGCGCGGGGGCGTCGAGGTGGGCCTGGCGAGCCGCCGTGGCGAGCAGCGGGACCGAGTCCACGGCCTCGGCGGCCTGACCGAGGGCGTTGCCGATCTCGGCGGCCGGCACCCCCTGGGCGAGCAGCTCGCCGGCGCGCCGGTTGCGCGAGCCGCTGGCGACGACGGTCGCCACCAGGTCCCCGGCCCCCGCCAGGCCGGCGAACGTCTCGGGGCGGCTGCCCCGTGAGCGGGCCAGCGCGTCGACCTCGGCGAACACCTTTCCGGCGGCCGCGCCGGCGACGTTGGGACCGGCTGCGCCGGCCGCCGCGGCGGCGAGCACGGCGGCGTTCTTGGCACACCCGGCGAGCTCGACCCCGGTGACGTCGGTCGTCGTCACGACGTCCAGCCGGGCGGCGGCGAGCATGTCCGACAGCTGGCTGGCGAAGCCCCGGTCCAGCGAGGCGAGGACGACCGAGGCGCCGTGTTCGAGCATCTCGGAGGCGTGGGCCGGGCCGCCGAGCACGGCCACCGCGCGGGCGCTGCAGCGCTCGGCGGCGAACGCCGCGGGCAGCGTGCCCAGCGGCGGAACCATGCCTTTGGACATCACCAGCACCCCCATGCGGCGCGGGATCTGACCGCCATGGGCGGCGAGCACGGCCGGCAGCGCCCTGGCGGGCACGGCCAGGCACAGCAGGTCGTGACCCTCGAGCGCCAGTTCGGAGGCGCGGGTGACGGTGATCGTCTCGGGCAACGTCACGCCCGGCAGGTACCGGGTGTTCTCCCGGGCGTCGCGCAGCGCCTGTACCTGCTCATGGGTCCGGCAGCCGAGCTCCACCTCCAGGCCGGCCCGGGCCAGGCACACCGCGAGTCCGGTCCCCCAGGCGCCGGCGCCGATCACGGCCACCCGCCGCATCGGGGCCAGCCCGCCCAGCCACTCCCACTGCAGCATCACGCACGGCCAGATCCGGTCGGTGACCGCACGGGCCAGCGCCGGGGACGGGTTCTGCACCTCGGGGAAGCTCAGCGCGCGGCCGGCTCGGATGCGGACCTTGTGCGGGCGGATGCGCCAGCCACGACGGATCGCCTCGGTGCCGATCACCGCGACCGGGACCACCGGAGCGCCGGACTCCAGCGCGAGGCGGCCGACGCCGCGCTTGGGCTGCCCGAGGGCGCCGGGGCGCACGCGGGTGCCCTCGGCGAAGATGAGAACGATGTCCCCGCGCGCGAGGATCGCCTTGGCGGTGGTGACCATCTCCTCATCCGAGGCGCCGCGGGCAACCGGGAAGGCGCCCAGCGCGTTGAGCAGCCACGCCTGCCAGGAGCGCCGGAAGAGCTCCTCCTTGGCGACGTAATACATCGGGCGCCGGGCCATGCACGCGATCACGAACGGGTCCAGGAAGCTGCGGTGATTGGCGGTGATGAGCACCGGGCCCTTGGCCGGGACGTGCTCGCGTCCGATCCGCTGCATGCGGAAATAGAGGAGGAAGAACGTCTGGAAGGTGACGCGGACCAACCCGTACAGGAGCGGGTTGGCTCGGTGCTCGCGCGCTCGCTGATGAAACCGCTGCGGATCCACGATATGTGCCGTACCCCGCCCCGGGGCAGGTCGTTACAGTCCAGGGACGTGAGTCCCGCGATCGACCGCACGCGAACGCTCCGTGGCGCCCTCAGCGGCGCCCTCGCGGCGGCGGTGTGGGCCCTCCAGCAGCCGCTGGACAAGCGCGTCTTCCCAAGCCGCTTCGACGACGTCGAGCTGCTGGGCAAGTCGGTGACCACCAGCGGCGGCTGGTATCCAATCGGCTTCGCCATGCACATGGGCAACGGAGCGGTATTCGGCGCCGTATACGCCAACCTCGCCCCCGAGCTGCCGATCCCGGCGCCGCTGCGCGGGCCGGCGGCGGCGATGGTGGAGCACGTCGCCACGTGGCCCCTGGGCGCGATCACCGATCGCCTGCATCCCGCGCGCGACCAGCTGCCCACGCTGAGCGGCAACCGCGCGGCGCTGGCGCAGGCCACCTGGCGCCATCTCGTCTTCGGGGTCGTGCTCGGCGAGCTCGAACGGCGCCTGAACACGGCGCCCGAGATCGTCGAACCCGAGCCCGAGGCCGACTACTCCTCCAACGGGCACGGGTCGCTGGAGCACGCGTTGTCGGCCCATCCCGACAGCTAGCTGCCAGGGCGCGCCGGGCGCTCGGCGATTTCGTGCGTGCGTTGATCACCGGTGCCGCGGGGTTTGCCGGCCGGTGGCTGACTCGGGCCTGCCTGGATGCCGGTGACGCGGTCACCGGCATCTCACGGTCCGGACGGGCGCCCGCCGGCGCCGAGGGGCGGGCAGTGGATCTGCGCGACGGCGACGCGGTGGCCGCCGTCATCCGCGACCACGCCCCCGATGTCGTCTACCACCTGGCGGCGCTCAGCTCGGTCGGCCGCTCCTGGCAGCAGCCGGCCGTCACGCTGGACCACAACGTCCGGGGGGCGGCCAACCTCCTGGAGGCACTGCGCGTGCACGCGCCCCACGCGCGCGTGATGTGGGTCAGCTCCAGCGAGGTCTACGGCCCCCAGCCCGTGATGCCGATCGCCGAGACCGCGGCGCTACGTCCCGCCAGCCCCTACGCCGTCTCCAAGTCGGCCGCCGAGCAGCTCGCCGCCGTGTACGCCGAGGCCCACGGGCTTGCGCTCGTCGTCGCCCGCCCGTTCAGCCATTCCGGACCCGGCCAGCTGCCGATCTTCCTGCTCTCCAACATCACCCGCCAGGCCGCCGAGGCCCGGCGCGACGACGTCGGTCGCCTGCGGATCGTCACCGGCAACGCCACCACCCGACGCGACTTCACCGACGTCCGGGACGTCGTGCGCGCCTACCGCGCACTGGCCGCGACCGACCTCACCGGCGTCTACAACGTCTGCTCCGGCGTCTCGATCTCGGCCGCCGAGCAGGTCGCCGCACTCGCGCAGCTGATCGACCCGATCACCGTCGAGCACGTCGTCGACCCCGCGCTCGTCCGCGCCTCGGAGGTGATGGAGTTGCGCGGCGACCACGCCCGCCTGACCTCCGCCACCGGCTGGACTCCCGAGATCCCCCACACCCAGACCATGGCTGACACCCTGTCGCACTGGGAGCACGAGCTGACCACCGCCGTGCGAGACTGAGCCCCACGCCCGCCTAGCTCAATTGGTAGAGCACTTGATTTGTAATCAAGGGGTTGGGGGTTCAAGTCCCCCGGCGGGCTCTGGCTCAGACGATCGATGAGCATTTAGATCCCTCCGCCTCGACGAGCGCGGCGACCTCGTCGGAGTGACGATCCTCAACGCCCGCTGGCTGCTGGATTACGAGGGTGAGATCGCCATCACGATCCCCACGCCCGAGCTGATCCATCTCGCTCGCGCCCAACTCCAGGACGCCCTCGCCACCGCCTGAGCCTGACTCTCGCCGCGGAGCCCGGCCGCCGGGTGAGCTCGAAATCACCAGGCTGTGAGCAATGCACATCTCAGCTCCGCCCACCTCGGACTCAGGTCCCCTTTCCGTTGATTGCGAGCGTCAGCTTCGTCGGGCAAAGCGAGCGTGAGCATCGGCCGGCGCGGGACGACCCGATCCGTTTGAAAGGAGGCGTCCCCTGCGTCGCGGAAAGCGAGTCTCCGAGGCACCCCGTGTTCGATCGGCTGCCGCGTGGCCAGGCGATCTAGCACCGGTGATCTGTCAACAGGAGCCGAAAAGTGCTCCAGTTTTAGGGACCGAAAAGTGCTCCACCTGGGCCGGTTGAAAGTAGGCCGGTTGAGGGTTGGTGCGGCGGCTTCTCGCGGAGCGAGCCGTAGGCGAGCGCAGTGAGATGCCGCCGGCGCGGTCGCGGTGAGGGGGTCAGTTGTGGGGCGGCGCGGGTCGCGCGGCGGAGGCAGGGCCGCTTCCTCGTTCGCGTAGTCGGTAGCTCTTGCCTTTGAGGGTGACCATGGTGGCGTGGTGCACGAGTCGGTCGATCAGGGCGGCGGCGACCATCGCGTCGCCGAGGATCTCACCCCAGGCCTCAAACCCGCGGTTGCTGGTGATGACGATCGAGCCGCGCTCATAGCGGCGCGAGACGAGCGCGAAGAGCAGGTTGGCGGCTTGGCGTTCGAGCGGGAGGTAGCCGACCTCGTCGACGATCAGCAGCTGGTAGCGCTCCAGGCGCTTGAGCTCCTGGTCAAGCGTGTTGCGTTCCTGAGCCTCTTCGAGGCGGCTGACCCATTGCTGGGCGGTCGCGAACGCGACGCGGTAGCCGTGCTGACAGGCCCGGAGCCCCAAGGCGATCGCGAGATGTGTCTTGCCGGTGCCGGGCGAGTAGTGGTCGAACTACTCATGTTGTGGAGTTTCTGCCGGACCGGGTG
>CAZZYU010000065.1:0-19088 GCA_964658375.1 uncultured Acetobacteraceae bacterium | reverse complement strand
TTCTCGTTGGAGGAGCCCATCGCGAACTCGTCCTGGTTGGTCTTGCCCAGCAGCGTCGCCCCACCCTCGGCGAGGTTGCGCACGACGGTCGCGCTGTAGGGAGGGCGGTATCCCTCCAGGATGCGCGAGCCGGCCTGACTGGGCACGCCCTCGGTGCAGAACAGGTCCTTGACCGCCAGCGGCACGCCGGCCAGCGGGGAGTCGGGGGTCGGAAACGTCGCCGGCGCGGCGTCGGCGACCCAGGTGTAGGCGTTCAGCTCGTCGGCGGCGGCGCGTTCCCGGTAGGCCTCGAACAGCTCCCGGGCATCGATCTCCCGCGCGCGGATACGAGCGGCCGCCTGGGCCGCGGTGCACTCGGTCAGCTCGGTCATTCGCCGCTGCGACCGGGGCTGGGGACGCCGAAGCCGCCGTCGACCGGCTCGGGTGCGGCGGCCAGGGCCTGCTCGTGGGTGAGGCCGGGCACCGGCTCGTCGGGGCGCATGACGCCCGCCAGGTCGGTCGCGTGCGCGGTGGGCGACACGTCGTGGAGGTCAAGCTCCCGGATGCGATCGACGTGCTCCAGCACCGCCGAGAGCTCCCCGGCCATCGTCTCAAGCTCGTCGTCGTCGAGCTCCAGACGGGCGAGACGGGCGACGTGGACCACCTGGGCGCGCTTCAGCATCTACTGCGTGATTCTAGGTGCCGAGGTCTCAGCGCGACGGCGCGGAGGACAGCTCGACGAGCTCCACCGGGCGCTCGGGGCCCGGAGTCCATCCCTGCTCGGCGCGAAACGCGCGAAACGCCCCCAGGACGGTCACTGCCGCCGCCACCAGCCCGACGTAGCCGCCGACCGCCACCGACGCGCCGGTCGTGATCAGACGGATCGCCAGCAGCAGCGTGGTGAGGCCGCCCACGACCGTCGCGATCATGTCGAGCGTGACGGCTAGCGCCGGTCCGGGCCGGCTCGCCTGCGCGAGCGCCAGCGCGAGGCCGAGCGCGGCGGTGACGAGCACGAACCAGCGCAGCGTCGGGATCGCCGTCCACCCGGTGCGCGCGGGATCCCGATACCAGTGCAGCGCCAGCAGGGCGACGAGCATCAGCGCCGCCCCGAGCGCGGCCAGCCACTCCCCGACGCGCAGCCGCCCCGCCACCGCTAGCGGATCCCCGGGCGGTACCCGGGGGCGCCGTTGGCTCTGCGCGCGACGGCGACGAGCAGCAGGCACAGCACGACCGCCGCGTAGAAGGCAAAGCCGAAGTACGAGAAGTGGATGTGCAGCACGAACTTCAGCGCGACGAACGCAACGGCGATCAGCGCGAGCACCCAGCGCGTCTGCGTGCGGCTGCCCCCGATGTTCGGCACCACCGTGGCCGGCAGGAGACGCTCGACCGCGAGGTCGACGACGATGAGCACGCACGCGAGCACGGCGATCACAGCGGTCCAGCCGTCAAATGAGCCGGTTGCGGTCGTCGTCACGCTGACCGAGAACGTCCCGATCGTCGCGCTGAAGCGAAACCACGGCAGGAACAGCAGATCGATCACCAGCAGCAGCGACGTCGCGCCGAGCGCCCAGTCATCTCGTGAGAATGCGTTGAGGTTCACGCCGGTGAACGCTACCGCCTCGTGATCGGAGCGAGCTCGGCGACGAGCTTGCGTTCGGCGTGGTCACGCGCGAAGCGGATGACGACGATCCCGCCCGGCTCCACTCCGATGACCACGCCGTCGCCGAAGGCGGCGTGGACGACGTCATCGCCGAGGCGGAACGTGGTCGGCGCGGGCGCGTCGGCATCGAAGGCATCCCGACCGTAGCCGGCCCCGGGGGCCCATGAGGTCTGAGCCCCGCCCTGCGACGCCGGACCCCGGTCCCAGGTGGTCATCCGGCTGCGCAGCGAGCGCGGGGGCTGGCTGTCGTGGTCGGTGAGCGACTGCGGGATCTCGCCGATGAACCGGCTGGGCACCCCGAAGCTGCGGGTGCCGAACACGGTCCGGGCACGGGCCGAGGTGAGATACAGGTCCCGTTGGGCGCGCGTGATGCCGACGTAGCAGAGCCGGCGCTCCTCCTCCAGACCGCCCTCGTCCAGCGCCCGTGAGTGCGGGAACACCCCCTCCTCGCAGCCGATCATGAACACGATCGGGTACTCCAGGCCCTTGGCGTTATGCAGCGTCATCAGCGTCACCAGGCCCTCGTCGTCGGTCCGCGTGTCGGCGTCGGCGACGAGCGCCACCTGCTGCAGGAAGCCGGCGAGACCCGGCGGCTGGCCGTCGGCGGTCGTCGCCGCAGCGTCGTACTCGACCGCGACGTTGACCAGCTCCTCGAGGTTCTCGATCCGGCCCTGGGCCTCGATCGTGCGCTCGTTGGACAGCGCCTCCAGATAGCCGGTCTCGGCCAGCATCTCCTTGAGCAGCGTCGCGACCTCGGTGCTGCTCGCCGCGCGCTCGGCAAGCACCTCCATCGTGCCCATGAAGCGCCGCAGCGCCTTGATCGCGGCCGCCCCCAGGCCCGGCACGTCCTCGGGCGCCGCCGCCAGCTCCCACACCGTCTCCCCCGTCGTGTTGGCGTGGGCGAGCAGCCGGGAGATCGTCGTGGTGCCGATCCCCCGCCGGGGCGAGTTGACGATCCGCGTGAAGCCGCCGACGTCCTGCGGGTTGACGAGCACCGACAGGTAGGCGACCGCGTCCTTGATCTCGGCCCGGTCATAGAACTTGGTGCCGCCGATCACCTGGTAGCCGATCTCGGCGCGCACGAGCGTGTCCTCCAGCACGCGCGACTGCGAGTTGGTCCGGTAGAAGATCGCGATCTCCGCCCGCGAGGTCCCCTCGTCGACGAGCCGCTGCACCTCCCCGGTCACGTACCGCGCCTCGGCATGCTCGTCGTCGAGCTCGCGCACGGTGATCGGGTCTCCCTGTCCCACGTCGGTCCACAGCGACTTGGGGATCTGACCGCGGTTGTTGGCGATCACCGCGTTGGCCGCGTCGAGGATCGTCTGGGTCGAGCGGTAGTTCTGCTCGAGCTTGACCACATGCGCGTCGGGATAGGAGTCCTCGAACTCGAGCAGGTTCGTGATGTCGGCGCCCCGGAACCCGTAGATCGAGTTGTGGGTGACCAGCCCGCCCGCGACGAAGTTGTGGGTGTAGGCGACGTCAAGGTCATAGACGGGCCGATCGAGAATCACGCGCTGCACCGACTCGACGACGTCATAGCCCCCGTCTCCGTCGAACATGACCATCCCGGGCCGCGCCGAGGCGGCGGGCGTGAACGGCAGCGCGCCGCCTCCCGGACCGAGGGCCGCCGAGGGCGTCACCCGGACGCCGTGGGCGGCGATCCGCTGAATCGGCGCCAGGTCCTCGACGACGGCCGTTGCGCCCGCCCAGCCCACCCGGTGACCCCGCGGCGCGCCACACAGCTCGACCGTCAGCTCCGTTCCGGGGAACCTGGGCATCAAACGTGCGCCACGGTCACGTTTCTCGCCCCGCACGCCGTGTCGCCCGCGCGGGTCGCCCGCGAAATGGGTGTGCTCGGGGGTGCCCACGAGCCGGCGGCCCGAGCGCATCGTGATTGCGACGCCGTCGGTGCGCTGGGACCGGTGCACCTGGAGAACCTCGGCGGGACGGAAGTCGCCGCTCCCGTAGGCGGAACGGACCGCGTCTCCGGCGGAGACCTGCTCGATTGGCTTGGTCGTCCCGTCGGCCATCGTGACCTGCGTACCCTCGATCAGGCACTGGGCGTCGTCGCCGACGACCATCAGGTTGCGGTGCTCGCCGGCGAGCAGCTGCAGCCAGCGGTACTGGGCGTGGTTGGTGTCCTGGTACTCGTCGACGAGCACCTGGCGAAAGCCGCCGGCGTAGCGCTGGCGGACCTCGGGGAACAGCTCCAGCACGTTGACGGCGCGCACGAGCAGGTCGTCGAAGTCCATCGCGTTGGCGCGATGCAGCTCGCGCTCGTAGGAGCGGTAGACGTCGGCGACCGTCTGCTCGAAGAACGAGCCGACCAGCTGCGCGTAGGCGTCGGCGTCGCGCAGCTTGTTCTTGGCGTCGGAGATCTGACTGCCCACCGACGCGGGGGTGAAGCGCTTGGGATCGATCCCGAGATCGTCGAGGCAGCGCTTGATCAGCCGGCGGGAGTCGGCGGTGTCATAGATCGTGAACTGCCGGGTGTAGCCCAGCCGCTGGGCCTCGGCGCGCAGCATCCGGGCGCAGGCGGCATGGAAGGTCATCACCCACATCGCGCGCACCCGGCGGCCGACGAGCAGCTCGGCGCGGTCGCGCATCTCCGAGGCCGCCTTGTTGGTGAACGTGATCGCGAGGATCTCGTTGGGCTTGGCGGTGTCGGTCGCGACCAGGTAGGCGATCCGATGGGTGAGCACCCGGGTCTTGCCCGAGCCCGCGCCGGCGAGGATCAGCTGCGGACCCGCGCCGTAGGTGACGGCCTCGCGCTGGGGCTCGTTGAGGCCGGAGAGCAACGCCTCCAGGTCGCTGGACAGGTCGGTCATGAAGCGGGATTTGACGTTAGCGAGCAGGCCGGAGGGCGCCGCGCCGCTGACCCGGTGCGCCATCCTGTGCGACGTGGACGAGCTGCGTGAGACGTGTGCCGAGATCGCCCGGCGCGCCCGCGCGGTCACGATCCGCGAGGCGGCGATCGAGGAGTACGCGGCCGGACTGACGGCGTCGGCGCACACCGGCGACGAGGCCGACGAGCTGGCGGGCGCCGGCACCGAGGAGCGGGCCGCCCACTGGCTGACGCTGGACGCGATCAACTTCGGCTCGGGCTGGTTTCCGACGCTGCGCAAACCCGACGGTCGGTCGGGCTATCAGACGATCGCCGGCGCCTGGCGCGCGCACACCGTCACCGAGGGGCCGTTCACCGCGGCGCAGCTCACCCAGCTCGATGCCCCGGCGGTCGCCGCGATCCTCGGCCAGGACCCGGCGCACGAGCTGATCGAGCTGTTCGCCCTGTCGCTGCGCGACCTCGGCGAGCATCTGCTCGCCGAGCACCGCGGCAGCGTCACCGCGCTCATCGCCGCCGCCGGCGGCTCGGCGGTCGCGTTCGCCGACCACCTCGGCGAGTGGGCGTGCTTTGCCGACCGCTCGCGCTACGACGAGCTCTCGGTGGGGTTTCTCAAGCGTGCCCAGATCGCCGCCGCCGACCTGCGGCGGGCGGGGGTCGCGGATTGGCATGACGCGGCGCGACTGACGATGTTCGCCGACAACCTCGTCCCCCATGTCCTGCGCCTGGACGGCGTCCTGTCCTTCGCGCCCGAGCTGGTGGCCCGGATCGACGCCGGGCAGCTGATCGAGCACGGCTCCACCGAGGAGGTCGAGATCCGCGCCTGCGCGCTGCACGCCGTCGAACGGCTCGTCGCCGCCCGAGGGCACGACGTCACCGCGGCGAGCGTCGATCAGACGTTATGGGAGCGCGGACAGGGCCCGCGCTACAAATCCCGGCCGCGCCACCGCAGCCGGTGCACCGCCTACTGATGCAGGATCAGCTCTCGTCGCCCTCGGAGACCTCGGCGCGGGTCCGGGCAATCGCCTCGGCGCCGGCGTCCCCGACGAGCAGCTCGGGCCGCAGCGTCCCGCTGGCCACCAGGTCCAGCGCGGGGAAGCGCCCGACGCTGGTCAGCCCGACGTCCAGCGCGATCACGGTCGTCTCGCCGCCGATCGGCGCGGTCGCGGTGGCGATGATCGTCACCGAGCCGCCATCGACGATGTTGCGAGCCCCGGCGATGACCTTCCGGGCCGTGTGCGGGCTCAAGCCGTCGAGCGAGTCGATCAGGACGACGGCGTGGGCGCCGCGCGCCGCCAGGCGACGGGCCTGATCCACGACGGGCTCGACGGCACCGCTCTGGGCGTCCTCGGAGGCGGCGAGGCTGACCGCGGCCGCCGGGACGATCGGTCCCGCCGACCACTCCGTGATCTCCTCCGGCCGGGCGCCGGCGAGGGCGACGCTCACGGTCAGCTCCTCGTGCTCGGCGAACACGGCGGCCAGCCGCCGCAGCGCCTCGGTCTTGCCCGCCCGGGAGGCGCCGACGATCGTCACCCGTGAGCCGAGGCCGAACGGGGTCAGCCATTCGATCGCCTTCAGCGTCGGATCCTCGGAGCCGACCTTCAGCCGCTCGGACGGAAACGCGGCCGGGAGATCGTCGAAGCGCACGCTGTCGGCCAGCTCGGACGCCGGACGGCCGTTGATCGTCTCGATCCGGATCAGCGAGGCGAATCGCTCCGAGCGCCGCGGGGAGCGCTTGGGGCCGGTGATCGCGTCACCGCTGACCAGTTCGCAGCGTTTGACCTGGGCCGAGGAGATGTAGACGTCGTCATCTGAAGGGTCGGGTCCGGCGACCCGGACGAACCCCGAGCCGTTGGGCAGGAGCTCGACGACGCCCGCGACGGGCACCTCCTCGACGGGAGCCTCGGGCTCCTCCTCGTCGGCCTTGGCGCGGCGGCGGCTGCGGCCGGGCCTGTCCTCACGCGGCTCTGATTCGGCCTTGGGCCGCGGCGTGTCGCGCGAGCGCCGAGGCCGGGGCGCGGTGCCTGCCGCGCCGTCGGTCGGCGCCGCGTCGGGCGTGGCCGGGCCTGCGGAGGCGTCATCGATCGCCGAGGCCTCGCCGGTGGAGGAGGCGACCTGCGCCTCGGCGCCTGCGCCTTCGTTGGCCTCGTCGGCCTCTTCGCCCTCGGGGCCGGCGTCGCGCGACGGACCGCGGCCTCGACCGCCGCGACGGCCTCGGCGCCGACGCGTCTCTGACGCGGGCGCGCCGTCCTCGCCGGGTCCGGTGGCGTCCTCGACGCTGTCTGCGGCGCCTCCCTGCTTGGCGAGGATCGCGTCGATCAGGTCGGCGCGACGGAGACGGCGGTAGCCGTCGATCGAAAGCTCAGAGGCGATCGCGTGGAGGTCGGCGAGGGGACTGTCGACCAGGGCACTGCGGTCAAGTACGGGCATGGGGGAACTCCTTCGGACTGTCGGTGGGCTCCGGTCGCGTTGGGCCAGCGACCGGCGATTGCACCGTCGAATCTAGCGCGCCGCGGCGTCGGAACCGCTCGACGGGGTCCGCGCCCAGCGCAGATCATCGGGCAGGCTCAGCCCGGGATCGATCTCGACGCGCCCGCTGAGCGCGTCGAGCACGGTCAGGAAATCGTGGACCGCCGCGACGTCGTGGACGCGCAGGACGTGAGCGCCGGCCAGCGTGCCGTGGGCGACCGCGGCGAGGGTTCCGCCGAGCCGCTCGCGGGGCGCTCGCCCCGTGAGCGCGCCGACGAAGTCCTTGCGCGAGACGGCGAGCAGGATCGGGCGTCCGAGCTCATGCAGGGAGCCCAGCGCCCGCAGCACCGTGATCGATTGGGCGGGAGTCTTGGAGAAGTCGGGACCGGGATCGATCATCAGCTGCTCGGGAGTGAGCCCTCGGTCCAGCGCCAGCGCGATCCGCTGCTGCAGGAAGCGCCGGACCTCGCCGGCGATCCGGCCGTCGAGCGAGCGGTCGTGCAGGCGCTGCCGGGGCGGGGCGATCGTGTGCATGAGGACCAGCGCCGCGCCGGTCTGCGCGCACACGTCGGCCAACTCGGGGTCACGCAGCCCGCTGACGTCGTTGACGATCGATGCGCCGGCGGCGATCGCCGCCCGGGCGACCGCCGGCTTGTAGGTGTCCACCGAGACGCGGGCGCCGAGTTCGGCGCGGACGCGCTCGATGACCGGGACGACGCGGTCGATCTCCTGCGCGGCGTCGATCACCGGGCGGTCGGTGGTCCCGGATTCGCCCCCGATGTCGATCAGCGATGCTCCGGCGGCGATCAGCGAGCGGGCGAGCGTCACGCGCTGCTCGAGCGTCTGATGCAGCCCGGCATCGGAGAACGAGTCAGGGGTCGCGTTGACGATCCCCATGATCAGGGGACCGTTCTCGCCGCCGAGCGCCAGCGGTCCGTCGCTGGTCGCCAGCGTGCGCGACGGAGCGGTCACCGCGACGACGGTCAGCCGTCGATCACGTCGCGGTCGACGGGCTGGGCGGGGTGGGTGGGGTCTCCGCCCTTGCGGCCCTCGATCAGCTCCTTGATGCGGTCCACGGTGGCGGTCGACATCCGGCGGATCTCCCAGTGGGTGAGCTTGATCAGGCGCATCGGCGAGGTCGCGATGACGTCGGCGTTCCGCGGCCGGCGCTCGAGCAGGCCCATCTCGCCGATCAGGTCGCCGGGTGCCAGCGAGGCGACCGTGCGGCCACCCTGGACGACGTCCGCGGTGCCCTCCTCGATCGCGATCAGCTCGACCGAATAGTCGCCCTCCTTCATCAGGATCTGGCCCTCGGCGGCGCTGGTTTCGGTGGCGAAGGCGGCCAGCCGATTGGCCTCGGACGGCGAGAGCTCTGAGAAGATCGGGATCGCGGTCAGTCGTGCGGGATCCATGGTGGCGACCCTACTAGAACGGCGGCGCCGGTCAGAGCGCCTGGACCTCGGATGTGATGTCGCTCACCGACGCCTTCGCGTCGCCGAACAGCATCGACGTCTTGGGGTCGTAGAACAGTGGGTTGTCGATCCCGGCGAAGCCCGAGGCCATCGATCGCTTGAGCACGATCACCGCGGCCGAGCGGTCGACCTCGAGGATCGGCATCCCGTAGATCGGGGAGCCGGGCTCGTTCTTGGCCGCGGGGTTGGTGACGTCGTTGGCGCCGATGATCAGCGTCACATCGGTGCGCGAGAACTCGGGGTTGATGTCGTCCATCTCGCGCAGCAGGTCATACGGCACATCGGCCTCGGCGAGCAGCACGTTCATGTGGCCGGGCATCCGCCCCGCGACCGGGTGGATCGCATACTTGACCTCGACGCCCTTCTCCTCCAGGGCGCGCTCCAGCTCACGCACGGCATGCTGGGCCTGGGCGACCGCCATCCCGTAGCCGGGGGCGACGACGACCTGGCGCGCGTAGGAGAGCTGGATCGCGACGTCGGCCGCGCTCGTGGCGCGGACCGTGCCGCCGTTGGCCGACGCGCCGGCCGCCGGAGCGTCGACGGTGCCGCCGAAGCCGCCCGCGATGATCGAGGGCACCGAGCGGTTCATCGCCTTGGCCATCTGGTCGGTGAGGATCGTGCCCGAGGCGCCAACGATCATTCCGGCGACGATCATCACCGGATTGGACAGCGCGACACCGGTCGCGGCCGCCGACAGTCCTGTGAACGCGTTGAGCAGCGAGATCACGACCGGCATGTCGGCCCCACCGATCGGGAGCACGAGCAGGTTGCCCAGCACGCCCGCGGCGACGAGGATGCCGACGATGAACAGCAGCTGGGAGTGGGTCCCCGCGCAGAGCACGACCGCCGAGCCGACCGCCACGATCAGCAGCCCGAGGTTGATCAGCGACTGCGCCGGGAGCTTGATCGGGTTGCCCGGAAGGATCTCCTGCAGCTTGCCGAAGGCGATGTTGGAGCCCCAGAACGAGATCGAGCCGACGATCGCGCCGAAGAGCTCGAAGGTCTCGGCGCGCAGCGCCCATCTGCCCAGGCCGCCGTGGGAGAAGCCATGGCGGTATTCGACCCAGGCGATCAGCGCCACCGCTCCGCCGCCGACGCCGTTGAACAGCGCGACCATCTGCGGCATCGCGGTCATCTTCACGTTGCGCGCGGCCGGGATCCCGACCGCGGCGCCGATGACGATCCCGGCGATGATCAGCCAGACCGTGCTCGAGCCGTGGAACTCGCCGGTGCGCAGCAGCGTCGCGACGACCGCGACCGCCATCCCGACGGCGGCGGTCTGATTGCCCCGCACCGCCGTGCGCGGGCCGGTCAGCCCGCTCATGCCGTAGATCATCAGCCCGAACGCGACGATGTAGGCCGCGTCGATGAAGTTCGTCGTCTGCAGGAAGATCGTCCCCGCGGCGACGATCATGAACCGGCCTCGCGATCGGACGGCGGCTCGCGCGCGGGCTCGGGCTTTGACTTGAACATGCCGAGCATCCGGTCGGTGACCAGAAAGCCGCCGACGACGTTGATCGTGCCGAACGCGACCGCGATCACGAGCAGGATCTTCTCCAGGATCCCGCTCGACTCGCTCATCAGCAGCAGCCCGCCGAGCACGACGATCCCGTGGATCGCGTTCGTGCCCGACATCAACGGCGTGTGCAGCGTGTTGGGCACCTTGGAGATGACCGCGAAGCCGACGAAGCCGGCGAGCACGAGCACCGCGATGTCGATGACCAGACTGTCCATGATCTGAGCCTTTCTCGTTGACCTACGCGGCGCTCGCCGCGGTCCGCGCGCCCTCGTGCACGATCTCGCCCCCGCGGGTGATGCACGCCCCGGCGATCACCTCGTCCTCGAAGTCCAGCGACAGCTCGCCCGTCTCGGAGGTCATCAGGCCCAGCAGCGCCTGGATGTTGCGGCCATACAGCTGCGACGCGTGCTCGGCCATGCTCGAGGGCACGTTGAGCGGCGCGGTGATCTTGACGTCGTGGCGCAGCACGGTCTCGCCCGGCTGCGAGAGCTCGCAGTTGCCGCCCGCCTCGCCGGCGAGGTCGACGATCACCGAACCGGGCTTCATCAGCGTCACCGCGGCCTCGGTGACGAGGATCGGCGCGCGTCGTCCGGGCACGAGCGCCGTCGTGATGACGACGTCGGCCTTACCGATCGCCTCGGCCATCAGCTCCTGCTGGCGGGCCTGCTGCTCGGCGGTCAGCTCGCGGGCGTAGCCGCCGGTGCCCTCCAGGTCCCCGCCGAGGTCGAACTCCAGAAATGTCGCCCCCAGCGACTCCACCTGCTCCTTGACCGCGGCGCGGACATCGAAGCCCTGAACGACGGCGCCGAGCCGGCGGGCGGTCGCGATCGCCTGCAGCCCGGCGACGCCCGCGCCGAGCACGAGCACCGTGGCGGGGCGGATCGTGCCCGCGGCGGTCATCAGCATCGGGTAGTAGCGGCCGAGCTCCTGGGCGCCGATCAACGCCGCCCGGTAGCCGGCGATGCTCGCCTGCGAGGACAGCGCGTCCATCGACTGGGCGCGGCTGATCCGCGGCACCGCCTCCATCGCGAACGCCGTCACCCCGGCCTGGGCCAGTGCCGTGACCCCCGCGGCGTTGGTCAGCGGGCCGAGAAAGCCGATCAGCACGCTGTCGGAGCCGAGCTGGCCGATCTCCTCCGGCGTCGGCGGGGCGACCTTGAGCACGACGTCGGCGCCGAGCGCCTCCGCGGCGCCGTCCACGAGCCGGGCGCCCGCGTCGACATAGGCGTCGTCGGGGATCAGCGCCCCCGCGCCGGCGCCGCGCTGGACAAGGACCTCGCCGCCCTCGGCGCCGGCCAGCTTGCGCACGACCTCGGGCACGAGCGCGACCCGCAGCTCACCTTCGACAATCTCAGTCGGCACCCCAATCCTCATCGGCCGGGCAGCGTACTAAGTGGGGTCTGCCTGCGCAGTGGCGTCTGTCACACGCACCATCCGGACATCGACCACCCGGGCGTTCACCCGACGCCCATCCGGGAGACGACGACGTGCGGAAGGACCGAGACGGCCGCCTCCATCGCCGCCAGCGCCCGGGCGACCCCGGAGGCAGCGGGAACGCGTCGCGGGCGGGCCGCCGGCGCGCGGCGCGGGTGAGCCCGCGGCGCGCCCCGGGCGACCGAGACGGTCGCCGGCAGCGGCAACGGCAGCGGCTTGCCGGCGAGCGCCATCAGCGCCTCCCCGGTCACCCACACCGGGGTCTGGGTCTCGCCGCGCGCGTAGCGCACCGCGCCGTCGGGGGCGATCAGCGAGCGCAGGTAGGCCACCGGGGTCGGGCTGGCGCGGCGGCGCACCGACGCCGGATCGACCCCGGCGGCGATCAGACCCTGGATCGCCCACGCGGTCGACTGCGCGTTGGATCCCATGCCCGGACTCGACGGAAAGCCCCCGTCGGGGTCCTGGCGGGCGCGCAGGTAGGCGACCGCCCGGGCAATCGCGCGGCGCACCGAGCCGGCACCGGCCCCACGTCCGGGCGCTCGTCGCGGCGCCCACGCGAGCGCCTCGAGCACGGCGCCGGTGTCGTCGACGTCGCTGGCGCCGCCACGACCGGCGAACCCGTAGCCGCCGTCCCGGTCCTGCTGGCCGACCAGCCAGGCGCGGGCCTGATCCTGGCGCGCGGCCGTCGCGGAGCCGGCGCTGCGCAGCGCCAGCAGTCCGAAGGCGGTCAGGTTGACCTGGCCCGAGACCGCCCCGTCGGCCGAGAAGCGGCCGTTCAAGTCGGCGATGAGATCGTGGCCGGCGACCGCGGTCACCGACGCGCCGGCGGCGCGCAGCACGAGGATCGTGCGCTCCAGCGAGCCGGGGTCGTGCGCGCCGGCGCCCGCCCGAACGTAGCTCAGCAGCGTCGGCCGTCCGGGGGCGGTGCGCAGCGTGGCGACGTCCACGCCGGCCGAGGCCAGACCAAGCGCCGCCCACCCGGCGAACAGCTGCGCCGATGGCTGGCCGGGCGCGGCGCCGAGGCCGCCGTCGGCGTTCTGGGCGTGGCGCAGGTATGAGACCGGCCCCGCCCACCCCGCCGCTCCCGAGGCACCGGCGTCCGCCGCCCGAGCCCTGCCGGGATGGCCGGCCAGCAGCCCGGCCGCCGCCACCGCGACGACCACCAACGGCGCCGGTGGGATCCAGCGCACCTCGATGCGCCGCGCGAAACGCTGGATGCTGCGCAGCAGCGCCGGTCCGAACGCCAGCGCGAACCCCAGGCAGGCCGCCGCGTAGACCCCGTCAAAGCCCAGCCCCGAGCCGACGTAGGCGCCCAGCGCGGCGAGGCTGTGATCGCTGTAGGTGACCCAGTCCCCCGCATCCTGGACCGCCGTGAAGGCAAAGCCGGCCACGCAGCAGACGATCGCCAGCGGCCAGCGGCCGATCGACGGAGACCCGCCGCGCCGGCCACAGACGCGCGCCAGCCCCGCTCCGAGCACCCCGGTCGCGCCCCAGGCGGCCATCTGCCACGGCGTCCAGGGCCCCTGCCCGAAGAAGAAGTTCGAGGTCAGCCCCGCGATCGCGCCGACCGCGAACCCGGGACCGCCGCCGAGCGCGAACCCGGCGAGCAGCACGATGTCGGTCGTCGGCTTGACGTTGGGCACCGCCGCGAACGCGATCCGCCCCAGCGCCGCGAACGCGGCCAGGGTCCCCACGAGGGCGACGATCCGGGCGTCGGGCCGGCTGCGCTCATACCAGGCAAAGCCGCCGACCAGCGCGATCCCGAGCAAGGCGAACGCCGCGAGCTGCCAGCTCACGCGCGCGTCTCCGCCCCCGACCCGGCGGGCTCGGAGACGACCGGCGCCACAGCCGGCGTCCCGGCCGACGAGACCGCCGCCGCCCCCGGGTCGGCGCCCGTCAGCAGCGCCACGCCCTGCTCGGCGGTCAGCGCGCGGCCGGCGCCGCCGAGGATCCGGGCCGTCTCGGTGACGAAGTAGCTGCCGCCGGAGAGGAGTGCCTCGACGGGGCCGTCGGCGATCACCGCACCATCGGCCAGCAACACGACCCGACGGGCGAAGGCGGCGGCGAACTCGGCGTCGTGGGTGGCGATCAGCGCGGCGCCGGGCAACGCGTCCAGCACGCCGACCAGCCGGTCGCGGTGCGCGCGGTCCATCCCCCGCGTCGGCTCGTCCAGGCACAGGACGGCCGGAAGCTGGTCGGGCTCGCCGAGCACGACCGCCAGAGCGAGGCGCTGGCGCTCCCCTCCGGAGAGCTCGCGCGGATGGCGATCGGCGAACGCGGCCCCGTCGAGCCCGACGGCGCGCAGCGCCCCGGCGGGCGCCTCGTCGGCGACCCGCTCGTGGATCAGGTAGTCGACCGGGTTCTGCAGCAGCAGCCCGACCCGGCCGGCGGCGGTCACCGAGCCGCGCGTCGGGGTCATCAGACCCCCGGCGTGGCGCAGCAGCGTCGACTTGCCCGCACCGTTGGCGCCCATCAGCGCCACCCGCTCGCCGGGAGCCAGGCGCAGCGACACCCCCCGCAGCAGCACCGGTCCGTCGCGCAGCTCGTGCCAGACCCGGTCCACCGCCAGCGCGCTCGCCGCCCCACGCGCCCCACGTACCCCGCGGCGCCGGTGGAACCCCGGACCGCGTCGCGCCACCGTGGGCTCCTCCGAGCTCTCGGGACCGGGCAGCGCCGCGGCGGCCCGCAGCGCCGCACGGGCGCGCTTGACGCCCGGCACGGGCGCCAGCCCCAGCCCGGCCAGCAACCGGGCGCCCGGCGTCTGCAGCGCGGGTGCATGCGCGCCCGCCCAGGCCAGGAACGCGTCGGGCGCGGCGTCGCAGACGATCTGCCCGCGGTCAAGCGCGATCACCCGGTCGGCGGCATGCAGGCACCGTTCCAGCCGGTGCTCGGCGAGCACGACGGTCACGTCGGCGTCGTCGTTGGCGCGGCGCAGCAGCCCGATCAGCTCATCGCCGGCGACCGGATCCAGCTGCGAGGTCGGCTCGTCGAGGACGAGCACCGCCGGGCGCCCGGCCAGCGCCGCCCCCAGCGCGACGCGTTGCAGCTCCCCGCCGGAGAGCTCGGCCGTCGATCGGTCAAGCAGCCGCTCGATCCCGAGGACGAGCGCGGTCTCCTCCACGCCGCGGGCGATCGCCTCCGGCGCGGCCCCCTGATTCTCCAGCCCGAAGGCGAGCTCGGCGCGCACGGTGCCCATCACCACCTGGGTCTCGGGATCCTGAACCAGCGTGCCGACGGCCGTCGCGAGCGCCCCGGGGCCGTGCTCACGGGTGTCGCGGCCGGCGACGAGCAGCCGGCCGGCGAACGTGCCGCCGTGGAAGTGGGGAACGAGGCCGCTGATCGCCCGCAGCAGCGTCGTCTTGCCCGAGCCCGACCCCCCGACGACCACGACGAGCTCGCCGTGGCCGATGCGCAGCGTCACGTCACGCAGCGCCGGGACGTCGCGATCGGGATAGGTGTAGGTGACGCGATCACACGCGACGGCGGTCACGGCACGATCCCCCGGCGGTCCAGGAACGGGGCGAGGACCACCGCGAGCAGCAGCCCCGCGAGCGCGGCCACCCCCGGCCCGGCGGGGACGTGCAACCGCGGATAGGCGACCAGCGCCGCGGGGCCGGCGATCCGCCCACCGACCGCGACCGCGACGATCACCGCCGCCGAGACGGTGAACGCGATGTCCTGGCGCGAGATCGGCCGGCGGCGACGGGCCGGTCGCCCCGCACCCGCGTAGCCGCGGACCTCCAGCGCCGCGGCGACGTCCAGCGCCCGGTCAAGGATCCCGGCTCCGGCCGCGCGCATGAGCGCCAGGCGCGACGGCGGCGGGCCGGGCCGGCAGCGCTGGGCGTCGGCCAGACGCCGGGCGTCACGCGCGAGCACGGGCACCAGTCGGGTCGTCAGCGTCGCCGTCAGTGCCGAGCGGTAGGAGACGCGCCGCAGCCCGCGCAGCAGCTCGTCGGGGTCGACGGCGACCGTGTACAGCAGGCCGCAGAGGATCAGCGCGACCGCGCGCAGCCCGAGGATCGCCCCGTAGACCGTGGCCTCGAGGGTGACGTCGGTCTGTCCGAGCAGCGGCAGGTCGCCGAAGCGGTAGATCACCGTCAGGCCGTCGCGGGTCACCAGCGCGTTGATCGCCGTGATCGCCAGCGCGACCGGCAGCGCGACGCGCAGCGCTCGGCGCAGGTCGGCGCCGCAGCCGGCCGCGGCCCCGGCGGCGAGGATCGCCACCACGTCGGCGCCGAGCAGGATCGGGTCTGAGACGACGAGCGCGGCGACCGCCAGCGCCGCACACCAGGCGCATCCGACGGCGGCGCGCGCAGCGTGCAGCGGCGTGGCGCGCCGGCGGTAGATCACGGCGAGGAGACGATCGGAACCGGGTAGCGGGAGCTGCCCTGCACGGCGAGCGCGAAGTGGTCAGCCAGCGACTGGGTCGTGAACGCCCGCGCGGCGGCGATCACGCCGGCCCGGTCGGTGCCGGTCACCAGCCAGGTCGGCGCGGGGTCGTTGGCGGCGTTGGCGACCGCGGCGATCAGTCCCGCGTCGGGGCCCAGGCGCTTGACCACCTGGCCGGCCTGGTTCTCCAGGTCGAGCTGACGGCCGCCCTGGGAGAAGTGCGCGTACACGCCGCTGGTCCCCGGCCCGTACTTGAGCAGGTCGGCGGCGACCTCACCGTGGAGCTGGGCCCAGGTGCCGACGTTGACCGACAGCACGTCGTTGGCCCCGTAGCCGGGCGCCGCCGGGGAGAGCGGGATGTGCAGGCGGGTGAACTGAGCGGTGATCTCCTTGGTGAGAGCCGGGCAGCCGGCCGGCGACCCACCGCTGCACGAGATCGTCGAGGGATACCGCCGGCCGCCGGTCCCGTTCTCAAACGGCTCGGGGAAGGCGCCGACGACCGCGGGGATCGAGTCGGTCGCGCTCCAGTCGTGCAGATCGAACCAGACGTGGTCGCCCTTGTACACCTTGGTCACCGCCGCACCCTTGGGCGCCTGGATCCCGTTGACGTAATAGAACCAGTCGTAGTGGTCGCCGGTGCCCGACTCGCCGTCGATCGACTCCACGAAGCCGCCGCCATACCTGGTCGTGACCGTGAAGTGACGCTCCAGCGCCTGCATGTCGGTCTCGCCCGGGTCCTTGCCGGCGCTGACCGTCTTGATCGGCGTGGTGCCGAAGTTCTTCGTGACGCGGATACTGACCGCGCTGGGGCCGGCCCCGGGTCCGAAACCGCAGCCGGCGCACGCCACCGTGGTGACCAGAGCGGCGATCGCGGTCCCGAACCGGGGCGCCAGGCGCATCACTTGGTGATGGTGACCCTCGCGGCCGCCGAGCGGATGAAGCCGGTGCGCGAGCCGACGAGGCTGAGCGTCTCGGCCTTGGAGACGGTGAGCGTGGCCACACCCTTGGCGTTGGTCTTGGTGCTGGTCCCGGCGAAGCTGACCCCCGAGACGGGCTTGGTCGCCGAGCCCTTGCCCGGGTAGTCCACCGCCCGGACCGTGAACGGACGTCCCGCGGTCGCGGTCTTCGGCGCGCGGATCACGAGCGGCACCGGCGTCTTGCCCTTCGCCGGAACCGCGGCGAACAGCAGTGATTCGCCGGGTGCAAGCGCGGTGTCGCAGACGCCCGAGGAGGCGTAGCGGTTGTTGACGTAGAAGGCCCAGTAGGAGCCGTGGCTGTAGCTGTAGGCGGTGCCGAGGATCGAGTTGACCTCGATCCCGAGGCCGCTGGAATAGGTGCCGCCCCAATCATGGTGGGTCGCGACGTCCAGGGCGCCGGCGGCGGTGTCGTCCGGGCAGGTGCCGGCAGGCGTGCCGCCCTTCGTGATCGACCCGGTCGACGGCGCGGTGACCGTCTTGGTCTCCAGCAGGGTCTTGGTCAGCCCCTCGACGCGAACCGACACCGAGGGTGCGGCGAACGCGGGGCCGGCGAGAGCGAGAGTGAGCGCGGCCGGTGCTCCGGCCACGGTGAGGCACCGTGTGAGTTTCATGTGAGGGCCACCCTTTCCACGAGGGCTATTGGCGTGATGGTCGAGGCTGGTCTCCTGGCTCCCGGGCCGATCAGCCGCGCCTTCCAGGTCGGCGGAGCCGACCCGTGGCGTCGTGCGACTGACATCCCCGGTCACAGTGGCGGGTCCGCGCCGGATTCGCACCGGCTTCCCATCACCAACGACCTTGAACGGCGAGCATCGTAGCGTCTGCCACACTCAGCTGACGCGATGACCGTCAACCTGACCCGCATCTACACCCGCCTGGGCGACGACGGCGAGACCCATCTGGGCGACATGAGCCGCGTGGCCAAGACCCATCCGCGGATCGAGGCCTACGGGACCGTCGACGAGCTCAACGCCCAGCTGGGCTGGGCGCTTACCGTGCCCGGGCTGCCGCCCACCTACGCCGAATGGCTGCGGCGCATCCAGAACGACCTGTTCGACGTCGGAGCCGACCTCGCCGCCCCCGAGGATCCGGATGCGGCCCACGAGCGCCTGCGGGTGATCCCCGAGCAGACCGCGTGGCTGGAGGGCCGCTGCGACGAGGTCAACGCCACGCTTGAGCCGCTGAAGTCCTTCGTCCTGCCCGGCGGCGTCCCGGCCGCCGCGGCGCTGCACATCTGCCGCACCGTCTGCCGCCGCGCCGAACGCGCCGCGGTCGCCTGCGACGAGGACTGCTCGCCGGAGGTGGTCCGCTACCTGAACCGGCTCTCGGATCTGCTGTTCATCCTCAGCCGGGGGGTCAACGGCACCGGCGAGCCGCTGTGGGAGCCCGGCCGCTACCGCTGACGCGATCCCGCGCCGGTCAGGACGGGCGGCGCAGCACCAGGTTCAGCCCCGACGCACACGCGAACGAGAGCGCGGCGATCACCGCCGCGCCGACGATGAACGCCATGTGCCAGCGGGCGTAGCCGAGCACCGCATGGGGCCGCGCCAGGGTGACGATCACCGCAAAGCCGCACGCGGCGAGCAGCATCGTGAGCGGCGGCGCGAGCGCCTCGCCGATGGAGAACGCCGGCACCCCGTCACCGGTGCGACGCGCCAGCGCGGGCCGGTGGGCCTCATAGGTCCACAGCCCGGCGATGCCCAACAGCGTCCAGCTGCTCGCCACGAGAAAGCCACCGAGCACATCGGACGGGTAGTGCCAGCCGAGCTCCAGAAACGAGTAGCAGACGGCGACCACGAAGCCGGCCATCAACGCGCCGACGACCGGCCGCCGCCGGGCCGGGGCGCTCATCACGGCCGTCAGGGCCAGCGACATCGACGCGGTGGCATGGCCGCTGGGCCAGCTCGCGCCGCCGATGTACAGACCGGCGACCTGGTCCCGGGGGCCGGCCAGCAGCGGCTTGAGGATCTCGGTCGTCTCGTTGGCCCCGAGCAGGATCACCGCGAGCGTGATCGCGACCCGCGGGCGTCCGCGCAGCAGCGCGACGAGCACCGGCACCGCCGCGAACACGACGAACGGCACCGGGTCACAGAGGTTGGCGATGGCGTTGGTCAGCTCGTTGAGCCGCGGGCGGTGCAGCTGGTAAAAGCCACCGAGGATGCTCGCGTCGGCATGGCGCATGGCAGCGATGTCATGCGCGGCGTACCACGTGATCACCATCAGCAGGGCACCCACTCCGGCGCCCGAGATTGCCATCCTGGCGCGTCGGGGCATGCCCTAAGGCTAGACGAGAACCCCCGGTAAAGCCTAAGAATCCGCTGAAGCGTCGCCCGGCCTGACCGGCCGGGGC
>CAZZYU010000064.1:0-19285 GCA_964658375.1 uncultured Acetobacteraceae bacterium | reverse complement strand
TCCTGGACGCCCCAGAAGCAGCCGCCCGCCAGGATCGCCTTCTCTGTCTCAGCCATCTGTGTGCTCCTCGCGGTTGAGGTTGTGGATCACTCTCACCGTATGGTGACACCCCGGCGCGCCCGGTCCGAGCGGGCGGGTGCGGCGGGGTCGCGCCGCGGTTGATCAGACGCCGGCCCGTCCCGGGCTCGGCCACGTCCAGGCGCTGATCGCCGGCGGGTCGTCCCCGACCTCGCGCGTGTAGGCGCGCGCGGCCAGCCGCTCGTCAACCATCGCCTGGCGCAGCTGCGCGGCCCGCGATCCGAGGCTGGGCACGCGGTCGATGACGTCGATGACGAGATGGAAGCGGTCCATGTCGTTGAGCATCACCATGTCGAACGGCGTGGTCGTGGTGCCCTCCTCCTTGTACCCGCGCACGTGGATGTTCGCGTGGTTGTGCCGGCGGTAGGTGAGGCGGTGGATGAGCGACGGGTAGCCGTGGAAGGCGAACATCACCGGAGCATCGACGGTGAACAGCGCGTCGAACTCGACGTCTGAGAGCCCGTGGGGATGCTCGCTGTCGGGTTCGAGGCGCATCAGGTCGACGACGTTGATCACCCGGACCTTGAGGTCCGGGAGATGCTGGCGCAGCAGGGCGACGGCGGCGAGCGTCTCCAGCGTGGGGATGTCGCCGGCGCACGCCATCACCACGTCGGGCTCGCGGCCATCCTCATTCCCGGCCCAGTCCCAGATGCCGAGCCCGCGGGTGCAGTGCGCGACGGCCTGATCGATGGTCAGGTAGTCCAGCGCCGGCTGCTTGCCGGCCACGATCACGTTCACGTAGCCGCGGCTGCGCAGGCAGTGATCGGCCACCGACAGCAGGCAGTTGGCATCCGGCGGCAGATAGACCCGGACGACCTCGGCCTTCTTGTTGATGACGTGGTCAAGGAACCCGGGGTCCTGGTGGGAGAACCCGTTGTTGTCCTGGCGCCAGACATGGGAGCTGAGCAGGTAGTTCAGCGACGCGATCGGCGCGCGCCACTCGATCCCCCGGGTCACCTTCAGCCACTTGGCGTGCTGGTTGAACATCGAGTCGATGATGTGGATGAACGCCTCGTAGCAGTTGAACAGGCCGTGGCGACCGGTCAGCAGGTAGCCCTCCAGCCAGCCCTCGCAGAGATGCTCGGACAGGACCTCCATCACGCGACCGTCCGGCGCCAGGTGGTCGTCGGTCGCCAGCGTCTGGGCGTCCCACGCGCGATCGGTGGCCTCGAACACCGCGGTGAGCCGGTTTGACGCCGTCTCGTCAGGTCCGAACAGCCGGAAGTTGGCGTGCGCGGAGTTCAGGGAGATGACGTCACGCAGGAACGTGCCGAGAACGCGGGTGGGCTCGGTGGAGGTGCGTGCGGGCGCAGGGACCTGCACCGCGTAGTCACGGAAGTCCGGCAGCTCGAGATCACGCAGCAGCGTTCCGCCGTTGGCATGTGGGTTGGCGCCCATGCGCCGCTCCCCCCGCGGGGCCAGCGCGGCCAGCTCGGGCGCCAGCGCCCCGGCGGCGTCAAACAGCTCCTCAGGGCGGTAGGAGCGCATCCACTCCTCCAGCTGCGCGACGTGCTCGGGATGGGTGGCCAGCTGTGCCAGCGGCACCTGGTGGGAGCGAAACGAGCCCTCGGCGGGCAGGCCGTCGACGATCTTCGGTCCCGTCCAGCCCTTGGGGGTGCGCAGGACGATCATCGGCCATTGCGGTCGTTCCGAGAGCGACCCGGTGCGCGCGGCGATCTGGATCGCATCGATCTCTTCCGCGATCTCATCCAGGGTGTCGGCCATCAGCGCGTGCATCTGCATCGGGTCTGAGCCCGTGACGAAGCGGGGCGCGTACCCGTAGCCCTCCAGCAGCGAGCGCAGCTGCGGCTCGGGAATCCGGGCGAGCACGGTGGGGTTGGCGATCTTGTAGCCGTTGAGGTGCAGGATCGGCAGCACCGCTCCGTCGCGCGCGGGGTCCAGGAACTTGTTGGAGTGCCAGCTCGCGGCCATCGGGCCGGTCTCGGCCTCCCCGTCGCCGATCACGCAGCAGACGAGCAGGTCGGGATTGTCAAACGCCGCGCCATAGGCGTGCAGCAGCGCATAGCCGAGCTCTCCCCCCTCGTGGATCGAGCCCGGGGTCTGGGGAGCGACATGGCTCGGAATCCCGCCGGGGAACGAGAACTGGCGAAACAGCCGTCGGATCCCCTCGGCATCACGGCCGATGTGAGGGTAGACCTCGCTGTAGGTGCCCTCCAGATAGGTGTTGGCGACCATCCCCGGACCGCCGTGTCCGGGCCCGGCGACGTAGAGCAGGCTGCGGTCGGTGGCTCTGATCAGCCGGTTGAGGTGGGCGTAGATGAAGTTCAACCCCGGAGTCGTGCCCCAGTGGCCCAGCAGCCGCGGCTTGATGTGCGCAAGGCCCAGCGGTTCACGCAGCAACGGGTTGTCCAACAGGTAGATCTGCCCGACCGACAGGTAGTTCGCCGCCCGCCAGTAGCGGTCGACCAGATCCAGGTCCCGCTCGGTGAGCGAGCGTGACCCGTTGTCCGTCGTCATGGCAGTCGTCATCGTGACCTCGCTGGTTGGAAGCGTGCGTCGGCTGCGCGCCAGCCCGACGTGGGAAATTCGATCTCGATCGCGTCAGGCCCGAAGACGCTCGCGGTGGTGAAGGCGTCTTGGAAGACCGCCAGCATGTCGCGGTTCTCGGGCAGCACCTCGGCGAAGAACCGCGTGATCCCCCGCGCCTCGGCGTGCCGGGCCAGGCGGATGATCAACTGGGTGGCCAGACCGAGGTGATGCAGATCGTCGGCCACCTCGACGGCGACCTCGGCGCGCGACTGACCGGGCAGTCGGATGTAGGTCGCGTGTCCGACGACGCCGAGGCCCGACCACGCCAGAAGCGCGCGGTGATCGGCGTCGTCGCCGGTCATCTCCCGATGGGTCTCCGCCCGCAGATCGATCGCGGCGCAGAAGAAGCGGCGCCGACGCGACTGCGCCGACAGGTGGGTCAGGAAATCCAGGATCGCGGGCTCATCCTGCGCTCGCACCACGGCCAGCTCGACATCGAGGCCGTTGCGCAGACGCAGATTCTCGGTCACGGCGACGGGCGTCACGCCGTCCCGGCCTGTCGGTCACTGCACATGGTCTGCTCCTGGAGGCGTATGGGGTGCGCCGACCGGTTCGATCGACACCTGTACGCCGGCCGGAGAGCTTGAGCCGGATCCAACCTGCCCGCCGGAGGAAGCTGAAGCGGACCTACCGCCGAGGTTACTCCGCTGGCACCCGGCTGATCAGTGTCGTCACGCTGTCGATCACAGTTCGATGCGCTCGCCGATGCTGAGGGTGCCGTGGTCCGGGAGCTTGAAGTACTCGACGGGATCGGCGGCGTTGTGGGCGAGCAGGAGGAACAGCCAGCTGCGCCACCCGCTCATGCCCGGGGAGTTGGAGCGCTCGATCTTGATCTCCGACAGGAAGTAGGTCGCCCGGTCAAGGTCGCAGTCGCCCTCGAGAAGCCGCTGGTGATTGGCGAGGCGCAGCGCCGCGGGGACATCGGTGTTGTCCTGAAAGCCGTACCTGGCGGTGATGCGGGTGATCCCGTCGCCGGGGTCGCCGAGGTCGTCTGACCGGACCCGGTCGGCGTCGGCGACGTGGGGGATCCGGGCTCGCTCGATGGTGATGATCACGATGTTGGCGTGCAGCACGTGGTTGTGCTCGACGTTGGCGCGGAGCGCCAGCGGCGTGTTGAGCGGATGGGTGTTGAGGAACACCGCCGTGCCGGGGACGTGTGTGAGCGGGGGCTCGCGGGCATCGAGCTCGGCGACGAAGTCGTCGAGGGAGCCCTCCTGGTGGGCGCGGTTGGCGCCGACGATGGCGCTTCCCCGGCGCCAGGTGGTGAGCAGCGTGAACACGATCGCGGCGATCGCCAGGGGAAGCCAGCCGCCGTGGGGGATCTTGCTGAGGTTGGCGGCGAAGAACGTCGCCTCGATGCCGAGGAACACCACCGCGCCCAGCGCGATCAGCGGGCGCGAGGTCTTCCACGACACACGCGCCACGGCGAGGAACAGGACTGTGTTGAGCATGAAGGTGCCGGTGACCGCCACCCCGTAGGCGGAGGCGAGCGCGGCCGAGGAGCCGAAGCCGATGACCAGCGCGATGACGGCGACGCACAGGCCGCGGTTGACCGCCGGGGCGTAGACCTGTCCGATCTTCTGCTCGGACGTCTGGCGGATCCGCATCCGCGGCAGGAACCCCAGCTGAACCGCCTGGTGGGTGAGGCTGAACGCCCCGGAGATGACCGATTGCGAGGCGATCACCGTGGCCACGGTGGCGAGCAGGACCATCGGAATCTCGGCCCAGGACGGGACGAGCAGGAAGAACGGGTTTGACCGCGCGCTCGGATCGTTGACGATCAGCGAGCCCTGCGCGAGGTAGTTGAGGGTCAGGGCCGGAAAGGCGAGCAGGAACCAGGCCCGCCGGATCGGCGCGCGTCCGAAGTGGCCCATGTCGGCATACAGGGCCTCGGCGCCGGTCACGGCCAGCACGACCGAGGCCAGCGATACGAACGCCACCACGCCGTGATGCAGGAAGAATTCGGCCCCGTAGCTGGGCGACAGCGCCCGGAGCGCTCCCGGATCCTTCGTCAGCTGGGCGACGCCGAGCACGGCCAGCGCCCCGAACCACACGATCATCACCGGGCCGAACAGACGACCGACGCGCTCGGTCCCGAACCGCTGGCCGGCGAACAGCAGCGCGATCACCGCGACGGTGATCGGCACCACCAGCGAGCTCAGGCCGGGAGCCGCCACCTTGACCCCCTCGACGGCCGAGAGCACCGAGATTGCCGGCGTGATCATCCCGTCGCCGTAGAACAGCGATGCGCCGAGGATGCCCAGCAGGACCAGGATCACCTTGGTCCGGGCATGGGTGAACCGCAGGCCCTGCACCAGCGCGGTGAGCGCGATGATGCCGCCTTCCCCCTCGTTGTCGGCCCGCATGATGAAGCTCACGTACTTGACCGAGACGAGCATCGTGATCGACCAGAACACGAGCGAGATCACCCCATAGACCTCGCTCGAGGTGGCCGACACCGGATGACCCCGGGCCGCGAACACGGCCTGCACGGCATACAGCGGACTGGTGCCGATGTCGCCGAAGACGACCCCCAGCGCCCCGATGGTCAGTGCCGTTGCCTGCAGGGCGGGCCGATCGGCCGACTTCATGGCGCACGCTGGGCGACGCCGTGCGCCCGGCCGATGGACGGATAGGGTGTGCGCCGATGTGTCGCCTGTTCGGGATGAGCGCCGGGGAGACCGCCGTGCGGGCCACGTTCTGGTTGCTCGACGCGCCCGACAGCCTGCTGCAGCAGAGTCACGCCAACGCCGACGGGACCGGCATCGGTTCCTTCGATCTCGATGGCACACCGCGCGTCGACAAGCAGCCGATCGCCGCCTACGAGGACCGGCGCTTCGCGTCGGAGGCTCGAGAGATCAGCTCGCGCACGTTCGTGGCCCACATCCGCCACGCCACGACCGGTGCGGTGAGCGAGGCCAACACCCATCCGTTCTGTCAGCACGGGCGCCTGTTCGCCCACAACGGAGTGATCGATGATCTCCCCGCACTCGAGCGCCAGCTTGGTGACGATCTGGCGCTCGTGGGTGGAGAAAGTGACTCCGAGCGCTTCTTCGCCCTGATCACGCGTGAGATCGAGCGCCACGGCGGCGACGTTGAGGCCGGCATCCGTGAGGCGGTGCGCTGGATCGTGGCGGAGTTGCCGATCGTGTCGATCAACTTCGTCCTCGTCACCGCGACCGATCTGTGGGCGCTGCGGTATCCGGAGACCAACTCGCTGTTCGTGCTCGAGCGGGCGGCCGGCGGCGGCGGCCCGGGCGTGGCGGTGGCCCTGGAGCAGTCCAGCAGCCTGGGCGCGCGGGTGCGCTGCGAGCCCGCGCGCGACCATCGCACCGTGGTGGTGGCCAGTGAGCGGCTGGACGAGGATCCCGGGTGGCGTGAGATCCGCAGCGGCGAGCTGGTGCACGTCGGATCGACGCTGGCGCTCGGGACCGACCGGCTGGTCGCTCAGTAGCCCCAGCCGCGACCCCGCGGAAGGAAGTCACAGCCCCCGTCGGGAGTGATGTCGTCGGCGTTCAAGACACGCCCGCGGCGATCTGCGTCTGCTGCACCCACTGATGGCGTTGCTCGGCCAGCCCGGGGGAGGGGACGACCAGAACGGCGCGATCGGCATGATGCAGCACCGCATGCGAGACGCTGCCGAGCATGAGTGTCTTCATGCTCCCCAGGCCGCGTGTGCCGAGCACGATCACGTCGGCGTGCACGTCCGCGGCGGCAGCGAGGATCGCGCCGGCGATGTCACCGTCGCGTTCGGCGATCCTCGGCTGGGCGACGAGCCCGGCGGCGGTGGCGCGTTGTGCCCCGTCGGTCGCGAGTGCCAACGCGCCCTTGCGCAGCGCGGCATCAGTCTCGGTCTCGTCCCCGACGCCGATCATTCCCATTCCCATGCCCATCGAGCCGGTGCGGCTCATCGTCTCGAGGAGGGTCTCCCAGACGACGAGCACCGTCGCGGCGCTGCCGGGCATGAGCGACGCGCTGTGGTCGATGGCCGACTGAGCGTCCGCCGACCCGTCGTAGCAGAGCAGGATCATCATGCCCTGACCGGGTGCTGCGGTGTGACTGTTCATGGTTCGGCTCCTGGAGATTGGCTGTCGCGCCCTCACATACAGAGGTGTCGCGCATGCCGGCCGAATCGCTGAAGCCGGGAGAAGACGGAGTCGCCAGAGGCTGGGGCAACGCTGCGTCGTCGATTGTATGACGTGGTCAGTCAATCCTTTCACAGAGATGGCGAACTTCAATCAAGGATGACCACTGAGGGGCTCTTGATCATCTGAAGACCCACCGTGACTGGGCGTATAGTCGGCGCAGTTCACTCCCGCCCCCGGTGGACACGGACGTTCCATCCCAACGCAATCCGCCGGCGCCTTGATCCTGATTGATCAGCGTCGCTCAGCCCCGCTGCGCCCGCCGCACCGTGTATCCGTCTGCGCAAGACGCGTTGCACCGACAGCGGCCTGCCGGGGCCATCCACTGATACCCAGGAGAGTGACATGACCGACGTGCGACAAATCTATCTCGAGCAACAGGCTGAGCCGGTCTGAGACCGTGACGTCGTCGGGTGACTGGATCGATGAAGCTCCGGCCGAGGCAGGTATCGGGCTCACCGACGCGATCTCAGAGGCGATGGTGAAGCTCTACGCGTCGCACTACGCCCACGATCGGACGACAGCGAAGACCTACATCAACGACAAGATCGTCGTCTGCGTGCTGGAGAACATCCTCACCGAGAGCGAGGACATCCTGCTCGCCGACGGGGCCCGCCGCACGGTCATCGACGACCGCGCCGCGTTTCAGACCGACACCGAGGACGAGTTCACCGCCGAGGTCGAGCGACTGACCGAGCGCCGCGTCGTGGCGTTTCTCAGTGCCAACCAGACCACCCCGGGTGTCGCCTGTGAGCTGTTCTTCCTCGACGCCGCACCCGGCTCAGATGACCTCGGGGGCGATGCCGGATGACCGTCAAGGACGTGCCGCGCCTTGACAGTCAACTGGTCGCAGCCGTCGGCGCCGGCAACGTGGATTGCTTCGAAGAGCTCTATGACCGGTACTACCGCCGCGCCTACCGTGTCGCGTTATCGGTCTGTCACGACGACGATCGGACCCAGGAGGCGGTGCAGGATGCGTTTCTGGCGATCTGGCAGGCCAGCGCGACCTTCTCTCCCCAACGGGGGTCGGTGGCGGGATGGCTGTTGACGATCGTGCGCCACCGCGCGATCGATGTCGCTCGCAGAAACGGGCGCCATGCCGCACGCCGAACCGACGAGGAGCCGCTGGCAACGAGCTCGATGAGCGGACCGGCGTGCGAGGTCGTGCTGCGCCACGAAGCCGATCATGAACTGCACGCCTCCCTGGCTCGGCTCCCGGCCGCACAGCAGGAGGTCATCGCACTCGCGTTCTTCGGCCAGCTCTCCCACACCGAGATCGCCCATGCCCTTGATCTCGCCCCCGGCACCGTCAAGGGCCGAATGCGCCTCGGCCTGGACAAGCTCCGCGTCACCGTCGATCGCCCGTGATCGCGGAGTAGACTCAGGAGCGTTCGCCTTTGCCCTCGGCGGCGTTGCTGGTTCCGGCTCCAGATGACGGTCGGTGTCCGCGTGTAGACCCTCTCGGCCCGCGCACCCCGAACGCTCGGAGTGAAGTCATGGAACGATGGGAACAGGATTCCGGCTCGGTCGACTCGGTTGGCCGGTTCAGGAACGTCGTGGTCGGGGTTGACGACCATCAGGGCGGGCGCGACGCCGTCGCGCTGGCCGAGACGCTCGTGGCCGCCGACGGCTCCACGACCTACGTCCGGGTGCTGGTCAGAGACGGATTCGTCGGCCGCGGTTCGGGCATCGAACTGAGCGACGTCCGGCCCGCGGGCACGTCAGGACCTGAAGGAGCCCTCGCCACCAGCCGGGCGAGCGATCATGAACAGGTCCGGTGTGTCGACGCGCCGTCGGTGGGACGCGGTCTGCACGAGGTGGCGGCGGTGGAGCACGCCGATCTGCTGGTCATCGGGTCCTGCCAGCGAGGGCTGTTGGGGCGGGTGATGATCGGTGACGAGACCAGTGACGCGCTCAACGGCGCGACGTGCGCCGTCGCCATCGCCCCGTTCGGCTATGCCGACGCGCATGCGCAGATCGGCGAGGTCGGCGTCGCCTACGACGGTTCAGCCGACAGCACCGCGGCGCTCGCCGCCGGTCGCGAGCTCGCTCGCCAGCACGACGCGCGACTCTCGGCCTTCCAGGCCGTCGCTGTCCCCGCGTACTTGTCCGTACCCGGTGCGGGCGCCGTCGCCCAGTCGGTTCCCGGGATGGTGCAGGAGGCTCGCGCGCGCATCGCGGCGTTGGGTGACGTCGAGCCTCATGCCGCCTACGGCGTCGCCTCCGAAGAGCTGGCGGTCTACAGCGCGTCGCTGGGACTGCTGGTGATCGGTTCACGCGGGTATGGCCCGGCCGGTCGCCTGATCCACGGGAGCACCTCGCGCCGGCTCGCGCGCGCTGCCCGGTGCCCGCTGCTCGTCCTCACTCGACTCGCCGGCTCGCCGTCGCCATCCGTCGTCGGCGAAGCACGTCCCGCGGTCATCGCCGCCGCCAGCTAGCCGACCTGCCCGTTCACCTCGCTGACCGACGGTCCGCCCCAGGGTGGCGCCGTCGGGTCAGCGCCCCGCAGTCTGAAATCAAGGAGACCTCATGTCTCGCAAGGTATTTGATCTGCTCGCCAGTACCGGCGCGCTGATCGTCGTCGTCGTCCTGCTCGTCGCCGGAGGGCTCCTCATCTGGGGCCACAGCTTCGTCAACTCAAACGTCCACAGTCAGCTGGCCCGTCAGGACATCGTCTTCCCGTCCAAGGCGGCATTCGCCCACCCCAAGGCCGGCACCGAGATCACCGCCGCGATGATCCCGTCGGTCTCCAAGTACGCCGGCGAGCAGCTGCTCACCGGCGCCCAGGCCGAGGCGTTCGCCGATCACTTCATCGCGATCCATCTCTCGGAGATGCCCTACGGTGGGGTCTACTCCAAGATCAGCGCCGCTGCGATCGCCAACCCGACCAACACCAGCCTCAAGGCACTTGAGCAGACGTCGTTTCAGGGCACCACGCTCCGCGGGCTGCTGCTGGAGGCATACGCGTTCTCCACGATCGGATTGATCATGCTCTGGGGTGCGATCGCATCCTTCGTCCTCGCCGCGCTGATGCTGCTGCTCGTCGGACTCGGCTTCCGGCACGCCCGAAGCACCGCGCCCGAGCAGCGGATGATGGCTCCGGCCGTGGGGGCGGTTCCGGTCACGTGACGGTGGGCTCTCAGCGGAGCCGACAGCCGTTCATCGGCTCCGCTGCATGAGCGCCGCGGCGTCTGGCCGGGCTGGCCCGATCGACGATCGCACCTTTGTCTGCGTCGTCGAGATCCCCAAGGGCAATCGCAACAAGTACGAGTACGACCCCCAGCTGGGCGGGATCAAGTTCGATCGTCTCCTGATGAGCGCAGCCCGGTATCCCACCGACTACGGATACCTCCGCGACACACTCGCGGAAGACGGCGATGCCCTGGACGCGTTGGTCTGTCTCACCGAGCCCACGTTCCCGGGCTGTCTGATCCTGGTGAAGCCGCTGGGCATGTTCGTGATGGCCGACGAGAAAGGGCCAGACAACAAGATCGTCTGCGTTCCGCTTCACGATCCGTACTGGAGCGGGTTCTCGACGCTCGACGATCTACCGGAGCTCCTGCGCCAGGAGATCGAGCAGTTCTTCTCGATCTACAAGGAGCTTGAGCACAAGACGGTGCAAGTCGGGGGCTGGCAACCGCGCGACGCGGCGCTCGCCGAGATCGACCTCTCGGTGCAACGCTGGCGCGCGCGTCAGGGATAATCACGGTTGAGGATGGCTCGCCCTCGACCCTTTGAGATACTGCGCGACCTTCCCGGCGTCGGCCGCGTGGCCGACTGGGGCATGGGCCCGCATGCCGTGTCACGCCAGACGTTGCAGGCGGGCTCGCGCATCGCCGGGCTCAAGGCCACCGAATCGGTGTGCCCCTACTGCGCGGTCGGCTGCTCGCAGGTCATCTACACGCGCGACGGCGAGCTGATCGACATCGAGGGCAACCCGCGCTCGCCGGTCAACCAGGGGACGCTGTGTCCGAAGGGCTCGGCCTCGCGTCAGCTCGTCCAGCAGCCGGGCCGGCTGACCCAGGTTCGGTACCGGCGACCCGGTGGGACCGAGTGGGAGGACCTCGACCTCGAGACGGCGATGGACATGATCGCCGAGCGCGTGATCGCCGCCCGTGAGGACGGCTGGCAGACCGAGGACGAGCACGGCAAGCGGGTGGACCGCACGCTCGGTTTCGCCCACCTCGGCGGCGCGACGCTCGACAACGAGGAGAACTACCTCATCCGCAAGGGGTTCACGGCGATGGGGGCCGTGCAGATCGAGAATCAGGCTCGAATATGACACTCGAGCACGGTCCCCGGTCTGGGGACCTCGTTCGGGCGCGGCGGCGCCACCGGTTTTCAGCAGGACCTGCAGAACGCCGACTGCATCCTCATCCAGGGATCCAATCTGGCTGAGGCGCACCCCGTCGGCTTTCGCTGGGCGATGCGGGCGCGTGAGCGCGGCGCGACGATCATCCACGTCGACCCGCGCTTCGGCCGCACCGGTGCCTCGGCCGACGTCCACGTCCCGATCCGGGCCGGGACCGACATCGCGTTCCTCGGCGGGATCATCCGCCACGTGCTGGAGACCGAGTCCTACTTCAGGGAATACGTCCTGCACTACACCAACGCGTCGACGATCATCAGCGAGGAGTTCGCCGACACCGAGGATCTCGGCGGTGTGTTCTCCGGCTTTGATCCCGAGACCGGAACCTATGACCGCTCCTCCTGGATGTATGAGGGTGGCGAGGTCGCGTCAGCGGCCGGGATGCGCGAGCACACAACGCAGGCGTTCAACGAGCACACCGGCGCGGGCATGCTCCAGGGCCCGGTCCATCGTGACGAGACGCTGCAGCACGAGCGCTGCGTCCTGCAGTTGCTGCGCAAGCATTTCGCCCGGTACACGCCGGAGATGGTGGCGCAGATCTGCGGCATACCCGAGGAGCAGTTCCACGCGGTCGCGCAGACGCTGATCGAGAATTCCGGCCGCGAGCGGACCACCGCGCTCTGCTACGCGGTGGGCTGGACTCAGCAGTCGCTCGGCGTGCAGATCATCCGCACCGGCGCGATCCTGCAGCTGCTGCTGGGCAACATCGGCCGGCCGGGTGGCGGGATCATGGCGATGCGCGGTCACGCGACGATCCAGGGCTCCAGCGACATCCCGACGCTCTACGACCTGCTCCCCGGCTACCTGCCGATGCCCCGTGCCCGCGAGGGGGATCTCTCGCTGCAGGACTACATCTCCTCCGACGGCGCCGACAAGGGCTGGTGGTCGAACTTCGACAAGTACATCGTGTCGATGCTCAAGGCCTGGTTCGGCGACGCCGCGACCGAGGAGAACGACTACGGCTTCGGGCACATGCCGAAGATCACCGGCAACCACGCGCACTTCCCCACGATGATGCGCGCCGTCGACGGCGGCCTCGACGGCCTGTTCGTCATGGGCCAGAATCCCGCCATCGGCTCCCAGAACGGCGGGCTCATGCGACGGGCCCTACGCAACGTGAAGTGGCTGGTGGTCCGCGATCTCAACGAGATCGAGACCGCCACGTTCTGGCGCGACGCGCCGGAGGTCCAGTCCGGTGAGGTGCGCACCGAGGACATCCAGACCGAGGTCTTCCTGATGCCCGCCGCCTCCCACGTCGAGAAGGCGGGGTCCTTCACGCAGACCCAGCGGATGGTGCAGTGGCGCGACAAGGCGCTGGATCCGCCCGGCGAGGCGCGCAGCGAGCTGTGGTTCATGCACCACCTCACCAAGCGCGTCATCGCGCACTACGCAGGCTCGCAGGACAGCCGGGACTGGCCGATCGTCAACCTGAAGTGGGACTACACCGAGCACGTCGAGGGCGACGTCGTCGAGCCGTCGGCCGAGGATGTGCTGCGCGAGATCAACGGCTACGACGTCGCCACCGGCGAGCCGCTGCCCGGCTTCGCGCAGCTGACCAACGACGGTCGCACGGCCTGCGGCTGCTGGATCTACGGCGGCGTCTACGCCGACGGGGTCAACCAGGCGCGGCGCCGCGATCCCGGCGACCTTGACGCCGACGGGGGCTGGGTCTCGCCCGAGTGGGGCTGGGCGTGGCCGGCCAACCGCCGCATCCTCTACAACCGCGCCTCGGCCGACCCGCAGGGCCGGCCCTGGAGCGAGCGCAAGAAGTACGTCTGGTGGGACGAGGAGCAGGGCAAGTGGACCGGCTACGACGTCCCGGACTTCCCCGTCGACAAGCGCCCCGACTACCAGGCCCCCGACGACGCGCTCGGCATGGACGCGATCTCCGGCGACGAGCCGTTCATGATGATGGGCGACGGCCGCGCGTGGCTGTACTCGCCCTCGGGGCTGCTCGACGGGCCGCTGCCCACGCACTACGAGCCGATCGAGTCCCCGGTGCCCAACCTGCTCTACCCGGCGCTGAGCTCCAACCCGGTCGCGATCGCGTGGGATCGCCCTGACAACCCGGTCAACATCTCCGAGGACCCGCGCTGGCCGATCGTGTTGACGACCTTCCGACTCACCGAGCACCACACGGCCGGCGGCATGAGCCGGACGCTGCCGTGGCTCAACGAGCTCCAGCCCGAGATGTTCGTCGAACTTGACCCGATGCTCGCCGCCGATCGCGGCATCGAGGACGGCGGCTGGCTGATCGTCGAGACCGCGCGCGGCGAGATCGAGGCGCGGGCCAAGGTCACCGAGCGCATGCGGCCGCTGCACATCGCCGGTCGCATCATCCATCAGATCGGCGTGCCGTTTCACTGGGGTTATGCGGGATTGAACGTCGGCGACAGCGCCAACGACCTGCTGCACCTGTCCGGCGATCCGAACACGACGATCGAGACGACCAAGACAATGACCTGCAATGTGCGTGCCGGCCGGCGCTCCACTCCGTCGACGTCGAGCGTGGCCAATACCGCGCACGGGCACGTCGACGTCGACCGGGAGCATCCGGCCGAGCAGCCCAAGCTGCAGCCCACGCACACGCCGGGGGGCACGCGGTGAGCAGCGGCGTCCCCCACGCCGCGCCGACCGAGATCTCGATCCACCGCGACGGCGCGCAGCGCATGGGGTTCTTCACCGACACCACGGTGTGCATCGGCTGCAAGGCCTGCGAGGTCGCGTGCAAGCAGTGGAACGACCTGCCGTCTGACGGTGCGTCGTTTCGGCGTGGCGGCTCCTATGACCACACCGCGTCCCTGGGCGCCGCGACCTGGCGCCACGTGCGGTTCGTCGAGCTGCTCGAGCCCTCGCCGATCGCGCGCCGGGAGGCCGAGCAGGCGCTCGCCGGCGGCGCCGGCGGACAGGTCCCGAACATCCCCGCCGCCGCGCTGGCCGATGCCGGTGCGGGCGTCACCGAGGACGAGATCCCCGATCTCGTCGCGATGGCCCACGATGCCCCAGTCGACGTCGCAGAGGCAATCGCGGCAATGGACCGCTGGGTGTTCATGTCTGACGTCTGCAAGCACTGCACCAACGCGGGCTGCATGGACGCATGCCCGACCGGTGCGCTGATCCGGACCGAGTTCGAGACCGTCGTCCTGCAGGCCGACGTGTGCAACGGCTGCGGCTACTGCATCCCGTCGTGCCCGTTCGGCGTGATCGACCGCTCCCACGATGACGGTCGGGCCGCGAAGTGCACGCTGTGTTACGACCGCCTCCAGGACGGGCTGGAGCCGGCCTGCGCCAAGGCCTGCCCGACCGACTCGATTCAGTTCGGCCCCTACGCGGAGCTGGTCGACGTCGCGCAGCGGCGCGTGGCCACCCTGCAGGACCGGGGTCTGGACGGTGCCTACCTCTACGGCGCCGGCGACGCGCCGGGCGCGCAGCTGGCCGGCGGCCTCGGGGCGTTCTTCCTGCTCACCGAGCCCCCGGAGCGCTACGGGCTGCCGGCCGAGGCCGACTCGCCGATTCAGGAGAACGTCGTGCCGGCGACCCTCGCCGCCGTCGGCGCCGGGCTGACCGCCGCCGCCGGAGTGGCGGTCGCGTTCCGCGTCGCGCGGCCGTCCTCGGGCGGCGTCGGCGGGCTGACCGCGGTCGCGGTCGCGGCGGGGGCGCTCGAGCTGGGGCTTGACCTGGTGACGCGCGCCCGGGCCCGCCGCCGCCAGACCTCATGAGCCTCCGCGCGCGCGGACGCGCCCGGCGCGAGCCCGGCGGGCGCGATACCCCGTCTGCGGCGGGGGGCGCCGAGGGGCGCGACATGACGCCGGCGGTCGGCACGCCGGGCGGCCCCGCATCGTGGCGGCGGGCCGCCGCCGGCGCGGCGGTCGGACTGCACCAGCGCGGCTGGCGCGATGCGACGTGGTCGTCGATCTACCGGCGGGGAACGAGCTACGCCTCCGCGGACCCGGTCGATCCCGAGCGCGTCGAGCAGGCCAACCTCCGCGCCCGGCGCGGGGAGCCGCCGGCGGTCGTGCAGGGCCCGATGATGAAGGCCGCGGTGTGGACGTGGGAGGTCCCGCTGTACTTCTGGTTCGGCGGAATGGCCGCGGGTGCGTCGTTCGTCGGGCTGGCCTGCGATCTCGCCGGCGACGAGCCGTCGGCGCGAGTGGCGCGCAAGGTCGCGGTCGCCGCGCTGCTGCCGTCGCCGCCACTGCTGATCATGGACCTCGGCCGGCCCGAGCGCTTCTACAACATGTTGCGGATCTTCAAGCCGCGTTCGCCGATGTCGATGGGCTCCTGGTGTCTGACCGTGTTCGGCGGCCTGGGCTCCGCGGCGGTGGGCGCCGACCTGCTCGGCCGGCGTCGCGCGGCCCGCGGACTGGGCGCGGCCAACGCCGTGGTTGGCGGCTACCTGGGGTCCTACACCGGCGTGCTGCTCGCCTCCACGGCGGTCCCGATCTGGGCCCGTGGCCGGCTGTTTCTCGGCCCGATCTTCGTCTCGACCGCCACGCTGACCGGGGCCGCCGCCACGCGTCTGGCCCTGTCGGCGACCGGCCTGCCCGCCGGCCACCCGACCCGCGAGGCGCTCGGGCAGGTGGAGAACGCCGCGATGACCGCCGAGCTGCTGCTCTCCGAGGTCAACAAGCATCACCTGGGCGAGCTCGCCTCGATCCTCGACGACGGCGCGGGAGCGCGGTGGTTTCAGAGCGCCCAGTGGCTGGCCCGCGCGGGCCTGGCGGGCCGCCTGGTGCGCAGGCGCATGGCCGTCGCCGAGCATGCCTCCAGTCTCTGTTTCATGGCCGCGGCGCTCTGCTACCGCTACGCATGGGTGCGATCAGGCATCTCATCGGCCCATGACGACGAAGCGGTGGCCCGCACCGCTCGTGAGCGGGTCGTCCTCACCGTGCACCCCCCACAGGCGTAGCGGCGCCGTCGATCACTGTCTGCGTCAGGCGATCTCCGGTTCGGGGCACGTAGCTGCCGCGGTGATCGCCGCCGCGGCCTGATCAAGCTCGTGGTCGCCCTGCAGGGTGCGCGGATCGACGATCACGCGGTCGTCGGCGATCCGGACGATCAGCGGCGGGTCGTGCGCGCGCAGGCGGCCGGCGAGGGCGTCGGCGCCATCCGCGCCCGGCGCGATCGCCACCGCCGGTCCGGGCAGCTCCAGCAGCGGCAGCGTGCCGCCGCCGACGCGGGCGACCGCGTCGATGACCTCGCCGCCGGTCGCCTGCGCCAGCCGGTGCGCGCGGTGCGCCAGGGTCTCAGGGTCGGCGGCGAGCATCGCCAGCACCGGGATCTCGCGGCGTGCGCGGGCCGGGTCGCGATGGAGCGCCAGCGTCGCCGCCAGCGCCGCCAGCGGCAGTCGACCGACACGCAGCGCGCGCGCCAGCGGATGTCGTCGACAGGCGGCGATCGCCTCGCTGCTGCCGACCAGGATTCCGGCCTGCGGACCGCCGAGCAGCTTGTCGGCGCTGAAGCAGACCAGCGCGGCCCCGGCGGCGACCGAGGCGCGCACCGGCGGCTCGTCGGCCAGCAGCGCGTCATGCCCATCAGGGCGGCCGGCGGCCAGCACGCCGGACCCGAGGTCATCGATCGTCGGGACGCCGAGCGCGCACAGCCGCTCGATTGCCACCTCCTCGACGAAGCCGATCGTTCGGAAGTTGGACGGGTGGACGCGCAGGATCACGTCGGCGCCATCGGCCAGCGCCGCGCGGTAGTCCTCGATCCGGGTGCGGTTCGTCGTCCCCACCTCGACGAGCCGCGCGCCCGCCTGCGCGATGACCTCAGGCACCCGGAAGCCACCGCCGATCTCCACCAGCTGGCCGCGGGAGACGACGATCGCCCGCCCCGGGCCGGCCAGCGCGGCGGCGGCCAGCAGCGTCGCGGCCGCGCCGTTGTTGACGACGAGCGCGTCCTGGGCGCCGGTCAGCTCACACAGCAGCGCGGCGACGTGTGCGTCCCGACCGCCGCGCCGGCCGGTCGTGAGGTCGAACTCCAGATCCAGGTAGCCGCGCGCGGCGTCGGCGACCGCGACGGCGGCCGCCTCGGCCAGCGGCGCGCGACCCAGGTTGGTGTGGAGGATCACGCCGGTGCCGTTGAGGACCCGACGCGGGCCGACGTGCAGGTGCCGGCGGGCCCGCGCGACGAGGTCGGCCTCACCGGCACCGCCGGCCAGCAGCTCGTCTCGGCGTGCCTCCAGCGTGGCCCGCGCGGCCGCGCTGGCTTCGGCGAGGCTGATTCGGTGCCGGCCCTCGCCGCCGGCCAGCTCAGCGGCGAGCCGGTCGACGGCCGGCAGCGCCCGCAGACGGTCCCGGACGTCGGGATCGATGCCGTGTTCGGGGCGCGCGGTCATCGCGCCGGTCTCGCCGCAGCGCTGCGAGCCAGGACGCGTCGGTCGTCTGGCTGGCGGCGGGTGACGTGCTGGGCGTCGAGGTACTCCAGGAACGCCTGGGCCGACTTGCGACCGGTGCCCAGCGCATCGCGGACCTCAGCCAGCGACGCCGAGCCCGTCGTCTCGATCAAGGCGATGATCCGGCTGCGGACGTCGGCCGCGAGCTCGGCGTCCGTGTACAGCTGGCCGCTGATCCGGACCGCGAGCCCGTCGGCTCGCTGTGCCGCCAGCGCGCGGGTCTCGGCAGCGTCCAGCGACCCGGCGTTGAGCAGGGCGAGGCCGGCGTCGTGCAGGGCAGCCCCGACCCGGGCGACCGCGGCGCGGTCGGGCGGCGTGGGGGGTGGTGTCACCAGGTCGCGTCGCGCCGAGCGACCCTGCGCCCGACCCGCCGGTGAGAGTTCCTCGGGCTCGGGTTCCGGTCGTCCCTGCGCCCGAGCCCGCAGCCGCGCCAGCACGTCAGGCCGGCGCCCGTGGCGCCGCGCGACGGCATCGAGCACCGTTCCCCCACCCATCGTGTCGGGCGGCGACAGGCGACGCACCACGACACGATCGCCGTCGGCCGCCAGCAGCGGCCGCTCCAACCGCAGCTGCCAGAGCCCGTCTCCCAGGTCTGCCAGCCGCCCCGGCGCGGCGCGCGTCCCGTGGTGAACCTGAACGGGCTCGCCGTGCCGCGCACCCGCCACGAGGGTCAGGGCACAATCCAGAACGGTGGTCGCCGTCACGCGACCGGCGGTCGCCAGCACGTCGCCGCGCGACACCTCCCCGGCCCGCACGCCCGAGAGGTTGACGGCCACTCGCTGGCCGGCGCGCGCCTCGGTGTGGGCCTGGTCGTGGACGTGCAGGCCGCGCACGCGCACCGGCCGTCCGCCCGGCAGCAGTGTCAATCGGTCACCCAGATGCAGCGTGCCGGACCATAGCGTTCCGGTCACCACCGTCCCGACCCCGTTGATCGTGAACGACCGATCGATGTGCAGCAGCGGCTCGCCGGCGAGCGCGGCCCGTGTCGGTACCCCCTCCGCCACGCGGTCCAGTGCCGCCGACAGCTGCGCGATGCCGGCCCCCGTCGCCGCCGAGCACGGGATCACCGCGCTCGCCGCGGGCAGCAGGGCCCGCGCCGCCCGTTCGGCGCCGTCGGGGTCGGCGAGGTCGGCCTTCGTGATCGCCACCACCCCGGCGGTCACGTCGAGGGCGCGCAGTACGGCGGCGTGCTCGATGGTCTGGGGCATCACGCCGTCGTCGGCGGCGATGACCATGAGGTACAGGTCGATCCCGGACGCGCCGGCGACCATCGTCGCGACAAACCGCTCGTGCCCCGGGACGTCGACGACCGACAGCCGCCGGCCCGAGGGCAGCGCCAGCGGCGCGTAGCCGAGCGCGATCGAGATTCCCCGCTCACGCTCCTCGGGCAGGCGGTCGGTGTCGACGCCGGTGAGCGTGCGCACCAGCGCGGTCTTGCCGTGGTCGATGTGGCCGGCGGTCCCGAGCGTGAGCGGAGTGGGCGGGCTCGGTCCCATCGTCATACGGAGCGGCGAAGGAGTCGAACCTTCCCGGCGCGGTCGAGGCGCCGCCAACGGCTTTGAAGGCCGTTCGGGGCACCGGCCCCGGGCCGCTCCATGGTGGCGGTGGCGCTCACCGCACGTGAATCGTGCCGGGTTCTCCCGCGACCAGCCGGCCGACGACCGTGCCGAAGGGAATACCCCGTTCGGGGCACGTGGCGGCGTCCGCGGTCTGTGCCGGTACGGCGGCCAGCAGACCACCCGACGTCGT
>CAZZYU010000063.1:0-19331 GCA_964658375.1 uncultured Acetobacteraceae bacterium | reverse complement strand
GTGCGGACGTTCGTGGAGGCGGTGCGGCGCGTCGCTGCCGGGGGCACCGCTTTAGACCGTGAGGTGATCAGCTCGCTCGTGCGCGAGCGTCGCGGCGCCGGGAGCGCGATCGACGCCCTCACCGCCCGGGAGCGCGAGACGCTCGAGCTGATCGCCCAGGGGCGCAGCAACGCGGCGATCGCCCGGGAGCTCGTCGTCACCCTCGGCGCCGTCGAGAAGCACGTCTCCAACATCTTTTCAAAGCTCGACCTGCCCGCCACCGACGACGATCACCGGCGAGTGCTCGCCGTCCTGACGTTTCTCCGGGCGACCGCCGGATAGAACGTCGATCAGGTCGCCGGCCGCGACACCGGGTCTCCACGCCGGCCGTCGTCCCGGTTACGCTGAGGGTTGATGGCGTCCGTCGACCGTTCACGCTCAGCGCCTGCCCTGCCCGTCCGCCTGGGCATCTCCTGGCTGACCAATGCGGTCGTCCTGGCCGTCGTGGCTGCCGTGCTGGCGGGCGTGCACGTGCACACGGTCTGGTCGCTGCTGCTCGCCGCCGCGGTGTTCGGCGTGCTCAACACCGTCCTGAAGCCGCTGCTGCGGTTCGTCACCCTGCCGCTGGCGGCGGTCACCTTCGGCGTCGCCTGGTTCTTCGTCTCGCTGCTGATGCTCCTGCTCACCAAGGAGATCGTCAGCGGCTTTGTGACCCACGGCTTCTGGACACTGGTCAAGGCGACGCTGATCGTGTGGCTGGTCAACCTCGTGCTCGATTTCGCTCCGGGTCCATGGCAGATCACGGGTAAACGCCGGCGGTTGCGCGGCGGACGGCGCTGACCGCGCCCGCGCGCGTCACCAACCGATGGAGCTGTCGATGACAGGCGCGCCGCGTCTCGGCGTGCTGCTGATCGAGGATGACGATGACGATGCGCTCATCGTGGAGGACCTGCTCGCGCGGGAGGGGGGCAACGTCGCCCTCAGCCGGGGACGCTCGCTCGGCGACGGCCTGGCCCAGCTGCCCGGGGAGGTCGAGTGCGTCCTGCTCGACCTGCGCCTGCCCGACGCCGTCGGCCTGGAGGCCGTGGCCCGGCTGCGCGAGGTCGCCCCGTGGCTCGCGGTGATCGTGCTCACCGGCCTGGATGACGAGGCGGCCGGCGAGGCCGCGGTCCAGGCCGGCGCCCAGGACTACCTGGTCAAGGGCAAGGTCGACGCGGCGCTGCTCTCACGCGCGATCCGCTACGCGGTCGTTCGCCGCAACGCCGAGGACGTGCTCGCTCAGCTGCGCATCGCCGAGGTCCGCGCCGACGAGACCGCCCGCCTGGAGCGCGGCCTGGCCCCCCATCCGATCGTCGTCAGCCCCTCGATATGGATCGCCTCCAGCTACCTGCCCGGGCGCCGGCGCGCGCTCATCGGCGGCGACTTCTACGACGTCGTGGAGAGCGCCGAGGGCCACCTGCACGTGATCATGGGCGACGTCTCCGGACGCGGTCCCGACGAGGCGGCGCTCGGGGCCGCGCTGCGCATCGCCTGGCGCGCGCTCACCCTGTCGCGCACCCCGCCCGATCTCGTGCTCAAGACGCTGGAGTCGATGATCGAGGCCGAGCGCCAGGATCCCGGTACCTTCGCCACCCTCTGCACCCTGGAGATCGATCCCGCCAAGCCCGCGCTCACCACGCGCCGCGCGGGGCACCCGGCGCCGATCCTCCTGCAGGGCACCTCGGTCACGAGCCTGCCGTTGGATGGGGGCGGTCCCCCGATCGGCATGTTCGCCGGCGCCCACTGGCCCGCCACCTACGTCCCGCTGCCGGCGCGGTGGTCGATCCTGGTCTACACCGACGGGGTGATCGAGGGCGGTGACGGCGCCGGCGGGCTGCTGGGCGAGGAGGGCCTGCGGCGGCTGATCCACGAGCACCTCGAGGCCGAGCCGGGGTGGCGCGCCGATCCCGGCGGACTGCTCAACGAGATCGTGGAACGCGCCCGCCGGCTGCACGGGGAGCTGTTCTCCGACGACGTCGCGCTGCTGGCGCTCGGGATCCGCTGACCGACGCGACAGTCAGGCGTCGCGCCCGGCCCAGCCCTGGCGCAGCAGCGCGAGCAGCTGCTCGGGAGGCAGTGCCCCGGAGGCGCCGAGCCGGCGGTCGACGACGAACGTCGGAACCGCGGAGATCCCGAGTTGGCCGGCGGCGAGCTCATCGGCGCGGACGGCATCGGCATAGCGGTCAGAGCCAAGCGTCTGGCGGACCTCGGCCTCGGGCAGACCGACCTCCAGAGCGAGCGCGGTCAGCGTGTCGTGGTCGGCGACGAGCGCGCCGTCGGTGAAGTAGGCGTGCATGAGCCGCTCCTTCATCGCGTCCTGGAGCCCGTGTTCGGCGGCCAGATGGATGATCCGATGGCCGTCGAAGGTGAGACCGGAGCGCTGGCGCTCGAAGTGGAAGTCAAGGCCCTCGCCGGCGGCGACCTCCGCGAGCTGGGCCTGGCCGGCCCGGGCCTGCTCGACGGTCATCCCGTACTTCGCGGCCAGGTGGGCGGCGAGCTCACCCTCGCGCTCCGGAGGCGCCTCGGGATCGAGCTCGAAGCTGCGCCAGGTCACGGCGACCTCGTCTCGGTGCTCAAAGCCGGCCAGCGCCGTCTCGAAGCGACGCTTGCCGACGTAGCACCAGGGGCACGCGATGTCTGACCAGATCTCGACGTCCATAGCGAGCGCTCCTCGGTGGTTGACTGGACAACTAACCGAAGTGTAGTCCGACGCCGATCGGTCCTACTCGGTGCGCGTGCGCAGCCGGATCGGGCCCCGGGCGCTCGCCAGGTCGACGACCTCTCCACGCTGGGTGACCTCGATCCGCCGCTCGGCGACGAGCTCGGCGGCCGCCGCGCGCGTCTCGTCCATCAGCGGCCGGAAGCCGTCGCCCGCGACCGCGCGGGCGGCATCGGACGGGCAGATCGTCACCCCCGGATCGCGGCGGGCCAGAAGGGTCAGGATCGCGTCGCGCAATAAGGCCCGGTCAGAGGTCATCGTCGAATCGCAGGTTAGATGTCGACTACCCGTCGGCGAGCAGGCGCTCGAGCCGCACCGCCACCCCCGACTGCTCGTTGGTCAGCGTCACCTCGTCGGCGGCGGCGAGCACCTCGGAGTGGGCGTTGCCCATCGCGACGCCGCGACCGGCCCAGTCGAGCATCGGCAGGTCGTTGGGCATGTCGCCGAAGGCCACCACGTGCTCCGCCGGGACCCCGTGGTGCGCGCACAGCGCCGCGAGGCCCGAACCCTTGCTCACGCCGGCGGCGCTCAGCTCCAACAGCGTGTCCGAGGAGGAGTAGGTGACCTCGACCAGGTCGCCGACCAGCCGCCGGACCTCGGCGCCGAGCGCCGCGGGGCTCTGCGCGGCGCAGCGGAACAGCAGCTTGACGGGCGGGCGGATCAGCAGCGCCTCCACGTGGTCCACGACGGTGTCGTCGGGCACCGGCCACCGGGGAACGTAGCTGGGCTCGTGGGCGAAGCTGTCGACCCCCTCGATCGCCCAGGCGCCGGTCGGCATCAGCGGCCGCAGACGAGCCACCACCTCTCGCGCGACGTCGGACGCGACCGGGAAGCTGTCGATCAGCGCGCGGTCTGCGAGATCCCAGATCACCGCGCCGTTGGCACACACCGCCGGCCCGCGGATGCCGCCCGCCGCAGCGATGTCGGTGATCCAGCGCGCCGGACGCGCGGTGCACATGACGATCATCACGCCGTGGGCCTGCATCGTCTCAAGCGCCCGGCAGGTCCGCTCGTCCAGCGTGCCGTCGTCACGCAGCAGGGTGCCGTCGAGGTCGGTGGCGACAAGGCGCGGGAGCACGCGGGCAGTGTCGCGGTTTTGCGCCTGCGGGGAGGGTGGTGGTTCTCCGCCCGCGGGGACCCGTCCTGGATCAGTAGACGATGAACTCGAGCAGGCTGCCGTCGGGGTCGCGGAAGTACACGCTCGTCCCCGGGCCGTGGGCGCCATTGCGCGTGACCGGCCCCTCCTCCACCGCCACCCCGTGGGCAGCCAGGTGCGCGACCGCCTCGGGCACGGTTCCGTCCCAGACAAAGCACAGGTCGCTGTTGCCCGGCGCCACGGGGATCCGAGCCAGCGGCCCAGCGTCGGCTCCGGGCCCGTGAACGTTGAGCTGCTGAGCGCCGAAGCGGTATCGCCACGTGCCGTCGCCACCATCGACCAGCTCGGCCCCGACGACGTCGCGATAGAACGCGTTGGAGCGCGCCCAGTCGGTCACGGCGATCACGCAGTGATCAAACGCGATCACGGGGCGCGGCACGGTCATGCGGCCGGCACGGTCACCGTCGTGGTGAGGATCTGGCCGGTGCCCTCACCCGCGGCCAGCCCCTCGCTTCCGTGCCACTGGCGGGCGACGGCAAACAGCGTCGTGCCGCCGGGACCACCGAGCGCACAGGAGAAGCAGCCGCGATCGGCCGTCACCGTGTCGAGGATCTCGCCGCCCTCCCTGACCCTGACACATCGGCGATGCGGGACGTCCGCATACCAGACGGCGCCCTCGGCATCGAGACAGATCCCGTCCGGGGCCGAGCCCGGCATCTCGGCCCACGTGCGTGGTTCCCCGAGCCCGCCGTCGGACGCGATCTCGAAGGCGGTGAGGCGGTGCCCGTGGGACTCGGCGCAGATGAGCGTCGACCCGTCGGGAGTGACCGCCATGCCGTTGGGGAAGGCAAGGCCGTCGGCCACCCGGCGCACTGACCCGTCATCGCCGACAAGCGCGATCATCCCCGGCGCGACCGGCTCGCCGGCCATCATGTCGAACCCGCCGCCGTCGACGTAGATGTGACCGGCGCCGTCGACGACGACCTCGTTGCCCGGCGGACGGTCAGAGACGGTGGTGAGGTCGGCGACGGTGTGCAGCGTGCCGTCGCCGGCGATGCTGTCGAGCGTGCCCCGCGCCGCGTTGGTCACCAGCAGGCGGCCATCGGGGTGCCAGGCGATGCAGAACGGAAACGACGGGACGTGGGCGATCAGCTCGCGGCGGCCGTCGAGATCGACGGCGACCAGCGCCTGGGCGCCCCAGTCGCAGAACCACAGCCGCCCGTCGCGCCAGCGCGGGGATTCACCGAAGCTGATCCCGTCGGCCAGCACGGTCCACCGGTCGGTCACGCGGCTACTTGGACGACGCCGCGGGCGTGTAGGTGCCGGTGAGGGTGAGGAACATCTGGCCAGTGATCAGGTCATAGGTGCCCTTGAGCGTGTACGTGCAGGTCTCCCCCTGATGCTTGAAGGTCCCGCCCTGGCAGGTCCCGGTGCCGGTGACCGGACCGACGCCGTCGATGTTCGGCACGCCGAGCGTCACGGTCTCGTTGGCGGTCAGGCGGCCGTCCTTGTAGTACGAGGTCGCGGTGTCCTTGCCGCTGACCGGGTAGGTGTCGCCGGTCAGCGTGGCGTCGCGGATCACGCTGCCCACTCCGAACGGCGAGGACTTGACCTTGTAGGTGTCCTCGAAGCGAGTCCCGGTGGCGCTCAGCTGGACGCCGGCCTCGACCTCGGTGAAGTGCCGATGGATCGATGTCGCGGGAGTCCCCGCCGCGACCGCCATCGTCGGCGCGGTCACCGCCGACGCCGCCGCCGCCGCCGCCGTCAGGAGCGCGACGCTGCCGGCCGTCGTCCTCAGTGCCCTGCGCATGGCCTACCTCCCAGTCCGGCTCGCGGTGCACGACGGCGACGGGCGCAAGCCGAGTGATTCCGGTCGCCACGGAGGAGATACCCGTCTGGCGGGCACGCGCAACCCCGGTTCTGGGCCAGGGCTGGGCACAACCAGGGGGCGCGTGGTGGCGGTCGTGGATCGACCAGGGCCTTTGTCCCGCGGATCGGGATCAACCCGGGGGTGCATGGAGGCGGTCGTGATCGACCGGTGCATCTGTCCCGCGCAGCGGGATGAACCCGGGGGCGCATCGATCCTGGCGAGATGGGACCCGCGGTTTTGCCCGCTTAGGATCCCGGCTCTTGTCACGCCGATCCCCAACCGATCCCGCAGTGCTCTGAGATGGCGGTTCTCCTGGCACTGATGTCGGCGGCGGGATTTGGCATGTCGGACTTCAGTGCCGGTCTGGTCAGCCGACGCTACGCCGCCGAGCCGGCCGCGGGGATGGTGCTCGCCGTCGAGGTGGTGTGCACCGCGATCGGCGTCCTGCTGTTCCCCGGCCACGGTCCGCACGGGCCGGCGCTGGCCTGGGGAGCGCTCAGCGGGCTGGGCGGCGGGGTCGGCACGGCGTCGCTGTATCGCGGCCTGGCGGCGGGCGCGATGGCGGTGGCCGGAACGGTGTCGGCGGTGCTTGCCGCGGTCATCCCCGTCCTCGTGGGCCTGGCGCTGGGCAACCATCTCAGCACGGGAGCGGCGATCGGCATCGTGATCGCGGTTCCCGCGATCGCGCTCGTCTCGTGGGGCCCCGGCAGTTCACGCGACCGCGGCGGTGCAGGGCGCGGCGGCGTTTTCTACGGCGTGGGCGCCGGGCTGGGGTTCGCGCTGCTGTTCATCGGCCTGGACCGAGCCGGGACCGGCTCGGGGGCGTGGCCGCTGCTGCCCGGCCAGGCGGTCGCGCTGCTCGTCGTCTCGCCGATCGCCCTGCGCGGCGCGTCCCGGTTGCGACGCCCGGCGCCGCCCGACGTCGCGCTGATGTTGGGCTCCGGAGTGCTGGCCGGCGCGGCCGCGTTGGTGTTTCTCGACGCGACCGGCGACGGCGAGCTGTCGATCGTCGCCGTCGTCACGTCGCTCTACCCGGCGGTCACCGTGCTGCTGGCCCGGGTGGTGCTGTCGGAGCGATGGTCCCGGCCGCAGGCGCTCGGGCTGCTCGTCGCGGGCGCCTCGATCGTCCTCGTGTCGCTCAGCTGAGCGTCGCGTCAGCCGGCGCCCAGCCCATGCTCGAGCGCGCCCTTGACCGCGGCATCGACCGCGTTGATCCGAAACAGCGCCATCGCCTCGACCGACGCAAATCGCCCACCGGGCGCCGAGCCGGTCCCGTGGTGGCTGAGCACGCAGTGCAGCAGCGCCAGCAGCCGGCCCTCGTCAAGCGTCCCGGCGGCCACCCGCGTGATCATCTGCTCGCCGATCACGAGGTGGCCGAGCAGACGGCCCTCGTCGGTGATCCCGATCTCGGCGCCGTAGGTGAACTCGCGGGTGCGGCCGAGGTCGTGGACGAGCGCGGCGGTGATGAGCAGGTCGGAGTTGACCCCGGGATGCAGCTGGCAGGTCTCGTGTGCGAGGGTGGCGACCGCGACCGTGTGCTCGAGCAGGCCGCCCAGGTAGGCGTGGTGGCCGTTGCGGGTGCAGGGCGCCCGGCGCCAGGCCGCGCGCAGCTGCGCATCGGACAGCAGCGCCGTCAGCAGGCGCTGATAGCCGCGGTCATAGACCTCTCCCGACAGATGCTCCAGGAAGCCGTCAAGCTCGTCGAGGTCGCGGTAGGCGGTGGGGAGAAAGCGCGAGGGGTCGATCGCCTCGCCCGCGTCGGCCCGAGCGATGTCTGAGACCTCGAGCACGAGCTCCTCCCGGAAGCGCTCGACCCGTCCGCGCACCTGCACGAGGTCACCGCGCTCAAAGCGTCCGGCCAGCGCGTCGGCGTTCTGAAACGCCCGGGCGGCCAGCGTCCCGGTGCGGTCGCGCAGCTCCAGGGCGAGGTAGGGGGAGCCCGTGCGCGTGCTCAGCCGGTCCTTGCGGGTGCACGCGAACACGCCGGTCACCTGCTGGTCGGGCCGCAGCGAACTGACCGCCATCATCGTCTGGTCGTCGGGGTCAGGGGCCATACCGGTCCAGCTAACGTTAACTCGATGCAGCCTCTGCAATGGGAGCACCGACCGGACGGCTTGCGTGCTCCCGCGTTGGTGTGTGCGTTCAAGGGATGGAACGACGCGGCCGACGCCGCCTCGAGCGCGATCCAGTTCGTCGGCGACTCCCTGCACGCCGAGCGGTTCGCCACGATCGATCCCGAGGAGTTCTACGACTTCCAGGCCACCCGACCGCGGACCAAGCTCTCCGACGGCCAGACGCGGGAGATCGTCTGGCCCGCCGTGGAGCTGTTCGAGGCCCGGGTGCCGCTGGCCGATCGCGACCTGATCCTGATGTCAGGCACCGAGCCGTCGTTTCGCTGGCGGACGTTCTGCGAGATCGTGATCGAGCTGGCCGAGGTGCTCGGCACCGAGCTGTTCGTGACCCTCGGCGCGCTGCTGGCCGATGTCCCCCACACCCGTCCGGTATCGGTGACCGGCCTGAGCTCGGACAAGGCGATGGTCTCCCGGCTCGGACTCGTCCCCTCCTCCTACGAGGGCCCGACGGGGATCGTCGGCATCCTGCACGCCGCCTGCCAGCAGGCCGGTCTGCCGTCGGCGTCACTGTGGGCCGCGGTGCCCCACTACATCGCGGCCACGCCGAACCCCAAGGCGGCGCTGGCGCTCGTGCGCAAGCTGGAGGGCCTGATCGGGATCGCCGTCGACGGCTCGGATCTGGAGGTCGCCTCGGCCGACTACGAGCGCCAGGTCAACGTCGCGGTCCAGTCCGATCCCGACGTCCAGGCGTTCGTCGAGCGCCTGGAGCAGGCGGCGGGCGAGGAGGACGGCGAGGAGCCGAGCACGCTGCCCTCGGGCGAGCAGCTCGCCAGCGACCTGCAGAACTTCCTGCGCCAGCGGGGCGGCGACGGACCTGCGGGGCCGCCGCGGGCCGGCGGATCCGAGGGACCGGACCTTCCGTTCTCCTGACACGGGCGGCTCGACCGCGCACGGGGTCGGTGCTCGCCGGTCATGGCGTGCGACATTTGGTGCCTGTCAGACCCCTTTTCTCGCACCTGCGCGGGGTCGACGGCTGCGCCTGGGAGAGTCAGTGCTCGGCCGCCGGACAGATCAGCCGGTAGTCGCAGATTGAGCAGGCGCTGAACGAGGGCGTCGGCTCAAACCCCTGGGACTGGATCCCCTCGGCGACCTCGGTGGCGACCTCCCGGACCCACTCGCCGCGCTCGCCGCCGTCGTCGGGCACGGCGACCTTGCGGTCGTCGAGCAGGTAGTAGTAGGCCTGCCGGGAGGCCTCCAACCGCCACGACTCGCGCGCGCCGACCGCATACAGCGACAGCTGCACGTCGTCGGCGAGCTGAGCCGAGCTCTTGGGCCGGCCGGTCTTGTAGTCGATCAGCTCGTACTCGCCGCCCGGCAGCCGGTCGACGCGATCCACCCGGCCGCGCAGCAGGTGGCGCCCCAGCTTGAACTGGAACTGGCGCTCAAACCACACCGGCTCGGAATCCTCGGCCCGGAAGCGCTCGTGGTAGCGGGTCAGCGCCGAGCTCGCCTTGCCGCGCAGCTGGCGCTCCTCCTCGGAGTCGCCGAAGCCGCCGCGGCGCCAGCCGGCATCGAGCAGACCGAGTAGCTCGGGCAGGCTGGGCGTCGCTCCCCCCGGGCCGGCATCCTGGGCCCCGCGCCCGGCGTGATAGCGCTCGAGCACCTGGTGGACGAGGATCCCGAACCGCTGATGCAGCGTCGGCTCCTGCGGGATCCGGAACACGCGCGCGAACTTGTACTTCAGCGGACACGTGCGGTAGGTGTCGATGTCGCTGGCCGACAGCACCACGCCGCCGCCGCGCAGCGGCAGAAACGGCTCCAGCGACGGCTCGTCGCGGGCGACGACCGCCTGGGCGCGGGCGCGGGCGTCGCGCTCGGCGTCCAGCAGGTACTCGTCCAGCGTTGAGCTCTCAAAGATCTCACGCTGGTCTGCGGTGACCGCCTGCACGATGCGCGCGTTGATGTCGCGCAGCGATTCGGCGACCGCCGCGCCTTCGGCGCGCTCGCTGTGGGAGATCAGCGCCGCCAGCTTGAGCAGCTCCAGGTAGCGCACGACCGCGTGGGAGATGTCCAGGTCGGTGTCCAGGCGCAGCTCGCCGAGCCGGCCGCCGGCGCGCATCGTCCCCTCCAGCAGCTCGTCTCGCAACAGCCGGTAGGTGGAGTGCAGCGCCTCCGCGGGCCCGAACAGCTCCTCCTGCTTGTCCTGCCAGACTCCGCCCACGGCCCGCTGGAGCTCGACCAGGATCGGCGACGGCGCCAGTGGCTCGCCGCGATCGTCGGCGCTCGGATAGGCGAGCACCAGCCGCCGGCGCGCCCGCGTGCAGGCGACGTAGAGCTCCTGGCGCAGCCGACGGTGCCCGGTGGCCTCGTCGTCGGCGGGCAGCCGCTCGTCCAGCAGCGCGTCGGGGATCGGCTCGACGGCGTGCGCGGCGATCCCCGAGTGCAGCCCGCACACGAACACGTGGTCGGCCTCCAGGCCTCCGGCCGCCACCGGGGCGAGGATCTGCACCGCCGTGCCGGCCCCGGCCCTGACCCCGACCCCGACCCCGGCAGGCTCGCCGTCGCGGCCACCGAGCTCTGGCTCCTCGGGCTGGCGCAGTCCGAAATCGGCGACGGCGGCCACCGCGCGAGCGAACTCCCGCGGCGTCGCCTGCGGCGCCCGGGCCACGTGGGCGGCGGCCAGCTCACCGAACGTGGCCAGCGCCCGCAGCCGCTCCACGACGTCGGCCTGGGCGGCGAACAGCTGCTGGCGGCGCAGCCCCAGGCGCTCGATCAGGCGGTGGACGTAGAGGTCAGGACGGCTGGAGTCGATCGCCGCCATCGAGGCGCGATAGAGCTTGAGGAACACCCGGATGCGATCGCGTGCCTCGGGCGGGACCTGCGGGGACTCAAGCGCCGCGGCCATCGCGCCGACCATGTCGAGCTTGCGCCGCCGGGCGATCTGGGTGCAGCGCGCGATGTCGACCGAACGCAGCTCGATCGGCGGGCGCGCCAGCGCCCGGACGACCGCCGCCGCGTCGGTCGGATCGGCCAGCAGCCGCAGCCACGCGAGCACATCGCGGATCTCCGCACGCTGAAAGAACGCCGCCTCGCCGACGAGCCGGTGCGCGATCGCCCGCTCCTCCAGCGCGACGCTGAGCGCCTGACCCTCCAGCGTGATCTCGGGCACCAGCACGGCGATCTGGCCCGCGGCGACGCCGTCGCGCACGATCAGACGCTCGATCTCGACCGCGACCGACTGCGCCTGGGAGCGCTCGTTGGCACACCGCCACAGCTCGACGTCGGCCGCAGCCGGTGCGGCTGCCGGGTGCGCAGGAGCCGGGTGCACGGAAGCCGGTTCACCGCCGAGCACCCCCCGCGCCGCGGCCCACACGCCGGGCGGGCAGCGGTGACTGTCGCCCAGCATGACCTCGTGGGCGTCGGAGTCGGCGAAGCTGTCCAGTCGCTCAGCGCCGGCGCCCCGGTAGCGGCGCACCCCGGCGTCGGGATCACCGGCGACGGCGAGCTGGGCGATCCCCAGCGCCCGCACCAGCGATGCCGTCGCACGGTCGAGCTCCTGCGCGTCGTCGATCAGCAGGTGGGCGAAGCGGCGCCGGATCAGGCCCGGCTGGCGCTCGGTCAGCGACAGCGCATCGAGCAGCCGGTCACCGTCGTCCCGGGCGCCCGCGCGGGCGAGCAGCCGCTCGTGGACGCAGTAGATCTCGGCGAACTCGCGCTCCAGGCCCGCGTCGGGCACGGTCTCGTCCAGCGAGGCCGCCCACTCGCGGTAGCGCTGCGCGGACACGAGCTCGCCCTTGAGCCTGTCGATGCGGCGCACGAAGCCGCCGAGCAGCGCATTGGGCCGCCCGCCGAAGTCGTGGTGGCGCAGCGGGAGCTCGTCGATGTGATCGACGAGCAGCGCCAGCCGGTCCCCGGGGCTGAGCACCCCGTCAGACCATTCCGACCCGCCCCGGCGCAGATCGCCGGCCGCCGAACCGCGTGACCCGGGATGCTCGACGCCGTGCAGCGCCCAGGTCGCCAGCTGCGCCGGCGTGAGCACGAACAGCGCCTCGTAGCCGCGCTCCAACGAGACCTCCAGTCGTGCCCTCAGCGCCGAGGCGCGCGCCGCGCTGGGCACCACCACCCCGATCCGCTCGGGCTCGACGCCCCCGGCCACCAGCCAGCGGAAGCGGGCCTCGATCACCCGCGTCTTGCCCGATCCGGCGACGCCGCGGACGATCAGGCGCGGGCCGGGGTGGGTCACCGCCTCGCGTTGGGCGGGAGTCAGACCATCCAGCGGGCGGTCTGGCGACTCCCGCGCAACGACGGGGCCGTCCCCGTCGGGCAGGAGCTCCAGCGGGGTGGCCGGGACCGGTGTCTCGCGGCTGACGGCGGCCTCATCACTCACCTCTGACAGCATAGGTTTGCGATGACGACGACCGAGACCACGCCGGCGGCGGATTGGCTGGGCGCCTGCCGACGCGCGGTGGTGGGCCTGGAGGCCGTGCTGTCAGACGCGGTCACCCACGACCAGCGGGCCGTCGAAACCGGTCACCGGGGCAGCGGCGGAGACCGGACGCTGCTGCTCGACAGCGCCGCCGAGGAGGTCGTCTTCGCCGAGCTGGCGGCGTTGCACGAGGCGGGTCACGACTTCACCGCGCTGTCTGAGGAGCGCGGCGAGCGCGGCTTCGGCGGCGGCCCGGTGCGGGTGATCATCGATCCGATCGACGGGTCGCTGAACGCCAAGCGCGAGGCGCTTCACTACGCGCTGTCGGTGGCGGTCGCCGACGGGGAGACGATGGCCGACGTGAGCTTCGGCTTCGTGCACGACTTCGGCGCCCGGGAGCAATGGTGGGCGCACCGCGGACAGGGGGCGTGGCGTGAGAGCCCGTTCGGGCCGCCCGGTGGACAACGGCTTGATCCGACGCTGCCCGAGCGCCGCGACCGTGACGGCAAGCTGGAACTGCTGGCGATCGAGTCCGCGGACCCGCGCTGGGTCCGGGACTGCGCCGACGCGCTGGTCGACGTCGCCCACCGGCTGCGGGCGCTGGGCACGATCGCGGTGTCGCTGTGTCAGGTCGCCGCCGCTCGCTGCGACGGGATGGTCACGCTGCGTCGCGCTCGCGGGGTCGATGCCGCCGCCGGTCAGCTGATCGTGCGTGAGGCCGGGGGCTGGGTCTCGTTTCCCGATTGCCCCGATCCGCTGGGCGCGCCGCTGGACGCCACCCCCAGCTCCCGGCTGGTGGCCGCCCGCCATCCGAAGTCGCTGCGCGAGCTGGAACGGGTCGGCGCGTGATCGACTGGATCCTCGCCGAGCGACTCGCCGGGCTCGTGGCCGGACGCGGCGACGCACGCCCCCCGCGCGGAGACCTGGCGGCGCTGGCCGCCGATGCCTCGACGCGGGTGGCCCGCTACACCGGACTGACCCCGACCCAGCCGCTGCCCCCGCCCGAGGGCATCGGCCGCAGCGAGTGGGTGTCGGCCAACGTGTCGGCGATGCGCCGCCTGCTGGACCCCGTGCTTGACCACGCCGTCTCCAAGATGCTGCCCGCCCGGCCGCTGACGCCGGCGGTGTCGCTGGCGATGAGCGTCGTCGTCACCACCGAGGTCGGCGTCGTGCTGGGGTATCTGGCCCAGCGAGTGCTCGGTCAGTACGAGCTCGTGCTGCTCGACGAGCCGCTGGAGGACCATCCACCACGGCTGCTGTTCGTGCTGCCCAACCTCGGCGCTGCGGTGGCGTCGCTCAACGCACCCGAGGACGAGTTCCTGACCTGGGTGACCCTGCACGAGGTCACCCACGCGGTCCAGTTCGGCGGCGTGCCGTGGCTGCAGAGCTACCTGGCGGGCCTGGTCGGCGAGCTGATGCGCTCGGCCGAGCTGCGGATGGACACTCCGCGCCGGTGGCGGATACCGAGCCGAGCCGAGCTGCGGCGCGCGATGCGGGCAGCCCGGACCGGGGACGTGGTCGGGATCTTCGCCAGCCCCGGCGAGCGCGAGACGCTCGATCGCGTGCAGGCGGTGATGGCGGTCATCGAGGGCCATGCCGAGCACGTGATGGACGCCGTCGCGCCAGACCTGCTGCCGTCGCTGCCGCGGCTGCGCGGCGCCCTGGATCAGCGGCGCCGCTCCCAGACCGGGCTCTCACGCCTGCTCGGCAAGCTGCTCGGACTCGAGCTCAAGCTGCGCCAGTACGAGCAGGGCAAGTTCTTCTGCGACGCGATCGTCGCCGCCGCCGGCACCGGCGCGCTCGTCCGCGTGTTCGACTCACCGGAGTCCCTGCCGACCCTCGACGAGCTCGTCGACCCGGCCCGGTGGGTGACGCGCATGGGCCAGGATCCGCGACTGGACACACTCAGTTTGAACTGAGCGGTGCGGGGTATCTGCGCGCCTGAGGCGCGACGCCTCCTTGTGTAGGAGAACACACGTTTGTAACCTCGACGGGGCGACGGTTTACAAACATGTGTTCGAGTGATCGCAGGCGACCGACGCGATCCGTACCGACAAGCCCAGGAGCGACATGGCATCTCCCACCACCACCACCGAACAGCAGTCCATCAAGGCGAGCACCGCCGGCAAGAAGGCCGCGGCCACGCGCAAGCGCAACGCCGCCGCCAAGGCGGCCACGAACCTCAAGAGCGACGCCAAGCGCACACGGACCGACGCCCGCGCGGCCGGGTCGAGCGTCCGCGGCGACGCCCGACGCGCGCGGACCGACGCGGTCACCGCCGCCGAGGCGATCCGTGAGGCGACCGAGGCCGAGGCCAAGGTCCGCGCCACCCAGGTCCGCCAGCTCGCCGAGCGCGGCGTCAACGTGCCGGTCGGGGTCGGCCTCGTGGCACGGGACAACCTCGTCTCGACGGTGCGCGGTCTCGCCAGCACACTCGGCGACCGCGCCTCCATGGAGCGCGAGCTGGAGCGCTACGAGCGCCGCGGCGCCAGCGCCCGCAACCGCTTCGAGGGTCAGGTGCGCCGGACCCGGACCACGTTCGAGCGCGAGGTGCGCCAGCGTCGCTCAAGCGTCGGCAAGCTCGTCAGCGGCGCGCAGCACCGGATTCCGTTCTCTCAGTGACATATTTCACCCATCGGGCGCCCAGGAGAGCGCTACGGTGGGACGCATTCGCCGGCCTCATATCCTCGCCGGCGAGTGAAGCACCCTCTCCTCCCTCAACCGCCGGGGCGTCACTGATGTGGCGCCCCGTCGGTCTTTAACCGCGACGGGTCAGCGGGGCGGGGCGGGGCCGCGGGACCGACGAAAGGGTGAACGCCGTGCAGCTGTGTCTCATGATCGAGGGCCAGGAGGATGTGAGCTGGTCGCAGTGGTCAGACCTCGCCCGGACCTGCGAAGCGCATCGAATCGGGACCCTGTTCCGATCCGACCACTACTCAAACCTCGACGGCAACCATCCCGAGCGCGGGTCGCTGGACGCCTGGGGGACGGTGTGCGCACTGGCCGCCATCACCACCACGCTGCGACTCGGCACGCTGGTCTCCCCCGCGACCTTCCGCCATCCGTCTGAGCTGGCCAAGCTGGTCACGACCGCCGATCGGATCTCCGACGGCCGCGTCGAGCTCGGGCTCGGGGCCGGCTGGCACGAGCGCGAGCACGCCGCCTACGGCTTTCCCTTTCCGCCGCTGGGCACCCGCATGGACGTGCTGGAGGAGCAGCTGCAGGTCGTGCTCGGCAACTGGTCCGGCGCAACCGGGGAGCCGTTCTCGTTTTCGGGAGCGCACTACACGCTTGACGCGCTGGACGCCCGGCCCAAACCGGTCCAGCATCCCCACCCGCCGGTCATCATCGGCGGCGTCGCGGGCCCCCGCAGCTGTGCGCTGGCGGCTGCCTATGGCGATGAGTACAACACCGTGTTCGCGTCGATCGACGAAGTGCGCGACCGCCGGTCCCGGGTCGAGGCGGCCTGCGAGCGCGTCGGACGCGCCCCGCTTCCGTTCTCGGTGATGACCGGCGTGGTCGTGGCCGCCGACGACGCCGAGCTGGCCGACCGCGCGGCCCGGCTGGAGCAGCGTGCCGGTCTGCCGTCGGGCTCGCTGCTGAGCGAGCCCCCGAAGGGCTGGATCGTCGGCACCGCTGACGACGCCGTGGCGCAGCTGACCGAGCTGCGCGACGCGGGGGTGAGCCGGGTGATGTGCCAGCATCTGCTCCACGACGACCTCGGCACGGTCGCGTTGATCGGCGACGTGCTCGCGCCGGCGGTGGCCTGACGCCCGGTCGACACCTGGGCCGGCAGCGGCTGACGCCCGGTCGACACCCGGGCCGGCAGCGGCGAAAGCCGCGCAACCCGTCTGCTTGAATGGGTTGCATGCCCACGAGAGACCAGGTGACCGAGGCGCTGCGCGCCGTGATCGACCCCGAGCTGCGCAAGGACATCGTCGAGCTGGAGATGGTGCGCTCGATCGAGATCCACGCCAACGGCGTCGTCGACGTGATGGTCTCGTTGACGACCGCCGGCTGCCCGATCCGCAGCCACTTCGAGACCGCGGTGGACAAGGCGGTCCGCGCCCTGGACGGCGTCATCGGCGTCAATCTGAGCTTCGACGTGCTCTCCGATACCGAGAAGCAGGGCCTGCAGCGCAAGCTCGGCCGCGGGTCGCTGCCCGAGGGCGCACTCGCCCAGGTCCAGAACGTCATCTGCATCGGCTCGGGCAAGGGCGGCGTGGGCAAGTCCAGCGTCACCGCCAACCTCGCGGCGGCGCTCGCCGCCGAGGGACGGTCGGTCGGCGTCCTGGACGCCGACGTGTGGGGTTACTCGCAGCCGCGGATGTTCGGCCTCGGCGCCGAGCGCCCCAAGGTCTCGGCCGAGCGCAAGCTGGTTCCGATCGAGGCCTACGACGGCATCAAGGTGATGTCGATCGGCTTCTTCGTCGAGCAGGACGCCGCCGTGGTGTGGCGCGGGCCGATGCTGCACAAGGCGCTGACCCAATTCCTGGAGGACGTCGATTGGGGCGTCCTTGACTACCTGCTGATCGACCTGCCCCCGGGGACCGGCGACGTGTCGATGACCCTGTCTCAGCTGCTGCCCCAGGCCAAGTTCCTGATCGTCACCACCCCGCAGCCGGTGGCCCAGAAGGTGGCGGCGCGCTCGGCGGAGATGGCGATCAAGCTCAAGCTCGAGATCTGCGGCGTCGTGGAGAACATGTCGGGCTTCGTGACCCCCGACGGAGAGCGCTATCAGATCTTCGGCGAGGGCGGCGGCCAGCAGCTGGCGGTCGACCTCGACGTCCCGCTGCTGGCCAAGGTGCCGCTCACGATGGCATTGCGTGAGCAGTCAGACGCCGGCATGCCGCTCGTCTTCTCAAATCCCGACGACGCCGCCGCCCAGGCGCTTCGCCAGGGCGCCCGGGGGCTGATCGCGCTGTCACCGATCGAGCTGCCGGTGCTCGCCACCCCACCCGCCCCGGCGCCGGCCCCCGCCGCGCCCACGCCGGTGGGCATGTCGCTGCCGATGGCCTGAGGGCCACCCGCGCGCCGTCTGCCGATGGCCTGAGCGCCACCGCGGCGCCAAGGCCGGCCAGGACCGGCCTCAGCCCGCCGCCTATGCGTTCTTGTAGTACTCCACGTTGAGCTGGGCGTACTTCTGCCACTCGTCGGGAAGCTGATCCTCGGCGAAGCATGCGTCCACCGGGCACGCCTCGACGCAGGCATCGCAGTCGATGCACTCGTCAGGGTCGATGTAGAGCATCTCGACCTTGTCGTAGTCGGGCTCATCGGGCGTGGGGTGAATGCAGTCAACCGGGCAGACCTCGACGCACGAGTTGTCCTTGGTGCCGATGCACGGCTCGGCGATGACGTAGGCCATATGTGTGTGTCGAATCCCTTCGCTTCTTGAGGTTCGCTATGAGGACGTCGGCCGCGGAGCCGACGGACGCTGCATTCTAGGGAGCCGGAACGACGGCGGGGGCACGGTCACGCCAGGGCAGCGCGCGCTCCAGCTGGGCGGCGAGTCCGATCAGCACGTCCTCGCCGGCGGGTGGCCCGATCAGCTGCACGGCGAGCGGCAGGCCGTCGTCGCCCTCATAGAGCGGGACCGAGACCGCCGGCTGGCCGGTGACGTTGACGATCGCGGTGTAGGGCGTGAAGTGGCCCGAGCGCTCGAAGTGATCGAGCGGGTCGGGGCCTCGACCGTGGATCTCCCCGGTCCTCACCGGGCGCATCCCGAGCGCCGGGGTGACGATCACGTCGTAGTTCAGCATGAACGCGACGAGCCGGCGCGCGACAGTCTCCAGGGTGTTCTGGGCCAGCAGGTAGGTGAGCGTGTCCTGGGAATGGGCCAGCTGCCACATCTCCCAGGTGAGCGGCTCGACGTCGGATTCGGTGGGGGCGCGCCCGGCCAGACGCGCGCCGGCGGCAACCGTCATCGCGCTCAGCGGCCCGAACGCGGCGGTGAAGTCGGTCAGCAGGTCAAGGCCCGACCACGGGGGCACGATCTCGTCGACCTGGTGGCCGATCGAGGCGAGCAGCTGGGCGGCGTCGCGCGCGGCGTCGAGGCAGACCGGGTCGACGACCGATCCGTCCAACGGCGGGTTGAGCGCCAGCCCGATGCGCAACGGCCGGGGATCGCCGTCCAGCGCATCACACCACGAGGACAGGGGCGGCGGGGCCCAGGCGGCGTCGCCGGGCTCATAGCCGGCGATCAGGTCCAGCACCGCCGCGGTGTCACGCACGTCGCGGGTCAGCACGCCGTCGACGGCCAGGAAGCTCTGGCCCGACTCCGGGCCGGCGGAGACCCGGCCCCGAGCCGGCTTGAGGCCGACCAGGCCACAGCAGGCCGCCGGAATCCGGATCGAACCACCGCCGTCGTTGCCGTGCGCGATCGGGACCATGCCCGCCGCCACCGCCGCTGCCGCGCCGCCGCTGGAGCCGCCCGGCGTGCGGTCCAGCGCCCACGGGTTGGCCGTCGGGCCGAACCGGCGTGATTCGGTGGTGGGCAGGATCCCCATCTCGGGCAGCGTGGTCTTGCCGACGATCACGAACCCGGCGTCGCGCAGCCGAGCGACGACATGGGCGTCGTGGCGGGGCACGACGTCGGTGAAGAGATCACTGCCCATCGTCAATTCCATGCCCGCCACGGCGCGGTTGTCCTTGATCGCGATCGGCACCCCGGCGAAAGGGCGCTCCTGCGCGCCGCCGGCGCCCGCGGCATCCAGCGCGTCGGCCTGCGCCAACGCGGCCTCGGTGGCGACGAGCGTGAAGGCGTTGATCTGGGGGTCGTGCGCGGCGATCGCATCCAACGACGTCTGCACGAGCTCACGCGCGGACAGCTCCCGGGAGCGCACGAGCGCCGCCAGCTCGACCGCGGATCGGCGCAGCAGCTCGGTCACGGTCGCAGCGTAGAGGACCGTTGCGCCGCCGCGCGTCCGTCGCTGCGCTCACGATCGTGATCTCGACCGGTGAGTTCGACCTCTCGGTCGGCTACGGCGTCGGGTTGCTGTACGTGCTCGCCGTCGGGCTGATCGTCAAGCAGGACGTACCGTGGCCGCTGGCGATCGTGATCGTCCTCTGCGCCGGGCTGGTCTTCGCCACCTACCAGAACGCAGGCGTGCGGGCTTTCCGCAGCGCGGTGC
>CAZZYU010000062.1:0-19588 GCA_964658375.1 uncultured Acetobacteraceae bacterium | reverse complement strand
GTGCCCGCGGCCGCGCTGGTGCCTACGACGGCGCCGGTGCCCGCCCCGGACCCAGCCGCGGCGCTGCCGCCGCCGCCGATCCCCAGGCCGCCGAAGCCGATCAGCTTGGCGATCACGCCGAGCGGGCCGAGCGCCGGCACCAGCAGGCCGAGCTGGCGGCTGACCCCATGGACCTCGGTGCGGAACTCGCGGCAGTGGGCGCAGTCACGCAGGTGGCGCCGGGCCAGGCCGCTGGCGCGCACCCCGCGATCGTGGGCGAGGATCAGATCCTCGCGGATCGCGGTGCAGGGTGTGTCACGCGCGTCGCTGGCCTGGGCCAGGCCGACGCGGGCCCGTACCAGCAGCGATTTGACCGCAGGCACCGAGACCCCGAGCGCGCCCGCGAGGTCGGCATACGGCATGCCGCCGAGCTCGCGCATGAGCAACGCGGAGCGCTGCTGCTCGGGCAGCCGGCGAATGTCGGAGATCAGCCGCCGCAGCGCCTCGCGCTGCTCGACGCGAGCCTGCAGATCGGCGCCGCCGGCTTCGCCGAGTTGCTCGACCGTCTCCACCGCCAGCGCGCGCGGGCGGCGCAGCTCGTCGATGCAGCGGTTATGGGCGATGCGGTACAGCCACGCGCGCAGCGCGAGATCCCGGCGATTGCTGCGCAGCCCCGCGTAGGCGCGCACGAAGATCTCCTGGACGGCGTCCTCGGCCTCAGCCGGCGCGGCGGCGAGCATCTGGCGGGTATAGGCGAGCATCCGCGATCGGTAGCGGTCGTGGATGACGCGGAACGCGTCCTCGTTGCCCGCACGAAACAGCGACACCAGCTGTTCATCGGAGCGAAGCCGCAGGAGCGGAACGCCGATGCCGAGCCGCGCGCGCGCCAGTCCGACGGATGCTGGGAGTGCGGAGGCTTCCACTGAGAACCCTGGCCACTCTAACGCGGGACCCGGGAGAAAGTTCCGCGGCGGCCGCCTTCTGAGTCACTGGAGTGTAGGCGGATCTGCGAGCACTCCGCGGCCGGTAGTCTCAGAGCGTCAATGAATGCAGCGTCGGGCATCGCGTTTCCGGTCGCGTTCGGCGCCGGTCTGATCTCGTTCCTGTCGCCGTGCGTGCTGCCGCTCGTGCCCGGCTACATCTCGGCGGTCGCGGGGGGCCGGCCCGACGAGGTCCGCACCCGGCGCGTGGTCGGGCCCAGCCTGCTGTTCGTGGGCAGCTTCTCGTTCATCTTCATCGTGCTCGGGCTGCTCGGCCAGCGAGCTCTGCGGGCCACCCTCACCGGGCCGACGGCGCTGAAGGTGTCAGGCGCGGTGATCATCGTGCTGGGGCTGATCTTCGTGCTCGCTCCGTTTGTGCCGGCGCTCGGCCGGACCTGGCACGTCGACCGCCTGGTCAAGCGCGCCGGCGCGGGCGGGCCCGTCCTGGTCGGAGCTGCGTTCGCGCTCGCGTGGCTCCCGTGCACGGGTCCGACCCTGGGGGCGATCATCGCCGCCGCCGGAACCTCGAACTCAGCCTCCCGGGGAGCGATCCTGCTCGCTGTCTACTGCGCGGGTCTCGGCGTGCCGTTCCTGATCACCGGACTGGCCTTCGGCACCGCGACCTCCGCGTTCTCCGTGGTCAAGCGTCACTACCCGCTCGTCATCGGCGTCGGCGGCGCGGTGCTGGTGGCGATGGGCGTGCTCATCTGGACCGGCGAGTTCACGCAGCTCAACGTGACCGTCAGCCATTGGATCCAGAGCGTCGGGCTGCCCAACTTCAGCAAGGACACCTGATCTGAGCGGGCGTCAGCCGTCGTAGCCGGGCTCGCCGGGGAGCACGATCCGCGCCTGCTCGCCGGAGCCGAGGATCCGGGGAGTGACCGCCGTGACGCTCCGGCCCCGGGCATGGGTCAGAAGCTCCCGGGCGGAGGCGAAGGCGGCGAGCTGCTCCAGGTGGCGGCGGGTGGGGAAGACGATCACGATCTCCTCGCGCTGCGCCGCCGCCAGCGCGCCCGCCGGCGTGAACCAACGCGCCTGCACGATCTCGGCCTCGTCGACGGTCGCCTCCTGGTCGTCGGGCATCGCCGCCAGGAAGAACCACGTGTCGTAGCGGATCGTGACCCGCTCGGGGGTGACCCAGTTGGAGAACGCGACCAGCTCGGCGTCGGCGCCCAGCGCGATCCCGGCCTCCTCAAAGACCTCGCGCGCGGCCGCGGCCCGGAGCGCCGCAGGCCCCTCGCCGTCCTGTGCGTTGACGGCCCCGCCCGGGAACACCCAGGCGCCGCCCATGAACCGTGCCTGCGGGTTGCGCCGGACGAGTAGCACCTGCAGCGCCTCGGCGCCTCCGCGCAGGAGGATCACCGTGGCGGCGAGCCGGGGGACGGTGACCCCGTGGTCGGTGAGCTTCTCTCCGGGTGCCGGACGCGCCTCGCTCATCGGCCGACCCTACAACCGAGCCGGATCAGTAGCCTGCCGCCGATGAAATACATGTGTGAGTCGTGCGGGTTCATCTATGACCCCGAGGAGGGCGATCCCGACGGCGGCATCCCCCCCGGAACCGAATTCGCCGACATTCCCGACACCTGGTTCTGCCCCGTGTGCGGGGCGCGCAAGGCGGACTTCGAACCCTACGAGGATTAGTCTCCGCCGTCCGCGGATCCCGCGCCGTCGCGGTGGCCTCCCGCGCCGTTTCATATGATCCTCGCGGATGCCCGATCGCCTGTACTTCACCGGCTCCGACACCGCCAACGAGCTGATCGCGACCGATCCGATGGCGCTGCTCATCGGCTTCTCGCTCGACCAGCAGGTCGCGGTCCAGAAGGCGTTCTCCGGGCCTGAAGTGCTGCGCGAGCGCCTCGGCTCACTCGCTGCCGAGGTGGTCGCCGCCGCCGACCTGGAGCCGGTGTTCCGCGCCAAGCCGGCGATTCACCGCTTCCCGGGCGCGATGGCGCAGCGCGTCCACGAGCTCGCCGTCCACATCCGCGACGAGTACGACGGCGACGCCGCCCGGGTCTGGGAACAGGCCGTCGACACCGCGCAGCTGCGCGCCAACCTGACCGCGCTGCCGGGCTTTGGCGAGATGAAGGTCACGTCGCTGGGCGCGGTGCTCGCCAAGCGCTTCGGAGTCGCCGCCGCGGAGGGCCTCGTGCCGTGGCATCCGACGCTCGGTGACGTCGACTCGCCGGCGGCGCTGGCCGACTATCAGGCGGCCAAGCGACTGCACAAGGCCGAGTGGAAGCGCGCCACCCCGCCGGCCGCGGCGAGCTGACGCCCCGCCCGCGTCGTCGGCGCCGGCGTCAGCGCCCGGTCCACTCCGGCGGTCGCTTCTGCGCGAACGCGCGCACGCCCTCACGGAAGTCCTCGGAGGCAAAGGACGCCAGGCGGCTCTCCAGCAGCTCGCGTTCGACCATCGGCGCGAGCGCCGCCCGACCGTCGAGCACCGCGCGGATGGCCCGCTTGTTGCCGACCTGGGCCAGCGGGGCGTTGCCGGCGATCTCCGTGGCCAGCGCCAGCGCCGCGGCCTCCAGCTCCTCGGCGCCGTAGACGGCGCTCACCAGCCCCCACTGCAACGCGGTCGTGGCGTCGATCCGCCCGCCCACGAGAAACAGCTCGCGGGTGCGCGCCCCGCCGATCGTGTCGATGAACTTGCGAATCCCGGTGTGGGAGTACACGAGCCCGAGCTTGGCCGGCGGCATGCCCATGCGCACCGGATCGGCCGCGATCCGCAGGTCGCAGGCGAGCGCCAGCTCCAGCCCGCCCCCGATCGCGTGGCCGTTGAGCGCGGCGATCGTCGGGAACGGATAGGCCTCGATCGCCTCGATCGCCGCGGCGAACGGGTGCGCGACGAGCTTCTCGGCCTCGTCGGCGAACACCCCCTCGGGCAGGTCGCCGATGTCATAGCCCGCGGAGAACATCCGGTCCTCCCCGGTGATGATCACGCAGCGCGCGTCCAGCTGCGCGAGCGTGGTCACGAACGCGTCGAGCAGCGGCTGGTCCAGCGCCCCGCGGCTCTCGGGGTGGGAGATCGTCAGTCGCGCGACGCGGGGCGCCGGCTCTGACACCAGCAGGCGCCCCGGTCGGGGCGCGTCAGTCAAGGACGACCAGCGTGTCGCCCTCGGAGACCGATTGGCCCTCGACGCAGCAGATCTCCGCGACCACGCCCGGATCCTCGGCCTCGACCGGCATCTCCATCTTCATCGATTCGAGGATCACGACCGCGTCGCCCTCCTGGACTGAGTCTCCGACCTTGACTTCGATCTTCCACACGGTGCCCGTGATGTGGGCTTCGACGTCGGTCATGGGAAACGGCCGGCTCCTTGTCGTCGCTGACGGCGCATGAGCATAGAGCCCGCAGCAGTCCCGCGCCCATCGGCGTACGCTCTCACTCAACCGCATGGCCAGCCACGACGCTCCAGACGACGAGCTCGACATCGACCTGCTGGCTGCGTCGCTGCGGGCCGACGAGTCAGACCTCGGCGCCTTCACCGAGGTGCTGGCCGCCAAGCTGGAGGAGGCACTGCCGCGCGGGGTCATCGTCCAGCGCGGACGCGGGGGCCTGTTCGGGCCCAAGAAGGTGCGGCGAATCTCCGTCGACGCCGGTGATCAGCGCCTGGAGCTGCGAGCCGACGGCCCCGCGGTGCAGACCTTCGCGTCGCGCGTGTCGGGCGGGATCGTGCTCAAGACCGAAGGGGTCGAGGTCGAGCAGTGGCTGCGTTCGCTGAGCGCCGCACTCGCCGAGCAGGCTCGCCGCAGCCAGATCACCCGGCAGGCCCTGGAGCGCCTGCTCAACGAGTAGCCACCAGAGGGAGTTCGCATGCCTTTGTTCGGACGACACGACGACGCGCAGGATCAACCGCCGGCCGCGCCAGACACCGCGGATGGTGCGGAGGTCATCGAGGAGGGACCGCACGCCGCCGGCTACGAGGCGGGGTCGCTGGCCGGGATCCCCCAGTCCGGACGTGATCGCATCGCCCGGATGAAGCAGGACGCGGCGCGCGGCTTCTTCACCTCCGATCTGTCGGTCAACGAGTTCCTGCTCGTCAAGGAGGCTGGCTTTGAGCCGTTGGGCCTCGTGCTCGGCAGCTCGATCTATCACATCGGCTACCAGCAGGCGGCCTGGAATCGCAACCAGGAAATGGTCGTCCTCACCCAGGCCATGTACCACGCGCGAGAGCTCGCGATGACGCGGATGGAGGAGGAGGCCGACCAGCTCGGCGCCGATGGCATCGTCGGCGTGCGACTGGAGATCGGCCGCTATGACTGGGGTGCTGACCTGGCTGAGTTCATCGCCGTGGGCACCGCCGTCAAGCACCGGGAGGGGGTGCTGCACCGCGCGCCCAACGGGCGCCCGTTCACCTCCGACCTCAGCGGCCAGGACTTCGCGACGCTGCTGCGCGCCGGCTACCGCCCGACGGGGCTGACGATGGGCAACTGCGTGTACCACGTCGCGCGCCAGGGGATGATGCAGTCGCTGCGCCAGGTGGGGCGCAACGTCGAGCAGCCCAACTTCACCCAGGCGCTCTACGAAGCCCGCGAGCTGGCCATGGAGCGGATGCAGAACGAGGCCGACGAGCTGCAATCGGAAGGGATCGTCGGGGCGCGGATCATCGAGCGCAGCCACGGTTGGGGCTCGCACGTGATCGAGTTCTTCGCGATCGGGACGTCGGTGATCTCGATCAACGCCGATCACATCATCGAGAAGCCCACGCTCGTGCTCCCGCTCCAGGGCTGACGGGGAGCGCCCCGCGGGCGCGGCGGTATCGTCGCCGACGATGCCCGACGTCCAGATCCGTGAGCAGCGCTACCGCGACGAGCGCCCGGCGCAGCAGTTCGACCGCTTTCACGCGCGCACGCGCGCGGGTGAGCCCGAAGCGCGGATCTATGAGGTGGTCCGGACGTTCACGGTGCTCAACGCGCTGATCACGTTCCGGGCGCGGTCGATCGATTCCGCCAACGTGCCCGGCGGACCGGTCATCCTGGCGCCCAACCACGCCTCGTTCATGGACCATTTCTTCAGCGCCGGGTTCATCCGTCGCCGGGTGCAGTTCATGGCCAAGTCCCAGCTGTTCACCGGGGCGATCCCGCAGTACGTGTTCAGTCACGGCGGGGTCTTCCCCGTCCGGCGCGGCGTCGCCGACGAGGAGGCGTTCATCACCGCGTTCACGGTGCTCAAGCGTGGCGGGGCGATCGGCATGTACTGCGAGGGCGGCCGGTCACGCACCGGTGAGCTCGCCGCCAGCGCCAAGCCGGGGATTGGGCGCCTGGCCCTGGAGTCCGGCGCCCCGGTGGTCCCGGTGGCGATCCTCGGCTCCCATCAGGCGCGTAACTGGAGGCGCGGCCGGCTGCCCAAGGTGATCATCCGCTACGGCGTCCCGCTGCGCTTCCCGATCGAAGCCGAGCCCTCGCGTGAGCATCAACAGGAGGCCGCCGACATCATCCTCGAGCGCATCCGGACGATCCACAGCGAGATGGCCTCGCTGGGCCCCCGCGGCTCGCTGCGCGCCGCCCGGCGCGGCGAGCTCGGCGCAGGGCGTCCGCTCAGCTGAGCGCTCCCACCCCTCCGCGGTGTCCACCGACCCGCGCGCTCACCCAAGCGACCACGTCGTCGATCACGGTCTCGCGCTCGGGCTCGTTGAGGATCTCGTGAAACAGGTCCTCGTAAGCGCGGACGGTGACGTCCTCTGACCCCAGGCACTCGGCGAGCATCACGCTGCCCGAGGGCGGGCACAGCCCGTCTGCGGTGCCGTACAGGATCAGCGTCGGCAGCGTGATCGCGCCGGCCCGGGCGGGGAACGTCCTCACGGTCTCGGTGATCTGCGCCGCGGTGCGCGCGGGGATCCGGCCGTGGTGGACGAGCGGGTCGGCCCGGTAGGCGGCGACCACCGCCGGGTCGCGGCTGACCAGCTCGGAGCGCAGCGCGATCGTCGGCGCGCGCGGAGCCACCGCGGAGAGGAGCCGCCCGACGCCGATCAGCGCCGGCGAGGCGTGAACGGCCGCCAGCGCGCCGGACAGGACGAGGCCCGCCAGACGGTCCTGGTGCTCGAGGGCGTACTGGACGGCGACCATCCCGCCGAGGCTGTGGCCGAGCATGAACACCGGCAGGTCGGGGTGCGCGGCCGCGGCGCGCACGACGAGCTGGTCGATGTCGGCGACGACGTCATCGACGTCGACGACGGCCCGCGGTCCGCCCGAGCGGCCGTGGCCGCGGTGGTCAGGGGCGTAGACGGCCAGGCGCTCGGCGGCCAGCCGCTGGGCGACGTGGTCGTAGCGGTCGGAATGCTCGCCGAGGCCGTGGACGATCACGACGACGCCACGCGCCGGCGGACCGTCGGGCAGCCACGACTGCCAGACGATCGGCACGCCACCCGCGCCGGTCAGCGATGCGCGGGCGCGGGCGGTCACCGCGGCTCCTGGGCCCAGGGGACGATGACGGCATCCTCCAGCGGCGAGTCACGGGCGACGACGTACTCGGCCGGCTCGGTCGCCGAGACGTTCTGCACGACGTGGGTGACCGCCGGGGGGACGTAGAGCATGTCGCCGGCCTCGAGCTCGACCGACTGCTCCAGGTGGTCGCCCCACAGGATCCGGATACCGCCGCTGAGCATGTACAGCGAGCTCTCGCAATTGTCGTGGTAGTGCGGGAGCGAACGCGTCGCGGGGGGGACCCGGTAGCGCCCCATGTAGATGTTGGCCGCGCCGACCGTCGCCTGCGAGATCTCGGCTCCGCCGACGATGCCGCGCGGCACCTCCCGGTCAGGTCCCGGCTTGACCACCCGCATGGCGGCGATCCTACCCCGGCGCCTCGGGGCCGGCCAGCGCGTGTCCGGGCAGCTCGATCTGCAGCGGCGGCTGAGGACCGGCCTCGTGGTCGACCTGCAGTGTCGTATGGGTGATGCCGAAGCGGTCGCCGACCAGGCGCTGCAGCTCGCGGCGCAGCTCGTGGCAGTCATCACCGGCGTGCACGACGATATGGGCCGACAACGCCGGAAACCCCGACGTCACCTCCCATACGTGCAGGTCGTGGACCTCGACCACTCCGGGCTGGGCGGCGAGCACCCGCCCGATCGTCTCGGGCTCCAGCCCCGGCGGCGCGGCCTCCATGAACACGCGCCCGGACTGCACCAGGAGACCGTAGGAGGAGTGCAGCAGCAGCCCGGCGATGATCAGCGACGCGATCGCGTCAGCGCGCTCAAAGCCGGTGGCGAGGATCACCACGGCGGCGATCGCGGTCGCGATGAAGCCATACAGGTCGGTGACGATGTGCCGGTAGGAGCCCTCGACGTTGAGGCTGCGGTTCTCGCCCGAGCCGCGGGCGAGGACGGCCACGGCGAGCAGGTTGACCCCCACCCCGACGATCGCGACGATCAGAACGGGCAGCGCATCGATCGTCGGCGCCGAGAACAGGCGGCGGATCCCGTCGACGACGATCAGCACCCCGAGCACGAGCAGGGTGACGCCGTTGGCCTGGGCCGACAGGATCTCGGCGCGCCCCAGCCCGTAGGTCATCGCGCCCTGTGCGGGCCGCGCGGCCAGCCGGGCGGCGGTCAGCGAGACGGCGAGCGCCACCGCGTCGGTGAGCATGTGCGCGGCGTCGGAGATCAGCGCCAGCGACGAGGTCAGCACGCCGGCGACGACCTCGGCGACCATGTAGGCGGCGATCAGGGCGAGCGCCGTCTTCAGCGCGCCGCGCTCGGTCTCCCGCGACGGACCGTGGGTGTGGCCGGCGTGAGCATGAGCGTCGCCGGTGCCGGTGTCGGGGTGGTCGTGAGGCACCGCGGATCCTGCCCTTTTTCTCAGTTCACCGACGGGTCGGCCGGCATCCGCGCCACCAGCGCGTAGCTGCCGCCCTTGCGGGTCAGCACCGACTGCCACAACTGGTCCGGACTGGCCGAGAACGCGTCCTCGCGCAGGGCGGGCTCCAGGATCCAGTCGCCGCGCTGAAGCTCGTCGTCCAGCTGCCCGGGACCCCAGCCGGCGTGCCCGGCGAACGCCCGGCCGCGTCGCGTCTGCGGGGGATCCTCGTTGTCCTCGCCCCCCAGCACCCCGATGTCCTCGAAGGCGAGCATCGCCGCCCGCTCAGCGTCGGCGAACTCGGCGAGCACGATCAGCGCCGACTGCTGGACGGGGCCTCCGATGAACAACGGCTCCTCGGCGTCGAGCAGCTGATCGAGCTCGGAGACCGCCTCGCCGACGGTCGTCTCCGAGGGCCGGTTGAGCACGAGCCCGAGCGCGCCCTCGTCGGAGTGCTCGACGATCAGCACCACGGTTCGCGCGAAGTTGGGGTCCGACAGGGTCGGCCCCGCGATCAACAGCTGCCCGCGTGTGGAGGTCACCAGTGCGAGGCTACCCCCGATATGCGGGCGCGCATCTGAGCCTGAGCCCGCGCGTGACAGCCCGCGGGGTGGCAGCCCGCGCGCTACAGCCCGTATGAGCGGCCGATCACGTCGAGCATGATCTCGTCGGTGCCGGCGCCGATCCGGTTGAGCCGCAGGTCGCGCCAGATCCGCTCGATCCCCACCTCCTGCATGTAGCCGGCGCCGCCGTGGATCTGGATGCACTCGTCGGCGACCTCGACGGCGATCCGGGAGGCGTAGAGCTTGGCCATCGTGATCTCTCGCACCGGATAGTCACCGTTCTGGAAGCGCCAGGCGGTCGTATAGACCATCTGGCGGGCGGTCTCCAGCTTGGTCGCCATCTCGGCGAACTTGTGCCGGATCACCTGGAAGTGCCCGATCGGGCGGCCGAACGCGCGGCGCTCCTGCGCGTAGGCGAGCGTGCGGTCAAACGCCTGCTGGCCGCCCGCGACCGCGCCGGCGGCGGCGATCAGCCGTTCGCCCTGGAGCTCCCACATGATGTGGTAGAAGCCCTTGCCGGCCTCGCCGAGCACCGCCGATTCGGGCACTCGGACGTCGGAGAAGGCCAGCAGCGCGGTGTCGGAGGAGTGCATGCCGAGCTTGGCGAGCTTCTTCTCGCGCACGACGCCGGGGGCGTCCATCGGCACGATCAGCAGCGTGAAGCCGTCATGGCGGGAGTCAGACCCACCGTCCCCGGTCTTGGTGACGAGGATGATCGCGTCGGCGCGATGGCCGTTGGTGATGTAGGTCTTGGACCCGTTGATCACGTATTCGCCGGCGTCGGGATCGTGCACCGCGCGGGTGCGGATCCCCGACACGTCAGAGCCCGCGTCGGGCTCGGTGATCCCCAGGCACAGGATTCGCTGTCCCGCGATCGCCGGAACCGCCCACTCCTGCTTCTGGGCCTCGGTGCCGAGGGCCAGCAGCGGCGGCAGGCACATGTCGGTCTGGACGGCCACGCCCATCGCCACCCCGCCGGAGCCGACGTGGGCCATCTCCTCGGCGAGCACCAGGCTGGTGGCGTAGTCCCCGCCCTGCCCGCCGTAGGCCGGGGGCTTGTCGAGACCGAGGAACCCGAGCTCGCCCATGCGCCGGAAGACCGAGTCCGGGAACGTGTCGCGCTCCCATTCCAGCGCGTGCGGCGCCAGCTCGGCGACCACGAAGCGATGGATCGACTCGCGCAGCTGCTCGTGCTCGTCGGTGAAGATGAAGTGCCGGCGCGCGGCGGCGTGATCGGGTTTGACGACATCTGCGGTGGCCATCGATTTCCTCCTCCTCGGGGCGCCGCGAAGCGCGGCGAGGGGACGGACGCTACCGCCAGATCCCTAGCCTTGCCCCATGCACTACGAGAAGATCACCTATGACGTCGCCGACGGCGTGGCGACGCTGGCGCTCAACGACCCCGAGACTCGCAACGCCCTGTCCGACGCGCTGCTCTCAGAGCTCATCGATGCGCTCGGCGCCGCGCATCGCGACGACGCGGTGCGCTGCCTCGTTCTGACCTCCACCCACGCGACGGTCTTCTCCAGTGGCGGCAACCTCGGAGGGTTCGCCGCCGACGCCTCGCTTGCGCAGAAGCACGTCGCCAACGAGCGCTTCCCGGAGGCGTTCCGGCTGCTGGGCCGGCTGGGCAAGCCGTCGCTGTGCGCGGCCAACGGACACGTGCTCGCCGGCGCCCTCGGACTGGCGCTCGCCTGCGATCTGGTGCTCGCCAAGGAGGGCGCGCGCTTTGGCACCCCGGAGATCAATGTCGGGCTGTTCCCGTTCATGATCATGGCGCTCATCTACCGCAACGTCGGGCGCAAGAAGACCACCGAGCTGATGCTGCTCGGGGAGCAGATCCCCGCCGCCGAGGCCGAGCGGATCGGGATCGTCAACCGCGTCGTCGCCCCCGAGCACTTCGACGCCGCCGTCGCGCAGTGGGCGGCGACGCTGGCGGCCAAGTCGCCGGTGCTGATGAAGCTCGGCAAGGACGCGCTGTTCGCCCAGCAGGACATGGGCTTTGACGAGGCGCTGGACTTCCTGCGCGCCCAGCTGACGATCGCGCTCTCCACCGAGGACATCCAGGAGGGCGTGCGCGCGTTCTTTGAGAAGCGCGACCCGGTGTGGACCGGGCGGTAGCCGCGGGAGCGATACGGTTCGCGTCCGCACCTGCGCCATGGCCGCCGACTCGCACACCACCAGCCTGCTGCGCCCGCTCGCCGAGGACCTGGACGCCCGGCGTGAGCAGATCCGGCTCGGCGGGGGGGAGCAGAAGGTGCAGGCCCAGCACGCAGCCGGCAAGCTCACGGCGCGGGAGCGGATCGAGCTGCTGATCGACGCCGGCACGTTCGTCGAGCTCGGGTTGCACGGCCGCCCGCATTTCTCCCAGCGCGCGATGGATGGCCGCGACGCGCCCGCCGACGGCGTGATCACCGGCTACGGCAAGGTCGACGGGCGCCTGTGCGCGGTCGTCGCCTACGACTTCACCGTGATGGCCGGCTCGATGGGAATGACCGGCGAGCTGAAGGTGACCCGCCTGCGCGAGCTGGCGCTGACCAAGCGGATCCCGCTCGTCTGGCTGCTGGACTCCGCCGGCGCCCGCATCCAGGAGGCGGTCGGCTCGCTGTTCGCCGGCTCCGGGCACCTGTTCCGCGAGGAGGTCGTCAACTCGGGCGTGATCCCGCAGGTGGCGGCGCTGATGGGCCCGTGCGCCGCCGGCACCGCCTACATCCCCGGCCTGGCCGACTTCGTGCCGATGGTCGCCGGGCGCGGCTCGATGGCGCTCGCCGGACCCCACCTCGTGCGAGCGGCGATCGGCGAGGACGTGACCCAGGAGCAGCTGGGCGGCTCGCGGGTGCACTGCCGCACGTCCGGGGTCGGCGACCTCGAGGTGGCCGACGACCCCGAGTGCATCGCCGCGATCAAGCGCTACCTGAGCTACTTCCCGTCGCACTGTGAGCAGGCGGCGCCGGTCCGGATGACCGAGGACCCGATCGACCGCGCCGACGAGGAGCTGCTCGACGTGCTGCCCGACTCCAACCGGCAGCCCTATGACATGTACGACGTGATCAGGCGGATCGTCGACGACGGCGAGTGGTTTGACCTCAAGCCCCAGTTCGCGCGCACGATCATCACCTGCCTGGCCCGCTTCGGCGGCCGTCCCGCGGGGATCGTGGCCAATCAGCCGCGCCGGCTCGGCGGCATCCTGGACAACGACTCCGCCGACAAGGCGGCGCGGTTCATCAACCTCTGCAACGCGTTCGGGATCCCGCTCGTCTACCTGATGGACGTTCCCGGGTTCATGGTCGGCACCAAGGTCGAGCAGGCCGGGATCATCCGCCACGGGGCCAAGATGCTCTACGCCACCGCCAACGCGACGGTGCCGAAGATCACGGTCGTGCTGCGCAAGGCCTACGGCGCCGGCTACTACGTGATGTGCGGGCGCGCCTACGAGCCCGACCTGATCGTCGCCTGGCCGTCGGCGGAGATCTCGGTGATGGGCGCCGAGGGCGCGGTCGAGATCGTGTTCCGCCGCCAGGTCGCCGAGGCCGAGGACCCCGAGGCGACGCGCGCGCAGCTGATCGCCGAGTACCGCAAGATCATCGACGTCTACGTCGCCGCCGGCAACGACATGGTCGACGACGTGATCGACCCCCGCGAGACCCGGGCGACGATCTGCCGCGGCCTGGAGATGGCCGCCGGCAAGCGCGTGGACCGGCCGTTCAAGCGCAACGGCGTCGTCCCGGTGTGATCGGCCTCGCCCGGCCATGAGCGTCGACGATCCCGCGATCATCACGTGTGCGATCTCCGGCGCGCTGGCCGACCGCGCGCAGTGTCCGGCGATCCCGTATACGCCGCAGGAGTACGCCGCCGAGGCTCGGCGGATCGTCGACGAGGGCGGCGTGCACATCCACATCCACGCCCGGACCCCGGACGGGAGGCCCAGCCACGAGGTCGCCGACTACCTGGCGATCAGCGACGCGATCCGGGCCGAGATCGGCGACGCGGCGATCATCAATTTCTCCACCGGCACGGTCGGCGTCTCGGTGGCGCGGCGCGTCGACTACCTGCGGGCGTGCCGGCCGGCGGTGGCGGCATTGAACATGGGCTCGCTCAACTACGCCAAGTACTCGCGCTCGCGGCGGGACTTCGTCTTTGAGTTCGTCTTCGCCAACCCGTTTGGGGAGATCGTCGAGCTCCTGCGGGCGATGCGCAGCCTCGACATCAAGCCCGAGCACGAGTGCTTCGATGTCGGCCACGTCGGCGCGCTCGCTCCGCTGGTCGACATGGGCCTGCTGCAGGCGCCGCTGCACGCGGACTTCATCATGGGCGTGCTGGGGGGCATTCCGGCGACCGCCCGCAACCTGGCGACGATGGCCGACAACCTGCGCGAGGTCTGGGCCGGGGTCACGCACCACTGGGGCGTGATCGGGATCGGCCGTGACCAGTGGCGCATGGTCGCCGCCGCGCTCACCCTCGGAGGCTCGATCCGGGTCGGACTGGAGGACAACTTCTACCTGCCCGACGGCACACCGGCCCGCTCCAACGGCGAGCTGATCGCCCAGGCGCGGCGGCTCACCGAGGCCGCCGGACGCCGGCCGGCGACCGTCGCGGAGGCTCGTTCGCTGCTCGGGATCGCCGCCCCCGGGTCCGGAGCGGGTCATGGCGAGCGCGGAGTCGACCAACGTGTGCCGCCGGCGTGAGCGCCGCGTCCACGCTGCCGCTGGCGGGGCTGACCGTCCTGGACCTCAGCCGGCTGCTGCCCGGCCCCTTCTGCTCGCTGCTGCTCGCCGACTTCGGGGCGGACGTGATCAAGGTCGAGGACACCGGAGTCGGGGACTACCTGCGTCTGTCGGGGCCGGTCTACGAGGGCGGGGATCCGACCGCCCGCGGTGCGCCGTTCCTGGCGCTCAACCGCGGCAAGCGCTCGATCGCGCTGAACCTCAAGTCCGAGGGCGGGCGCGATGCGTTCCTGCGCCTGGCGGCGGGCGCCGACGTCGTGCTGGAGTCGTTTCGGCCGGGCGTGATGGAGCGCCTCGGGGTCGGCTATGACCGGCTCGCGGAGGCCAACCCGGGCCTCGTCTACTGCGCGATCACCGGCTACGGCCAGGATGGGCCGCTGCGCGACCGCCCGGGTCACGACCTCAACTACCTCGGTCTCAACGGTCTGCTCGGACTGAGCGGCGACGCCGACGGCCCCCCGGCTCAGTCGGCGGGGCAGATCGCCGACCTGGGGGGCGGCGCGCTGACGGCGGCGATCGGGATCCTCGTGGCGCTGCGCGAGCGCGACCGCTCCGGGCTCGGGCAGCTCGTCGACTGCTCGATGTTCGACGGCTCGCTGGCCTGGCTGACGATGGTCGCGGCCGAGTTCTTCGCCACCGGCCGGGCGCCGCGCCGCGGCGAGCTCGGACTTGGCGGGCGCTGTGTCTGCTACCGGCCCTACGCGTGCGCCGACGGCTGGGTGACCCTCGGCGCCCTGGAGCCGCAGTTCTGGGCCGCCTGGTGTGAGGGGGTGGGGCGGTCCGACCTGATCGGGCACGCCTTCGACCCCCCGGGCTCCGAGGCTCATGCCGAGGTCGCGCAGATCATCGCCGGGCGCACGCGGGAGGCCTGGCGCATCTTTGCCTCCGAGCACGACTGCTGCCTGGAGCCGGTGCTGGATCTCGACGAGGCGCTGGCCTCCGAGCAGGTCGCCCACCGCGAGATGGTCGTCTCCCTGCGCCAGCCGGGGATCGAGCGACCGGTGCGCCAGCTCGGCCTCCCGATCGCCCTGAGCCGCACGCCCGGTGAGCCGGCGCGCGCGCCCGCCCCGGCGTGCGGGGAGCACACCGACGAGCTGTTGGCGAGCGCCGGGTACGCGCCGGACGAGATCGCGGCGCTGCATGCGACCGGCGCGGTCGGGTCCGAGGGCGATCAGGCGCCGTAGCACGGCGCCGCTATCGTTGCCGGCTGACTGACTGGTCAATCGAGGAAGGGAGTCCGTCGACCCGATGCGCGCCGGAGCCATTCAACTCAACGCGACCGACGATGTCGACCGCAACCTCGACACGGCCGACCGGCTGGTCCGGATGGCGGCCGGTCTCGGCGCCGAGCTGATCGTCCTGCCGGAGACCTGGACCTACATGGGTCCGCTCCCCCCGCGCGACCACCTGGGCGAAGACGCCCACACGCTGCACGGACCGGCGATGGACTGGGCTCGGCGCACCGCCGGCGAGCTCGGGGTGGACCTCGTCGCCGGCTCGTTCTATGAGACGACCGGGGAGAAGGGCGCCAACACGAGCGCCCACTTCGGCCCCGACGGCGAGCTGCGGGCGGTGTATCGCAAGATCCACCTGTTCGACGTCGAGATCGACGGCATGGTGCACGCCGAGTCACGCGCCTTCATCGCCGGTGAGGAGATCGTCACCTCCGACCTGGAGGACGGCACCCGGCTCGGCATGTCGGTGTGCTTTGACCTGCGCTTCCCCGAGCTGTACCGGATCCTCTCCCTGCGTGGTGCCGCGGTGCTCACCGTGCCCTCCGCGTTCACCCTGCCGACCACGCGCGATCACTGGGAGGTGCTGCTGCGCGCTCGCGCGATCGAGAACCAGTGCTTCGTCGTCGCCCCCAACCAGATCGGGGAGCACCCCGGCGGCACCCGCTCGGGCGGTCGCTCGATGATCGTCGACCCGTGGGGCGTCGTGCTCGCCTGCGCGCCTGACACCGAGACCGCGATCGTCGCCGAGCTCGACTTCGCGGCGCAGGATGCGATCCGCGAGCGGCTGCCGAGCCTGAGCCGCCGCCGTCCCGAGACCTACGCGTGGGAGGTGGGGGTGTGAGCACCGCGGCCGCCGAGAAGCGCCGGGTGATCCTCGACGCCGCCGTCCGGGTGTTCGCCCGCCAGGGCTTTCACACGTGTCGGGTGTCGGACATCGCCGACGAGGCCGGCGTCGCCTACGGCCTCGTCTACCACTACTTCTCCTCCAAGGACGAGATCCTCGACACGCTGTTCCTCGAACGCTGGGACGTGATGCTCGCCGCGATCGCCGAGGCCGACGCGTCGGGCCGTCCGCCGCGCGAGCAGCTGCTGGCGGTCGCCGGATTCATCATCGACTCCTACCGCCACGATCCCGACGTGATGAAGGTGATCGTCGTCGAGGTCACGCGCGCGGCCAATACGTTCGGCCGCACCCACCTGGCCAAGATCCGCGAGGCCTATGCGGGGATCGCCGCGATCGTCGCCGGTGCGCAGGGCACGGGGGAGTTCCGGTCGGAGATCACCCCCGAGTTCGCCGCCCAGGTGTTCTACGGCTCGATCGAGCAGATGCTCACCGGCTGGATCTTCGACGACCAGCCGGTGGGGGACCCGGAGTTCGAGCGGGCCAAGTCGATGGTCGTGGACACGATCTGCGACGGTCTGCAACGCCGCGCCGGGTGAGCCTCCGGCGAGTCTGCTTCAATCCCACGCCATGACTGAGAGCCCGCTGGTCAAACGTCTGCTCTGGTCCGGTGTGCTCGCCGGCACCACTGCCATCACGGGTCTCGTGGCCACGCGGTTGGCGGCGCTGATCTGGATGCGCGTGTTCGGCGAAGAGCCCCCGGAGTGACAACCGACGAATCTCAGGACCCGGCGTCGCCCTCGGGCACGCCCGCGGTGCCGGCCGCGCCCGCCGATACCGAGGTGGCGGCCGAGCCCAGCGCGCCGGCAGCTGCGCAGACGCCGGCGGTCGTCAGCCCTCCGCCGGTCGCCGACACGCCGGCCGCGAGTGTGGACCCGCCGCTCACCGCCTCTGGCCATCCCAACCCCCACGGCCTTCCCGAGATCGCCGTCGACCGGCCGGAGGTCGCCGTCGGCGCCGCCTTCGCCGGCGGCCTCGTCGCGGCCCTGATCCTCAAGCGCCTTGCCCGCTGAACCGCCCCCCGATCCCCGGCCCGACAGCCTGGGTGCCGCCGTCTCCGAGGTCTCGGAGAAGGTGTCGCTCCTGGTCCGGGAGGAGATCGAGCTCGCCAAGGCCGAGGTCGTCACCAAGGTCTCCTCGATCGCGCGCGGCGCCGCGGCGGTCGCGGTCGGCGCGGTGTTCGGCGTGTTCGCGCTGATCTTCGGTCTGGAGACCGTCGCCTGGGCGATCTCCGAGGCGACCGGCCACCCGTGGATCGGGTTCGCCGTCGTGTTCGTCGCGCTGCTCGCGCTCGCCGTGTTCGCCTTCCTGTTCGCGTGGCGCAAGCTGAAGGTCGGCGCGCCGACGCCGAAGATGGCGATCGACGAGGCCAAGAAGATCCGCGCGACGGTGTCCTCGGGGGATACGACCTGATGGCGTCCAGGACGCCGGAGGAGATCCGGGACTCGATCGAGCGCAACCGCGAGGAGCTCGGCACCGCGGTGGCGCAGCTGCGCACCGAGGTCGCCAAGGTCACCGACTGGCGCGCTCAGCTGCGCCAGTACGAGCCAAAGGTGCTGATCGGGGCCGCCGCGGCGGGGTTCGTGATCGGCGGCGGCATCGCCGCCCTCGGGGCGCTCACCTTCGGGCGCCTGCGCCGCGGCTAGGCGCCACGCGCGGCGAGGGGCGTGAGCGCCCATGGCCACCCTCTATCGCTGCACCACACCCACCGACTGGCTGTGTCCGTGCGGCCGGGTCGCTCGGGCGCTGCGCCGCGACGGGATCGCCTTTGACGCCGTGCCGGTCCCCCAGCGCCGGTCACGTCGGCCCGAAGTCCAGGCCCTGAGCGGTCAGCGCCGAGTGCCGGTGCTCGTCCTGGAGGGAGAGATCATCTGCGACTCGCGGCGGATCGTGGAGCACCTCGCCCACCGGCGAGCGCGGAGCGCCGCCGAGACGCCGCCCCGCCCGGCGGAGGCGACGCCGGAGAACCCGCGCGTCGCGGCCGACTAGAACTAGAGCCGGTTCTCGATCGTCAGCGGCGCTGCGGACACCGCGGTCGCCTCGGCCTGGACCCCGGCCTCGGCCTCGGCCGTCTCCCCGGGTGCGGCGTGGCCGAGCGCCTCCGACAGCTCGCCGGACTGATACATCTCGGTGACGATGTCGCATCCGCCGACCAGCTCGCCGTCGACGAACAGCTGCGGGATCGTCGGCCAGTTGGAGATCGCCGACAGCTCCTGGCGGATCCGCGGATCGGGCAGGATGTCGACGGCGGCGAACTTCGCGCCAACCGACTGCAGGATCGACACCGTGCGGGCGGAGAATCCGCACGCCGGCGCGTCGGGGTTGCCCTTCATGAAGAGGATCACGGGGTTCTCGGAGATCGCCTCGGCAATCGCCTCGCGCATCGGATTGGTGGACTGATCGGTCATCGGGTCTCCTCGGTTGCCGGAGTGCGGGTCTGAATCGAAAGGGCGTGGATCCGGTCGCCCAGCTCCTCGCCGAACACGTCGTGGACGAGTCGGTGCTGGGCGAGGCGCGACAGGCCCGTGAATGCGGGCGAGCTCACGGTCGCGTTGAAATGGTGTCCGTCGCCGGTCACACTGGCCTGCGCGCCGGGGATCCCGGCCTCGATACGCTCCCTGATCTCCTCTGGAGTTGCGGGCACCAGCTAAGGGTAGCGAGCCACCGCTATACTTCGTGAAGCAATGATCACTCTCACAGACAAGGGCGCTGACAAGGTCCGTGAGTTCCTCGCCGCGCAGAGCGCGGTCGCCGACACAGCCGGCCTCCGGGTCGGGGTACGCGGCGGTGGATGCTCGGGCTTTCAGTACGCGCTCGCCTTCGATGAGCAGCGTGACGGGGATTCCGTCTTTGAGGACAAGGGGATCCGTCTCCTCGTCGACACGCCGAGCCTGCCCTACGTGTCGGGCTCGATCGTCGACTTCGTCGACGGCCTGCAGGGCGCCGGCTTCAAGGTCGAGAACCCGAACGTCATCGCCGCCTGCGGCTGCGGCTCCTCGTTCCGCGTCGCGGACGAGGAAGAGGTCTCCGCGGTCTGAAAGACGGCGTCCGGCGCCGCGAAGTGGCGGCGCCAGCTGGTCGGTGCGGTTCAAGCCCCGGGTGGCCGGCTGCTCATCAAGCGCTGAGCGCCATCGTCGTGCCGTCCAGCGCGCCGAGAGCGCGCTCCAATGAGCACGAGATGCAGGTGAACGTCGGGGTGTCGCGCAGCGTGTAGTTGCTCGACTCGGTCGTGCGCAGCCGCTGGACGAGATCCATGAAATCGGCGGGATTGTCGGTCTCGAAGGCGACGACGAACTCCTGGTCGTCCAGTCCGAACGAGTAGCTCGTGTTGAGGTCGATCGACGGGTACTCGCGGCCGACCTTGATGTGCTCCTGCATGATCCGCCAGCGCTCGTCGGCGGGCAGCAGGTACCAC
>CAZZYU010000061.1:0-19604 GCA_964658375.1 uncultured Acetobacteraceae bacterium | reverse complement strand
CGACGGTCGGCACGGTCACCGAGATCTATGACTACCTGCGCCTGCTGTGGGCGCGCATCGGGCACCCCCACTGCCACGTGTGCGGGCGACCGATCTCCGGGCAGTCGGCCGAGCAGATCATCGACAAGGTGATGGAGCTCCCGGAGGGCACGCGGTTCATGGTGATGGCGCCGATCGTGCGCGGTCGCAAGGGCGAGTTCGCCAAGCAGTTCGAGGAGCTGCGGACGGAGGGCTTCGGACGGGTCAAGGTCAACGGGGAGTTGCGCCGGCTCGACGAGGAGATCGTGCTCGACAAGAAGTTCAAGCAGGACATCTCGGTCGTCGTCGACCGCCTCGTGATGAAGCACGATCTGCGCAAGCGGCTCGCCGACTCGATCGAGACCGCGGTGGCGCTCGCCGACGGGCTCGTGGAGATCGAGCTGGTCGACTCCACGCCGGTCGAGGTCCTCACCTTCTCGGAGAAGTTCGCCTGTCCGGTGCACGGACCGAGCCTCGTCGAGCTCGAGCCGCGGATCTTCTCGTTCAACGCGCCGCATGGCGCGTGTCCGCGCTGTACCGGGCTCGGCTCCCAGATGGAGATCGATCCCGACCTCGTCGTCCCCGATCCGGCGTTGTCGATCGGCGAGGGGGCGATCGCGCCGTGGGCGGCGAGTGCGTCGAACTACTACGACCAGCTCATCCAGGCGATCTCCGAGCGCTACGACGTCGACCTCGAGACGCCGTGGCAGGAGCTGGCGCCCGATGCCCGGGAGTTCTTCCTGTACGGGACCGGGGGCGAGCGGATCCAGGTCTCCTACCGCAACCGCTTCGGCCGCCGGCGGTCCTACGCGACGCAGTTCGAGGGGATCGTCTCCAGCCTCGAGCGTCGCTACCGCGAGACCGATTCGGAGTTCGCGCGGGAGAAGATCGAGGAGTACATGACGCTGCGACCGTGTCCGGACTGCAAGGGCGCCCGGCTGCGTCCCGAGTCCCGGGCGGTGCTCGTCGACGGCACGGCGATCCATGAGTTCTGCGCGCTGTCGGCCCGCCGGGCGCTGGACTGGATCCGCGCGCGGGAGTTCTCCGAGCACGACCGCCGGATCGCCCGGCTGGTGCTGCGCGAGATCGAGGAGCGGCTGCAGTTCCTGGAGAACGTCGGGATCGGCTACCTGTCGATGGACCGCGCGTCGGCGACCCTGTCGGGAGGTGAGGCGCAGCGGATCCGACTCGCCACCCAGATCGGCTCGTCGCTGGTCGGGGTGCTCTACATCCTGGACGAGCCGTCGATCGGCCTGCACCAGCGTGACAACGAGAAGCTGATCGCGACCCTCGAGCGGCTGCGCAACCTCGGCAACACGGTGCTCGTCGTCGAGCACGACGAGGGCACGATGCGCGCCGCCGATCACATCGTCGACATCGGCCCCGGGGCCGGCGAGCACGGCGGCCACGTCGTCGCGCAGGGCAGCGCCGCCGAGGTCGAGCAGGTCGCCGACTCGCTGACCGGCCAGTTTCTCGCCGGCACGCGGACGATCGAGATCCCGCCCCGGCGGCGCACCCCGTCGGGGTACCTGGCGATCGAGGGGGCGACCGAGAACAACCTGCAGACGATCAACGTCAAGGTTCCCCTCGGCGTGCTGTGCAGCGTCACGGGGGTGTCGGGCTCGGGCAAGTCCACGCTCGTCAACGAGGTGCTGCTCAAGACCGCCGCCAACGTCCTGAACCGCGCGCGGACCCGCGCGGGCGCCCACAAGCGGGTGACCGGCCTGGACCAGCTGGACAAGGTCATCAGCGTCGACCAGTCGCCGATCGGCCGTACCCCGCGCTCGAATCCGGCGACCTACATCGGGCTGTTTGATCAGATCCGCGAGCTGTTCTCCAAGACCCAGGAGGCGAGGGCACGCGGCTACAAGCCCGGCCGGTTCTCGTTCAACGTCAAGGGCGGGCGCTGCGAGGTGTGCCGGGGCGACGGCCAGATCAAGATCGAGATGCACTTCCTGCCCGACGTCTACGTGCCGTGCGAGCAGTGCCACGGCAAGCGCTACAACCGCGAGACGCTCGAGGTGCGCTTCAAGGGCAAGACGATCGCCGACGTGCTGGAGATGCCGATCGAGGACGCGCTCGCGTTCTTCGCGCACATCCCCAAGATCAAGCGCCGCGTCCAGGCGCTCTTCGACGTGGGGCTGGGCTACATGCGACTCGGTCAGCCGGCGACGACGCTGTCGGGAGGAGAGGCCCAGCGGGTCAAGCTCGCGGCGGAGCTCAGCAAGGTCGCCACCGGTCGCACCATGTACATCCTCGACGAGCCGACGACCGGCCTGCACTTCGCCGACATCCAGCGCCTGCTCGAGGTGCTCCAGACGCTGGTCTCGGCCGGCAACTCGATCGTCGTGATCGAGCACAACCTCGACGTGATCAAGGTCTCTGACCGGCTGATCGACCTGGGACCCGAGGGCGGTGACGAGGGGGGACGGGTGGTCGCCCAGGGGACCCCGGAGGACGTGGCGCGGGTCGCGGGCTCCTACACCGGGCAGTTCCTCGCGCCGATGCTGCCGGTGCGTCCCCCACGGGGTGGGAAGTCTCCTCGCCCCAAGCCGTCGGCCAAGCCGCGCGCCACGCCCGGGTCCAACGGCGCGAGCACGACCAACGGCGCCCCGCGCCGCGCCCGCGCCACCGCGCAGCGGTGACGACCGGTCCGGGTCGCGGGGCCGGTTCTGATCCGGCCGGCCCACCTCCGCAGCCGCCGGTGGGAGCCGTGACGGCCGCGCAGCTGAAGCTGTGGGCGCAGAAATGGCGGTGGTATGAGCGCAACACGCTGCCCTGGAACCGGGCCCGGATCCACTGGGAGCTGATGCGCCGCGGGGCGTTTGCCCGCTGGCCGATCCACGGCAACGTGCTGGAGGCGCTGACCGACGGGCGTCTGGAGATCGGGCACGACACGCTGCTGGAGCCCGGGGTGTGGATCACCGCGCCGGGGCGGGCACGGGTTCGCATCGGTGCCGGGACCTTCCTGAACCTGGGGGTGATGGTGGCGGCGCTGGAGCTCGTCGAGATCGGCGACCATTGCATGTTCGCCAACGGCTGCTTCGTCAGTGACGCCGACCACCGCTTCGACGACCTGCAGCGACCGATCACCTGGCAGGGGTTCACGACCAAGGGACCGACCCGGATCGGCGACAACGTGTGGTGCGGGGCCAACGTCGTGGTCACCGGCGGCGTGACGGTCGGCGAGCGCTGCGTGATCGGAGCCAACTCGGTCGTCACCCGCGATCTGCCGGCGTACTCGATTGCGGCCGGCGCGCCGGCGCGGGTCATCCGGTCGATCCCAGGCGCCTGAGCCGGCCGCGAGCGGGTGGCGGGGGCAGTGGCTCGCGCGTCCGGGGGACGGGCGCGCGAGCCGCCGGGAACGGCGCCCGTCAGAGGTGCAGGTTGGTCACGGTGACCGTCAGCGCGCGGGTCTTCTTCTTGGCGTTGCGCACCGTGACCTTGAGCTTCAGGCTCTTGAGCTTCTTCTTCTCGGCGCGGGAGCGTGTCGCGCTGCTCTCACGCACGCTTGATGGGCTGAGCTTGACCGTCACCTTGGCGGCCGCCTTCTTCAACGTGATCACCAGGTGCCCGTGCGACAGCGCGAGCGACTTGATCGCCGCGCCTGAGAGCGAGACCCCCGTCACCTTGAGCTGCTTCTTGACCCGGTGGCGGGTGAAGCTCAGTCCCGAGGGCAGCGCAACCGTGAGGCCGGTGACCTTGGGCGACGTCTTGGACACCGAGACCAGGAAGGTCAGCGTGGGCTTGCCCTTCTGCAGGCCGGAGATCGACTTGGCGACCAGGTGCGTGCCGCCCGCCGACGCGCTCGCGCTGCCCGAGCCGGCGCTCCCGCCGGCGCCGCCGGAGGTCCCGCCGCCGGTGCCGCTCGTGCCCCCGGCGCTGCTGGTGACGCCGGGGCAGCCCACCACGCTGAACGTCGCCGACAGGTTGCGCGACTGATCGCCGTTCTGGTCGGTGAGTCCGGCGGTGGCCGTCCCCGACGGGGTCTGACAGGTGGTGGCAAACAGGCCGCGGCTGCCGCCGCTGAGCGTCACCTGGAGGCTGGACAGCGGGATGTCCGGCAGGCCGGTGAACGACGCGCTGTTGTTCAGGAGGTTGATCGACCCGGTCAGCGTCAGCGGAAACGGTGTCGGGAACACGAGCGTCAGCAGCAGCCCGCTGCTGTTGCCCGACAGGTAGGCCTTGCCCGAGAGTGCGACCGGGTACAGCGGCGAGGTCGCGGTCACCGAGCCGACCTGGGGGCAGCTGGCCGACACCGTCGGGCACAGCGCGCCGAGCGCGGCCAGGTTCGGTCCGAAGACCGACGTGGGGAACGCGAGCGCCACCGAGCGGCTGGGCGCCTGAGTGGCGCTCTCGGTGATGTTCGTCGCCAGCGACACCTGATGGTCGGCGCTGTCGCGGCTGGCGGAGACCGAGAACTGCGGCGCGTAGGACAGCGAGGAGCAGCCCGACACCGCCAGCGGCGCGCTGAGCGGGTGCACGGTGGTGTCCTGGTAGCTGTCGACGGTCGCGCTGAGGGCGGCCGGGGTGCTGGGGCACGTGCTCGGATAGCGCAGGCCCAGGAAGGTCGACTGGATCTTCTCGACCGAGATCTGCAGGCTCACGCTGTTGAGCACGGTGACGCGATCGGGAAGCGTCAGGTTGATCGTCGCGCCGACTCCGAGCGGATCGCCCGTCGGGCGGATCTTGATGTCCGCCGTCGGGCCGAGCTGTCCGTGGATGAGGATGCCGGTGTCATAGACGACCAGTCCGGCCAGGTCGCCGGGGCTCGGGGGCGGCACCAGGTAGAAGACCACGTTCTGGGCGGGGGCGAGCTGAGAGATGATCGGCAGGTGCAGCCCGAGCGGGTCGAGGTCGGAGGTGACCACGCCGGTGCCGATCTCGCAGGCGGTTCCGCTCAGCTGGGTTCGCTGCAGGCACGACCCGCCGTTCTGGGCCGTGTTGGCCAGCAGACCGGGCGGGAGGTTGAGCACGAGGTGCTCGGGCGAGTCGCTGCCGGTGTTCGTGAAATTGAGCGTCAGGCCGAGGTTGGCGCTTGAACCCGCCTGCTGGCCAGCGCTCTGGTTCAGCGTGATCGACGGGGTGGTGGACGCCAGCGCCGCGGGGGCGAGGACGGCGGCGGCGATGAGGGCGGCGAGGCCGCCCAGAGCACGTTGCCAGAGTCTCATCTGAGTTCCTTTCTCCGATTCCCGGCTACAGGCCCAGGCTCTTGATCAGGACGTGGACGGTCGCGTGCTTGCCCTTGGTGTTCGTGGTGATCACCGTGAGCTTCAGGCTCGCGAGCCGCTTCTTCTTGGACTTGGCCGTCGCCTTGGCCTTCAGGGCGGCGGACTCCTTCAGCGCCGCCGGCTTGACGGTCACGGTGACGCTCGAGACCGCCTTCTTGAGGGTGATCACCAGGCGTCCCTTCGAAACCGTCGCGGACTTCAGCGTGCCGCCCTTGAGCGAGATCCCGGTGAGCGTGAGCTTGCCGTGCACGCGGTGACGCACCAACGACACCCCTGAGGGCAGCGCGACGGTCAACGACCGGAGCTTGGGGGATTTGGCGGGGACGGTGACCTTGAAGCGCAGCGACGGCTTGCCCGCCTTCAGACCCGAGACCTTCGTGCTGGTCAGGCGCGGCGCCGACGTCGTGGTGCCCGAGCTCGTCCCGGAGCCGGTCGACGACGCGGCGCAGCCCGCGACCGAGAACGAGCTGGGCACCTTGACCGTCTTGTCGCCGTTCTGGTCGCCGAGGGTCGCCGTCGAGGTGCCCGAGGGCGTGGCGCAGCTGGAGGAGAACAGGCCGTCGGTCCCGCTGTTGAGGGTCACCGTCAGGTTGGTGAGCGGGATGTCCGGCAGGCCGGTGAACGTCGTCACGTTGTTCTTGAGGTCGACGCTCCCGACGAGCGTGAGCGGGAACGGGGCCGGGAACACGAGCGTCAGGCTCAGACCTTCCAGCGATCCCGTGAGGTAGGCCTGGGCGGTGAGCGGCGTGGGATAGAACGGCGAGCTGGCGGTCGCGCTGCCCACGGGGGTGCACTGCCCGCTGGCCGGGCCGGCGCTGCACAGCTCCTTCAGGGCGCTGATCGAGGGTGTGAGCACCGCCAGCGGGAAGGCCAGCGACACCGACGCGTTGGGCGACTCGTTGGCGGCCTGCGTGATCGTCGTGGTCAGCTTGACCTGCTTGTCGGTCGAATCGCGGGTCGCCGCCAGCGCGTACGTCGGCGAGTAGGGCAGCGCCGCGCAGCCGGTGACCGCAAGCGGGGTGGAGGCCGACTCGACCGTTGGGTTCGCGTAGGAGTTCGCCGATTCGGTGATGCTCGCCGGCGTCGCCGGGCAGGTCGCGGGGAAGCGCACCGCGGAGAAGGTGGAGTCGATCTCGGTGACCGAGATCGAGGTCCCGTCCAGCGTGTTGGGGAGCACGAGGCTCAACGTGACGCCGACGCCGTCGGGGTTGCCGGTGGGGCGGATCGAGATCGCGTCGGTGGCCCCGATCTGGTCGCCCGTGGTGTCGGCGACGGCCAGGCCGGCGAGATCGCCGGGGGCCGGGGGCGGGACGAGGTAGAAGTTGACCGCGGTCGTGATCGGGATGTATCCGAGCGCGTCGGCGACGACGTCGCCGGATCCGATCTGGCAGGTCGAGCCGGTGATGTCGGCGGTCTGCAGGCAGGCGCCGCCGTCCACCGAGGTGTTGGCGAGGACTCCGGCGGGGAGGTTGAGCGTCACGGCGTCGGGTGAGTCACCCGACGACGGGGCGAACTTCAGGTCAAGCCCGAGGCTTCCGGTCGAGCCGGCGGCGACCGGGGCGGTCGACGCAGGCGTGATCGTCGGCGTGATCGACGCCGACGCGACGGGCGCCACAGCGGCCATCGCCGCGAGGACGACGAGCCCTGCCAGCCCGTGCCGACGCATTCCTTGCCACATCTCTTCTCCTCCTCCTCAGTTGTGCCGACGGCATCCTAACGCCATCTGGCACGTGATGGGCCAACTTTCGGCTTTTCGTGGCCGAAAGTGGTCCGTCAGCGTACCGCGTCGCCGTCGCGGACGTCTCAGGAGTTCTTGATGACGATGCCCTCGATGATGTTGGCGGCGCGCTCGGTCGCGTCGACGCCGGCCTCGAGGCGCTCGAACAGGTCCTTCCAGCGGATCACCACCATCGGGTCGATCCCGCCGTCAAACAGCGAGGCGACGGCCTCGCGCGTGATCCGGTCGCCCTCGTTCTCCAGGCGGTTGACCTCGACGGTGTAGGCGGAGATGTCCTCGAAGCCACGCAGGCGCGAGAGCGCCTCGGCGATCTGGTGGGTGGCGTCCTTGAGCACCCGGGCCAGGTGCAGGGACTGCTCCATCGGAGCCTCGATCTTGTACAGGCCGAGGTAGTCGGCGACCTCCTCGACGTAGTCGACCACATCGTCGAGCGCCGAGGCGAGCGCGAGGATGTCCTCCCGGTCGATCGGGGTCACCGACGTGTGGTTCAGCCGGTCGATGATCTCGTGGGTGATCCGGTCGCCCTCGTGCTCGAGGTCGAGGATCTCGCTGGCCAGCTGCCGGTCGTCGGGCCAGCTGGAGAGCAGCTCTGACAGCAGCGAGGCGGCCTGGAACATGTTGCGCCCCGCCTCCTCGAACAGTTCGAAGTAGACCCGGTCGCGGGGGGCGAACACGTGCGTGAAGCGCGGCATCGGCGCCATGGATCCTAATCTCTCGGCGACCCGCGCCCGGGCCGGTTGGTCAGCGATCGGTCACGACAGACCCGCGCGGAAACGCTCGAGCTCGTCGTCGTCGATCGAGTAGAAGTGCTCGGGGGCGGGGAACGTCCGGTGCCGGACCTCGTCGGCGTACTGGGCCAGGCCGGCCACCATGTGGGAGCGGACGTCGGCATAGCGCTTGGCGAAGCGGGCCACGTGGCCGTCATAGATGCCGAGCAGGTCGTGGAAGACCAGGACCTGACCGTCGGTCGCGTCACCGGCCCCGATGCCGATCACCGGGATCTCCAGGTGACCCATCAGCTCCCGCGTGACGGCGGCGGGAATCGCCTCCAGGACGATCGCAAAGCAGCCGGCCTGCTCCAGCGCGAGCGCATCGCGGGCGACCGCCAGCGCCGCCTCGGCGCTGCGCCCCTGGGCCCGGTAGCCGCCCAACGCGGTCGCCGTCTGCGGGGTGAGTCCGAGATGGCCCATCACCGGGATGCCGGCGGCGATGATCGCGCGGGCGCGCTCAACGCTCGTGCCCCCGCGCTCGAGCTTGACCGCGTCGCAGCCGGCCTCCTTGACGAACCGCTGGGCGGTGGCGACCGCCTGGACGTCTGAGCCCTCGTAGGAGCCGAACGGCAGATCCCCCACGAGCAGCGGCGTGCTCAGTCCGCGGCGCGCCGCCGAGGCGAGCATGAGCATCTCGTCGATCGACACGGGGACGGTCGAGGGGTAGCCGAGCACGGTCATCGCGCCGGAGTCGCCGACGAGCACGATGTCGACCCCCGCCTCCTGGGCCACCTGGGCCGACGGGTAGTCGTAGGCGGTGACCATCACGATCGGCTCGCCGAGGCGCTTGCGCTCGGCCAGCCGCGGCAGGGTCATCGGCACCGGACGGCTGAGGTCCTCCGGGACGGGGGTGCGGGGGGTGGCGGACATGGGTTCCTCTCTACGTGGTTGGCGCCCCGGACGGGGTCGCCACCACTTGGTCGGTGTCGGCGATGGTGGGTGAGACGGGGAGGTTGTCGATCAGGCGCACCGACCCGATCCAGGCCGCCACGACCGCCAGGGCGTCGCGGTCCAGGTGCGCCGGCGGGCGCATCGTGTCGGGGTCGACGAGCTCGAGGTACTCCAGGTGGGCGCCGGCGGCCTCCAGCTCGACGCGTCCGGCGGCGGTGGCGGCGGCGGGGTCCCGTTCGCCGTCGCGCACCGCGGCGGCGGTCAATCGCAGCGCGCGGTGCAGCGCGGACGCCCGCGCACGCTCGTCATCTGAGAGGTGCGCGTTGCGGCTCGACAGGGCCAGGCCGCCGGGCTCACGCACGGTGGGGCAGACCTCGATCGCGGTCGGGATGTCGAGATCGCGGACCAGGCGGCGGATGACGGCCACCTGCTGGGCGTCCTTCTGGCCGAAGTAGGCGACGTCCGGACCGACCATGTTCAACAGCTTGCAGACGACGGTGGCCACCCCATCGAAGTGCTCGGAGCCGCGGTGCACGCCCTCCAGCGGCTCGGCGGGGCCGGCCACCGAGACGGTCGTGGCAAAGCCGTCGGGGTAGACCTCCGCCACCGGCGGGGCGAACAGCAGCTCGACGCCGGCCGCCGCGGCGAGTCGCGCGTCCCGGGCCTCGTCTCTGGGATAGACCGCCAGATCGACGGCGTCGTCGAACTGGCGGGGGTTGACGAACAGCGACATCACGACCGTGTCGCACGCCTCGCGGGCATGGCGCAGCAGCGACAGGTGGCCCTCGTGCAGCGCCCCCATCGTCGCCACGAGGCCGATCCGGTGATCGTCGCGCCGCGCCGCGGCGACCTCGGCGCGCAGCTGCGCCACGCTGCGGACGGTGCGCATCACGCCGCCGCCCGCTCGCCGGCGGCGGCCAGCTGCGCGGTGGCCGCGGTCAGCGCGTCGAACAGCTCCAGCAGGTCCGGGGTCCGCTGCACCAGCGCCGCGCGCTGGCGGGCGACCGTGACCACGTCGCCGCGGGCGACCGGACCGGTGAGCGCCCGCGCGGGGCCGAGCGTCGCCCAGTTGTCGACCGCGGCGCGCACGAGCGGCACCAGCTGCTCGCGCGTGAGCCCGGCGCTGGCGCCGACGCGCTCGGCGGCGGCCTCCAGGGTGATCAGGAAGTTGGCCGCGATCGACGCCGCAGCGTGGTAGGCGGCGCGGTCGGCGGCGGCAATCGCGACCGGCGACAGGCCCGCGGCGCCGGCCAGGCTCCGGACGACGGAGAGGGCGTCGGGGTCGGTGGCCTCGATCGCGGCGCCGGCCCCGTGCAGCACGCCGGCCGGAGCATCGGCCGGCACGGTCATCAACGGGTGCAGGGAGAACGCCGAGCGGTCGCCCAGCACCTCCAGGCCGGTCGCGCCCGAGCAGTGACCGACGATCGGCCCCGCGGGCACGGCGTCGGCCACGGCCGCGATCGTCGCGTCGGGGACGGCCAGGACGACGATGTCGGGGAGCGGTGCCGGCCACGGATCGGCGCGCCGCAGCGGTCCGACGACCTCGATCCCGGCGGCGCGCCAGGCGCCGGCCAGGGCGGTGCCCAGGCGACCGGCACCGACGATCACCACGGATCGTGAGCCGAGTGGGCGTGAAGGGCCGGAGTCAGGCCGTTCCAGTTCTCGCATCGAGAGATACCGGTCGGAAAGGGGAAAAAGAGGTTCCTGCTATTTGCGAAGTCCACCCCGCACGCTGCGGTAGCGGCTTGCCATATCCATCATACCCTGCGATTCGTGTCCGACGTGTCCGGATCCACGATCACCGCCGGCGAGCGCAGGGAGCTGCTGAAGGCGGTCTATGAGCGGGCACGGGGCTGCACCGCCTGCCAGCTGCACCGGACGCGCACGACCGTGGTGTTCGGAGCCGGCAATGCCGACGCCGACCTGATGTTCATCGGCGAGGCGCCGGGCGCCAACGAGGACAAGCTGGGGGTGCCGTTCGTGGGACAGGCCGGCAAGCTGCTTGACCGGCTGCTGGAGGAGATCGGCCTCGCGCGGGGGGACGTGTTCATCGCCAACTGCGTCAAGTGCCGCCCGCCGGGCAATCGCGATCCCCATCCCCACGAGATCGAGACCTGCAGCCCCTACCTGCGCAGCCAGGTCGAGCTGATCGAGCCGAAGGTGATCTGCACGCTGGGCAACTTCGCGACCAAGCTGCTGCGCGGCGACACGACGGGCATCTCGCAGCTGCACGGTCGCGACGAGGTCCGGGAGATCGGCGCTCGAGCGATCCGGCTGCTGCCGCTCTACCACCCGGCGGCGGCGCTCTACACCCCGTCGAACCTCCAGACCCTGCGTGATGATTTCGCGCGGATCCCGGAGCTGATCGCCCTGCCCGAGCCGCCCCAGCCGCAGGTGGCCGAGCCGGAGCCGCCCGAGCCGCTCCCGTCGGAGGCTGAAGCTGAGGTCGAGGCTGAGACCGCGGCGACGGGAGATGACGTGGCGCACCGATCTCCGGCGCAGGACCAGCTCGGCCTGTTCTGAGGTCAGGCGATCGGCTCGGGGATCGGCTCAAGCGCCGCCGCATCGGCCTCGCCGGGCTCGCCTGGCTCATCGGCCCCGGGCGGTGGCGTGCGATCCCGCCGCAGCGCGAACGCGTAGGCGACGACCGTTCCCGCCAGCTGGATGCCCAGCGCGACCGTCGCAAAGCCGGTCGGCCGCCGCGAGGCGTGCAGCAGCAGGATCGGCTCGGCGACCGCGACCAGCGCGAGCACGGCGAGAAACCCCGTGCGGCGCAGCGCGAGCAGGTACTGGATCGCCAGATAGGTGCAGGCCAGCGCGGTGAACGCCAGGCCGAGCACCAGCAGCGATCCCGACGCCCGGGTGTGATCGGCGCCGAAGGCGAGCTTGATCAGCGGATGGGACGCGACCGCGTAGATGAGCAGCACCGGGACCGCGCAGACGCCGACGATCCCCAGCGCCCGGGCGAGGATCGGCCGCGGATCCTCGCCGTGGGCGCGGCGGCGCGACACCTCGGGCACGAGATAGAAGCCGGCGCCCATCGCCACCCAGATCAGCACCTTGGCGGCGACCGCGACCGCGCCGTAGGAGCTGGCCACCGAGGTGGAGAAGCGGTGCTTGGCGGCGATGATGTCGATGTTCTGCAGCACCGCGATGATGATCAGCCCGGCGATCGGGGCCCACGCGCGACGCACGTGAACCCACAGCTTGCGCGCGTCGGGCGACGCCGCGGCCGTCGCCGGCGCGGCCCCGGTCGCCCCCGGCACCGCCCCGGCGGCGTCGTGCAGCCGGCGATGCAGCCGCCACAGGCAGAACGCGGCGATCGCCATGAATGACAGCGGCGTACCGGCGTAGGCGCCGGTGACCCCGAGGCCGGCCGCGGCGAGGATCGCGCCCGTGATCAGCCGCGCCCCCTGCTCGCCGATCAGCGACAGGCCGACCGCCTTGTAGTCCCCGAGGCCCTGCAGCACGCCGCGCAGCGTCGACAGCCACAGCCACAGCCCGGCGGCGGGCAGGCCCAGCGCGGCCGCCCAGTCGTCGTGGGTGACCCCCACGGCGGCGGCGATCGGCACCCGGGCGAGCACCGAGATGACGGCCAGGACGACCGTGAAGGCCAGCAGCGACCGTGACCAGCGACGCACCGTGGTCATCAGCTCGGGACCGACCCCGAGGTGTCCCAGCACGCCCTCCCGGGCGGTGGCCACCTGCAGCGCCTGGCCGACCACCGAGAGGATCAGGAAGTAGCTGACCAGCGCCGCCAGCGACCCGTAGCCACCGCCCTGGTTGTCCTTCAGCAGCCGCGCGAAGACGATCGTCGCGATCAGCGCGATCACGTTGTTGAGGATCATCGACCCGGCCAGGCCGACCGCTTTGCCCGTCTCGGAGCCGGCCAGGGCCGAGAACGAGCCGGAGACGCGTCGGGGTGGGCGCATGGCCCGCCGACAGTAGCGAACGGCCCGGAGTTCTCAGCCATAGAGTCTGCCTGGTGCAGGGCCGATTCACCACCGATGGCGCGCCGCAGACCGAGGCGCTGGGCGCGGCGCTGGCCGCGCGGCTGACCCCCGGCGACGTCGTGCTCGTCGAGGGGGAGCTGGGCGCCGGCAAGACGACGTTCGTCCGCGGCGCCGCCCGCGCGCTCGGGGTCAGCGTTCCGGTGACGAGCCCCACGTTCACGATCGGGCAGCGCTACCCGGCCGCGGACGGCGCGGTGGTGGCTCACGTCGACCTCTACCGACTCGGGTCGCTCGACGACGAGGATCCCGAGCTGCTCGCCGACTATCTCAGTCCGGACACGATCGGCTTCGTCGAATGGCCCCGGGATGAGGCCCGGGCGCTGTCTGAGCTGGCCCGCGTCGCCGCCCGGGTGCGTCTGGAGCACGCCGGCTCAGACCGCCGAACGGTGACGATCGGGTGAGGGTGCTGGGAATCGACACCGCGAGCCGCGCGACCACGGTGGCGCTCCTGGACACCGAGGGCGACGTCGCGATCGAGCGCCGCGACGATCCGCCGCCGGGAGCGCGGCCCCGGCACCTGACCTGCGTGCTGGAGCTCGCGGTCGCGGTCCTCGCCGACGGCGCGGTGGGGTGGGCCGACGTCGACCGGATCGCCGTCGGGATCGGACCGGGGACGTTCACCGGGATCCGCATCGGCGTGGCCAGCGCGCGCGCCCTGGCCGCCGCCCGCGAGCTGCCGATCGTCGGCGTGAGCACGCTGCAGGCACTGGCCCATCAGGCGGCCGGGGCCGCCGCCGCCGACCGGCGCGCCGTCGTGGCGGTCCTCGACGCCCGGCGGCGGGAGGTGTTCGCCGCCGGTTGGGATGCGACGGCCGCGCGCGCGCCACGCTCGACGGCTCGTCTGGACCCCCGCGCGCTGGCGCCCGCCGCACTGGCCGACGCGCTCGCGCGCGACGGCGCGGCGTGGTTGGCGGTGGGGGACGGGGCGGTAGAATTCCGGGAGGTGCTCGAGGCTGCGGGGGACGGGCAGATCCTGGTCCCCGACGACGGCTCCGAGCTTCACCGCGTGAGCGCGAGTGCGCACTGCCGGCTGGCGACCGGCCTTCCTCCGCAGACCCCCGACGACATCCACCCGGAGTACCTGCGACTCCCCGACGCCGAGCTCGCCCGCCGCGCGGCTCCGAGCGTGAACCCATGACCGACGTGAGCTTCACCATCCGGCCGCTGGCCTACGCCGATCTCCCGCAGGTGATCGCGATCGAGCGCCGCACGTTCACCAGCCCGTGGTCGCTGGCGATGTTCGTGCTGGAGCTGTCCAAGCCGGCGAGCCTGTGCCTGGCCGCCGTGTCGGGCGATGACGGACGGGTGCTCGCCTATCTGATCTGCTCGCGCTACGACACCGTCTGGCATCTGATGAACGTCGCGGTGGACCCCGACCGTCGTCGCGGCGGCATCGGCTGGGCGCTGCTGGAGCAGATGATCGAGCGGGCCGGGCCCGAGGAGCCCTACACCCTGGAGGTCCGGACCTCCAACACGGCGGCGATCTCGCTCTACGAGCGGCTGCACTTCCGCGCTGCGGGCACGCGTCCGCGCTACTACCGCGACAACGGCGAGGACGCGGTGATCATGTGGCGCACCGTCGAGACGATCGCCTCCGTCGCGCAACCGGCGCCCCGGCCGCCGGCGTGATCCTCGCTCTGGAGACCAGCTGCGACGACACCTGCGCGGCGGTCATCACCTCCGACGGCGAGATCCTGGCCAACGTCATCTCCTCCCAGGGCATCCACGATCGCTACGGCGGGGTCGTCCCCGAGATCGCATCGCGCCATCACCTGGAGCTGATCGACGACGCGGTCGCCGACGCCCTGCGCCAGGCCGGGGTCGCGCTGGCCGACTGCGAGCGGGTGGCGGTCACCCAGGGGCCGGGTCTCGTCGCCGCGCTGCTCGTCGGGCTGGCCAGCGCCAAGGCCCTGGCCGCCGCCCATGAGCTGCCCCTGGTCGGGGTCGACCACCTCCACGGCCACGTCGCCGCCGGCTTCCTGGTCGGTGGCGCCGGCCTGGCGTCGGAGCCGGTGCTCGAGCCGCCGTTCGTGTCGTTGATCGCCAGCGGCGGGCACACCTTCGTGGCCCTGGTGACCGATCGGGGCCCCGGCTACCGGGTGCTCGGCCAGACGCTCGACGACGCCGCCGGCGAGGCGTTTGACAAGGGCGCGCGGCTGCTCGGGCTCGGGTATCCGGGTGGTCCGGCGCTGCAGCGACTGGCCGCCGACGGTGATCCCGAGGCGTTTGCGTTCCCCACCGCCGCGCGGGTCCAGGGCCTGGACTTCTCCTTCGCGGGGCTCAAGACGGCGCTGCTGTACAAGGTGCGGGAGCTCGGCGAGGCCGAGGCGCAGCGCCGCCGCGCCGACCTCGCCGCCGCCTACCAGCGGGCGATCGTGGAGGCGCTGACCGCGCGGGTGGAGCGGGCGCTTGACCAGACCGGGCTGGATCGGCTGGCGATCGGCGGCGGCGTGGCGGCCAACGGGCCGCTGCGGGAGCGGCTGGCGGGTCTCGGAGTGGCGCTGCACGTGCCCCCGATCGCGCTGTGCACCGACAACGCCGCGATGATCGCCTCCGCGGCGCGCTACCTGGAGCCGATGCCCTACCCCGATTACCTCGGGCTCGACGTGTACGCGACCGGTGAGCGGGCGCTGGCCGCGTGAGCGAGGTCGTGCTCTACGGCCGGCGCGGCTGCCATCTCTGCGACGACGCCCGGCAGGTGCTGATGCGGGTCCGTGCCGCGCACCCGTTCGGCTATGCCGAGCGCGACATCGATCGCGACGACGACCTGCTGCGCGCCTATCTGGAACGGATTCCGGTCGTTACGATCGACGGTGTCGAGGTGTTCGAGCTGTTTGTCGATGAAACGGAGCTGCTGGAGAAAGTGCGGGCGCGATCATGAGCACCACCGTTGGCCGCGGCGCCGAGCCGGCCGTGCCCGGCCTGGAGAAGCCGGGGGAGAAGCTCTCGCTCGGCGTCGCCGCGCGCCTCTCCCGCTACCTGCAGGTGCTCACCCAGGCGCGGAAGATCGGCAAGGAGACGATCTCCTCCCAGGAGCTGGCCGACTACACCCACGTCAACTCGACCCAGATCCGGCGTGACCTGTCGGGCTTTGGCAAGTTCGGCAAGCGGGGCGTCGGCTACAACGTCGAGTCGCTGGTCAGCCAGATCCGCAAGATCCTGCGCACCGCCGGCCAGCACAACATCGCGCTGTTCGGCGCCGGCCACCTCGGCACCGCGATCGCCACCTCCGACATCTTCGCCGACCACGGGTTTCGGGTCGTCGCCATCTTCGACGTCGACCCCGACCGCGTCGGGAGCCGGATCGGCAACCTCGAGGTGCGCCACAACTCCGACCTGAGCGCCGTCGTCGAGGATCAGGACATCGTGGTGGCGGTCCTCGCCGTCCCCTCGGCGGCCGCGCAGGAGCTCGCGCAGGAGCTGGTCGGCGACGGCGTGAAGATCATCTTCAACTACTCTGACGCGCTGCTGCAGGTCCCCCCCGAGGTCACGGTCCACACCTCCAGCCCCGCGGTCGATCTGCTCTACGCGCTGTACTTCTACCTGACCTGATCTTCTCGTCCTCGTCTGACTTGGAGCGCGATCTCGATACCGCCCGTGCGGCCTTTGACGCCTCGACCGACCTCACGGTCGGCCTGGAGGAGGAGTTCGCGCTGCTCGATCCCGCCAGCCTGGAGATGGTCGGGCGCTTCGAGGAGCTGCGCGACGCCGCCGCGGCGGCCGACGCGCGGCTGGCCGAGTCGATCTCCGGCGAGCTGATCGCGTCCGAGATCGAGATCCGCTCCGGTCGCGGGGAGGACCTGGCGGCTGCCTGCTGTGCCCAGCAGGACCTGCGCCGGCGCCTGTTCACGCTCGCCGCCACCCGCGACCTGGAGCTCGGATCGACCGGCACCCATCCGTTCTCTGACTACCGGCGACAGTCGATCATCCAGACCGAGCACTACCGCCGGGTCGAGCAGGGCCTGCAGTACGTCGCGTGGCGCAACAACACGTTCTCGCTGCACGTCCACGTCGGCGTGCGCGGGGCCGATCGGGCGGTCGCGGTGTGCGACCGGCTGCGCCCCGTGCTTCCCCTGCTGCTGGCGATCTCGGCCAACTCACCGTTCCTGGACGGGACCGACTCCGGGCTGCACTCCGCCCGGACCCAGACCTTCACCAAGAGCTTTCCGCGCTGCGGGATCCCCGACGCCTACGGGGACTGGGACACCTTCGCCGACTACGTCCGGTGGCTGTATCGCACGCAGTCGATCGTCGAGTACACGCAGGTGTGGTGGTCGGTGCGGCCCCACCTCTCGTTCGGCACCGTCGAGGTGCGGATCTGCGACGCCCAGCCGACCGCCGCCGAGGCCGACGGGCTGGCGGGGCTGATCGTCGCCTGCGTGGCCCAGGCGGCCCGTGAGGTCGACGAGGGCGTCGTCCCCGTCAACCTCCCCAACCGGGTGATCGAGGAGAACCTGTGGCGGGCGCTGCGCTACGGGCTGGACGGCGACCTGCTCGATCTGCGCCGGGGCGAGCCCTATCCGGCGGCCAGCGCGCTGGAACGGCTGTTGACCTGGACGGCTCCGGTTCGCGCCGAGCGGGAGATCGAGGTCGCGCTGCCCGCGCTCAACGGCGCCCAGCGCCAGCGGCGGATGATCGACTCCGGCATGGGTGTCCACGAGGTCTACGCCGCGATCCAGGCCGAGACCCGAGCCACGTACTCTCAGGGGATGCAGGATCCGCAGGCCGTCGCCCGCGGCCGATAGACGTCGCCAGATCGCAGGAGCATCCACATCACATGAGCGCCACCGACCAACCGTCAGAAGAAGAGCTTCGCGCCGCCTACGAGGCCGAGATCAAGCAGATCAGCGTCGAGCAGATCCTGCTCGAGCAGGTCGTGACCCTGATCAACCTCGGGATGCGACGCACCGGTCTGCAGCCGGGCACCGAGGACGAGCGCGACCCCGAGCAGGTGCGCGTCGCGATCGAGGGGGTGCGGGCGCTGCTGCCGCTCGTCGAGTCGGCCGCGGGCCCGCAGGCGGGCGCGATCCGCGACGCCGTCTCCCAGATGCAGCTGGCCTACGTGCGCCTCGGCGGGGGCGCCGCGCCGGCGGCCGAGTCCGGACCGGACACCGAGCGCCCGGGCGCCGCGCCGCCGATGACCCCGCCACCGCCGACCTCACCCCCGCCGCCCCGCGCTCCCGAGCCGCCCGCGCCCGGCGAGGCCGGGCCGGCCCAGCGCAGCGGACGTCTCTGGATTCCCGGACAGCCCTGACCCCGGGCATCGCCGATGGCGTCAGTGCAGCTCGGACTCCTGCTGGCGCTGCTCACCGCCTTCGGGTCGGTGGCCGGCTTCCTGTACAAGTTCCGCGGCGCGCGAGAGGCGCCGGCCGTCGAGCTGGCCCATCCGCTGCGCAGCTCCGTGGAGCTGTTTCGCTCCCCGGTGTACTCGCTGGGGATCCTGATCGCCCTCATCTCCTGGGGCTTTCACGTCGGCGCCCTCGCGCTGGCCCCGATCTCGCTCGTGCAGTCGGTGATCGCCGGCGGCCTGGTCCTGCTCACCTTCGTGGCCGACCGGCTGTTCGGGGTGACGGTGACGCGGCGCGAGTGGATCGGCGTGGGACTGACCGCGCTCGGGCTGGCGTTTCTCGCCGCGACGGTCGGCGGCGACGCCTCGAGCGCGCATTCCAGCTACCGGCCCGAGCCGATGGCGATCTTCCTCGCCGCGCTCGGGATCTCGGGGCTGGCGCTGTCGCTCATGGCGCGCCGCCCGGCCGCGCTGGCGGTCTCCGCGGGCCTGCTGTGGGCGACCTCGGACACCTCGATCAAGGGCCTGAGCTCGCATCTGGGACACCTCGGGATCGCGGTGGTCATCCACCCGCTGGCGTTCGTGATCCTGATCGCGTCGCTGGTCGGGCTGCTGATCTCCGCGCGCAGCCTTCAGCTCGGCGACGCGGTGCCGATGATCGCCCTCACCAGCGCCGCCGCGAACCTCACGACGATCGCGGCCGGTCCGATCGTGTTCGGCGAGCCGCTGCCGTCCAGCCGGCTGGGGCTGGCGGTGCGGATCCTCGCGTTTGCGCTCGTGATCGTGGCCGCCGCGCTGACGCCGCCCCCCGCCGGGCCGGGCGACCGTGGCGCCGCCGCCGAGACCGCCGGCGGCGCGGGCTCGCTGACGCGCGGCGCCGCCTGACGGTCTGCCGGTGAGGACCGTGCGACGGGCAGCCTCTAAGCTGCGGCGCATGTTCATCCTGATCGTCGGAGCCGGGCGGGTCGGATCGGCCGTGGCCCGGCGCGCCCTGGAGGCCGGTCACGAGGTCTCGGTGCTCGATTCCGACCCGCTCTCGCACGAGCGGCTGGACAAGGACCAGTCCACGACCTGGGAGGACGCCGGCGGCCGCTTCACCGTCGGAGCGGCGCTGGAGGTCGATGGGCTGATCGAGGCCGGCATCGAGGACGCGGAGGTGTTCATGGCGGCGACGCGGGGCGACAACACCAACCTGGTGATCGCCCAGCTGGCCCAGCGCCGGTTCAACGTCCCCCGGGTCGTGGCCCGCGTCGCGGACCCCGCACGCGCCGCGTGGTACGCCGAGCAGGGGCTGCACACGATCTGTCCCACCCAGAAGGCCATCGACCAAGCCGAGCAGGTCGTGCTCGGGGCGTAGTCCCGCGCTCGCACGAAGGGAGCATCTGCACCGATGTACGTCATCGTCGCCGGGGCCGGGAAGGTGGGGTGGAACCTCGCCCGCGAGCTGATCGCCAAGGACCGGGAGGTCACCCTGATCGAGTCCGATCACCGGCGCTACCGGATCATCGAGGAGGAGCTGGAGCACGCCGCGCAGTACGGCGACGCGACCGAGATGTGGGTTCTGGAGCGAGCCGGCATCCAGCGCGCGGACCTCGTGATCGCGGTCACCGGCGACGACGAGGACAACATCCTGATCTGCCAGGTGGCCAAGGAGAA
>CAZZYU010000060.1:0-19803 GCA_964658375.1 uncultured Acetobacteraceae bacterium | reverse complement strand
GACGCCGCGGAGGGCGGCGAGGCGGTGGCCCCGCTGCGGCTGCGCGGCAGCTGGCTGTACCTCGACCGCTACTGGGCCGAGGAGGTCGCCGTCGCGCGGTCGCTGCGGGCGATGCTCGCCGGGACGGTGGCCGGGATCGACGATCGGCTGCTGCGCGACGGCGTGGGCCGGCTGTTCGGATCGCAGTCAAGCGGGCGCCAGGCCGCCGCGGCCGCCGCCGCGGTGCAGCGGCGCGTCGCGGTCATCGCCGGCGGACCGGGGACCGGCAAGACGACGACGGTCGCCAAGATCGCCGCGCTGCTCTGCGAGCAGGCGGGCGTGGGCCGGCACCCCGACGCGGTCGCCCCCCGCATCGCGCTCGCCGCCCCGACCGGCAAGGCCGCGGCTCGGCTGCAGGAGTCCGTCCACGCCGAGGCGGCCAAGCTCGAGGTGAGTGACGCGGTCCGCGCCGCCCTGCTGGCCCTGCGCGCCGGCACGATCCACCGGCTGCTCGGCTGGCGGCCGGGGTCAAACAGCCGCTTTGCCCACGATCGCACCCGGCGGCTCGCCCACGACGTGGTGATCCTCGACGAGACCTCGATGGTCTCGCTCTCGCTGATGGCGCGCGTGATCGAGGCGCTGCGCACCGATGCCCGGCTCGTCCTCGTCGGCGATCCCGGGCAGCTGTCGTCGATCGAGGCCGGCGCGGTGCTCGGCGACATCGTCGGCGCCGGCGACGACGGTCACGGCTCGCCGAGCATCGTCGTGCTGGACCGCGGGCACCGGTTCGGGGGCGAGATCGCCGCGCTTGCGGGGGCGCTGCGCCGCGGCGACGCCGACGCGGCGATGGGACTGCTGTCGGCCGAGTCCGACGACATCGTCTGGATCGACACCGACGCCGCGCGGCCCGAGGCCCCGGCGCGGATCCGCGACGCGACCCTCACCGCCGCCCGGGCGGTGACCGAGGCCGCGCGGGAGGGCGACAGCCTCCGCGCCCTGAAGGCGCTGGGCAGCTTTCGGATCCTGTGCGCGCACCGCCGCGGTCCGTACGGCGTCGCGACGTGGACGGCGCGGGTCGAGGGGTGGCTGGAGTCCGCGATCGCCGGCTGGTCGGCCGCCGACCGCTGGTATGTCGGCCGCCCGCTGCTGGTCACCGAGAACGACTACGAGCTCGGGCTCAACAACGGTGATACCGGCGTCGTCGTGTCGGCCGACGCCGGTCGCGTGATGGCGAGCTTTGAGCGCGGCGGCGAGGCGGCGCTCTACAGCCCCAGCCGGCTCGGCGCCGTCGACACCGTCTACGCGATGACGATCCACAAGAGCCAGGGCTCTCAGTTCGACGTCGCCGCCGTGCTGCTGCCCGAGCCCGACTCCCCGATCCTCACCCGCGAGCTGCTCTACACCGCGGCCACCCGTGCCCGCCGGCAGCTGATCATCGTCGGCCCCGAGGAGACCGTCAGAGCCGCGATCGCCCGGCCGGTCGCGCGGGCCTCGGGCCTGAGCGCCCGGCTCTGGGGCTAAAGGGGCAGACCTGGTTGCGTCGGCCTCGGCGATCAGTTAGAAACCGGTCTGTGAGGCAGCTGGGGCACGAGACGCGACGTCTCCTGAGGATTCTGAGTGCGAGCGCGGTGACCGCGGTGGCGGGACTGTGCGCGCTCGGCGCCGCCCAGGCGGCGGCCGCCGGGCCGGTGATCCGGCTGTCCCCGGCGCTTGACCCGGCGTTCTCGCCGACCATCCACAACTACGTCACGCGCTGCGGAACGTCGGGCAGCGTCAACGTGTACACGCGCGCCGCCGGAACGCCGGTATCGGTCGACGGCGCCGCCGCCACGCTGGGGATCTCCGACACCAACGTTCCTCTGACCTCCGGCCAGGGCTTTCAGATCACGACCGGCACCGGCGCCGCGCTGCAGAGCTATGAGATCCGCTGCCTGCCCTCGGACTTTCCGGTGTACTCCTCGCAGCGATTCGGCGCCGTCCAGGCGGCGTATTACCTCGTCACGCCGAGCGTCAGCTACAGCGGAGAATCGACGCCGTACGTCGCGATGTTCGACACCAACGGGGTCCCGGTGTGGTGGTACCGCGAACCGGACGGGGGCATCCCCACCGACGCCGACCTCGACCCCAACGGCGACCTCTCCTGGGCCGTTGAGAACACGCTGCAGCTGTACGGCGGTCCGGGCCAGACGCGCGTGGAGGTCCACAGCCTCGACGGGACCCTCCTCAACACGCTGAACACGGTCGGCTCCCCGACCGACATCCACGAGGCATTGCCGCTGGCCAACGGCGACTTCCTGATCGACAGCTACGTGCCCCAGACCGGCGTCGACCTCAGCTCGATCGGCGGCACCACCGACGGCCAGGTGCTCAACGCCACCTTCCAGGAGATCCGCCCCGACGGCACGGTCGCCTATTCGTGGAGCGCCGCCGGCCGGCTGAGCCCGAGCGAGAGCCTGGCGTGGTGGTTCATCCGCACGCGGTATGCGGGTCAGACCGGACTGTTCTGGGATTGGGACCACATCAACTCGATCCAGCCCTACGAGAACGGCTATCTCGTCTCGCTGCGTGACACCAACGCGATCTACTACATCAACGCCAGCACTGGCGACATCGTGTGGAAGCTCGGCGGCACGCAGACGCCCCAGAGCCTGACGATCCTCGGCGATCCCGACGCGGCGCATGACTTCGGCGCTCAGCACGACGTCCGTGCCTGGCCCGACGGGACGGTGTCGGTGCACGACAACGGAGGCGGCCAGGGCCGTCCCCCGCGGGTCGTGCGCTACCGGATCGACGCCGCCGCCAAGACCGCGACGCTCATCGAGACGCTGACAGACCCGCTGAACACGACGCCGTCGCAGACCTCGGGGTCTGACCGCCTGATGCCGGGCGGGGACTGGACCGTGGCCTGGGGCGGGACGCCCTACGTCGACGAGATCACGCCGTCCAACCAGGTCGTCTTCCGCCTGACCTTCGCGGCGCCGATCTTCACCTACCGGGCGGTTCCGATTCTGCCCGGGCAGATCACCGATGCCCAGCTGCAGACGGCGATGGACACGATGTACCCCCGCCCCGCCGGCGGCTGACCCACCGCGTCGCGCCGCGGCGCCGCTTCAGGATTCGTCCTGATCGACCCCAGCAGGCCGAGGTCGCGCAGGCTTTCGGCGGTACACACCTCAAGCGCGTGAAGTCAAGGGGGCTGACAGCAACTTTGGCCCGCCGCTGCGGTTTGAGCGGCGATGCGCGGAATCGGAATCGCGGTTCGCCTGATCGTCGTTCTGGCCTGCGGCGCCGCGGGGGTCGCCGCGACGGCAGGCACCGCCGCCGCGGCCCTGACCTGGTCGCCGGCGCAACCGATCGACACCCACAGCGGTCTGGCGCTGGGCGACCTCGCCTGCCCGTCGGCCAGCCGGTGCGTTGTGCTCGACAGCCTCGGCGCAGCGGTCAGCTACGACCCGGCATCGCCGCAGACGGCTGCGCGGGTGACGCTGCAGGCCGGCGCCGTACCGGCGGGGATCGCGTGCGCCGACGTGCAGGACTGTGTCGCGGTGCAGCAGGACGGTGAGAGCTTCAGCTTTGACCCGAGCCGGCCCGGGGTGCCGCAGCCGGTCGAGATCGATGCGGCGGCCGGCGCGTCCGCGGAGGTGGGCGTGCACGGCGTTGCCTGCCCCACCGCCACGCTGTGCGTGGCCGTCGACGGCTCGGGCAACGTCATCACGTTCACGCCTGGCTCCGCGGCCGCGCCGGTCATCACCTCCCTGGATCCGGGCGAGGAGTTCGGCTTGATTTCCATCTCCTGCGCCACCGCGTCGCAGTGCACCGCGATCAGCGACACGCAGGCCGTCACGTTCAACCCCGCCTCACCGGCGGGCGCGATCCCACACGTGATCGAGCCCCGTGGGCTGCTGGACCAGGTGGCCTGTCCGCTCAGCACCCAGTGCACGGCGGTTGACGGCCTCGGCCGCGAGGTGACCTTCGACCCGCAGGCGCCCACCGCTCCGGCGCCGGTGACGATCGATACCGAGCAGATCGACGTTCTGCAGTCCGTCAGCTGCCCGTCCGCCGCGCAGTGCACGTCGATCTCGCTGGGCGGCCGTGAGCTGACGTTCAACCCGCAGACGGGGACGGTCTCGGTCGCCGCGGCGATCGACAACGGGGCCGGCGTCGAGGACGCCGTCTGCCTGACGACATCGCGGTGCGTCGCGGTCGACGGCGTCGGCCGGACGCTCTCCTTCGTCCCCCTCTCCCCCGGCACACCCTCCGCGTCCACGATCGACCCCGGCGTGGCACTCGGCGCCGTCGCCTGCGAGAGCGCGACCCAGTGCACCGCCACCGACCGCAGCCACGAGATCACCTTCAACCCCGTGGCCCGCACGCGAGGTCCGCTGCGCACCGTCGTTCGCACGACAAACGCGATCGCCGGGCTGGCCTGCCCGACGACGACCGCATGCACGGCGGTCGCGATCTCCCGGGAAGCGTTCTTTGACCCACACGCCTTCCACTCGGCCACGGTCCACGCGATCGACGGTGACTCCGATGAGGCGATCGTCGGCGTGCGCTGCCCGTCGAGCAGCGAGTGCGTCGCGGTTGACAGCGACGGGGGTGCGGTCGCCTATGACCCGCGCACGGGCAGGGTCATCCACCACGACGAGAACGTCGAGGAAGGTGAGGCGCTGACCGCGGTCGCGTGCCCCTCGGTCACCCAGTGCACCGCCACCGACAACGACGGCACGTTCATCACCTTCCAGCCGCGCACCGGCCACCGGATCGCCGAAGCCAAGATCGACAACCCGGTCGGCCTCGACGCGCCGTCCGGCGGGTCTGACAACGAGCTCGACGCCGTCGCGTGCCACGGCACCCGCCTCTGTGTCGCCGTCGACACGCTGGGCAACCTCGTGCGATTCGACCCCCACGCGCACGGACCGGGGTCGCTGCAGGCGATCGACGCCGGCCGATCGCTGACCTCGGTCGCGTGCCCCTCGTCAACGGAGTGCGTCAGCACCGATTCGGCCGGCCGGGCGCTGACCGGCGACCCGCACACCACCCACTGGACGATCGACAGCCTGCCCCAGGCGGCGCCGCTCACCGCCGTGACCTGCCGATCATCCTCGGAGTGCGTCGTCGTCGACGCGGCCGGTCAGGCGTTCCTCAGCCGCTGAGCCGCGCCGTTGGAGCCGCGTCATCTGCCGATCCGGGCGAGTTCGATCGAGACGACGAAGAACCAGGTGATCGACGACGCGTAGTAGGAGCGCTCGATCAGCCCGAAGATCCGCTGCAGGCGCGGGCCGATCATCGCGACACCGGTCGCGGTCGCAGTGATCGTGACCACCCAGGGGAGCCATCCGTCGGTGAGTCCCTTGACGGCGTGCCAGGCAGGCTCATGAGCAAGCGTCCCGCCGAGATCGGATGCGGCCACGGCGATCGACGCGAAGATCGCGACCGCCAGGACCATGTGGATCGTTCCCTTTGGCGTCTGAAAGCGGCTGCCGTTCTGATCCGTGGGAAAGACCGGAATCAGGAGACGCGCGGCAGCCGACAGCAGCAGCATCGTGACGGTGAGCGTCGGTTTTGACGGATGCGATCGGGCGAGCGCGATCGCGAGCGCCAGACCAGACACAGCACCAGCGGTCGTGAACGTCCAGAACAGAGCGCGGTGGCCACCGATCGCGTAGTCACTGACTGCGTCTCGCACCGGGCTGTAACCGGTCGGCAGCACGTGCAGAACCACCAGCGCGCCGGTACTCACGGCCATCGCGATGGCGGCGATGACGCTCAGGGTTTCAACCATTGGCTCCCGCGGTTGCTCTCTGCCGGGCGAGGCACGTCCGGCTTTGGTGCGCGTTGTGGTCTGAGATGCTCATCGCTTGCGATGAGCACGACCTGGCCGAGGATCTGAAGCCAGAGAAACATCGCTCGCCGGAGGATGAAGCGAGCTGTGATCAAGATCCTACTCCCGTTCGCTGTACGCGATCCTCCGGCGTCGGCGACGAGATGGGGATCGGATCACGCGGGAAGGCGCTTCTGGACGAGGACGAGGTCGCGCCAGGAGCCCCGCATCCGACCGACCTCCGGCATGCGGCCGGTCTCGACGAATCCCGCGCGAGCGTGGAACCGCAGTGAGCCCTCGTTCTCGGCGTCGATGCCGGCGACCATGACGTGCGCATGGCGGGCCCGCAGCGTCTCCTCCAACGCATCCAGCAGGCCGCGGCCGACGCCGCGAGACCGGGTGTCGCGGCGAACGTGAATCGAGTGCTCCCAGGTTGCGGCGTAGCCCGGCCATGGACGAAATGGTTCAGCCGCGATGAAGCCGAGCAGCCCCGAGTCGTCGGTCGCGACGAGCGCGGGGTAGCCCTTGCTTGAGATCTCGGCAAGCCATTCGTGACGCTCGGCGATCGTCGACGACGCCTCTCGCCAGATCGTGAACGACGTCTGGATCACGTCGTTGTAGATCTCGGTGATCGCGCCGAGGTCCTCCACCTGCGGGGGTCGGATGCGAAGCCCGGCGCGATTGGACACCGCAGGCTCGTATATCAGGCGGGGGCACCGCGCTCAACCCTCGGCGCGGGCCCCCGGACAACCATGCGGCCGTGTCCTACTTGCCGCCGATGGTGAACGCGTACAGCTTGTTGTTACCGGTGTAGCCGATCAGCCGGCCCTCTGAGTATCCCGAACCCCAGTAGACGGTGCCGTTGACGATCGCCGGGCCGGAATTGACACTGCCACCGCTGGGGAACCGCCACAGGATCTGACCGGTCGCGGCGTTCAGGGCGAACATGTTCGGCAGGGCCGCGACCGGGTTGGTCGAACCGGTGAAGACGACGCCGTTGGCGACGCTCTGGGGGCCCAGCGCGGCCGCACCCAGCGGGGTCGGAACCTGCCAGTCGATCGCGCCGGTCGCGGGATTGAGCGCGGCCCACGATCCGCCGGTGAGCGCGGTGCCGTCGGGCAGCGTGTACGGAGCGTGGTAGGCGTCTGACTCGTGCACATAGATGCGCTTGTAGTCGGTCGCGGTCCCCCACGCCTCGCCCCCGAGCGGGCTGCCCGGTCCGAGGTCGGCGCTCCACAGCTCCTTGCCGGTCAGCGCGTCGAACATCCAGTACAGGCCGCTCTTCTGGCCGGCGCCGATGTCGAGCTCATAGCCGCCACCGGGCTTGGCCACGTACATGAGGTTCGGACCCGAGCCGAAGTCCCAGTCGGGGCCCTCGGGGTCGGGGCACCAGTTGGTCCCTCCGGTGGAACCGACGCAGCCGATCGTGAAGGCGTCCCAGTCGGACTCACGCTGGCTCCAGATGATCGCGCCGGTGGTGAAGTTCAGCGCCAGGATGGAATCGAAGTGATCGTCGGCCGATGTGCAACTGGCGTCCGAGGTGCCGGCGGCAAACGCAGCCTGCTCACACGCGGCGGCGGCATCCGGCGTCGTGTAGTCGTTGCCGGTGCCGATGAAGACCATGTTGTGCAGGATGCTGACGGCGGGCGAGTCCCAGATCGCGCCGCCGCTGTAGCCACAGCCGGTCGGCGGATTGTCGCTCGTGCACGGCACGCCCCCGTTCGCAGGCACCGTGTAGGTCTTCCAGATGACCGCACCGGTGGTGGGGTTGAGCTCGGACAGGCTGCCTCGGAAGGTGCAGCAGGCATAGCTCGTGTTGGAGGCGAACTCCTCCTCGTTGGATGAGGTGCCGATCAGCAGCTTGCCTTCGACGATGAGCGGGCTGCCGGTCACGATCGCGGCCGGATGGCTGTCGATCTGGGTGCTCCACAGCAGCGCGCCGGTGTTCTTGTTGACCGCGAACATGTGCGCGCCGCTCGCGTGCGCCACCGTGGTCGGGAAGTTGTCGCCGAAGATCAGCTCGTTGCCATCGATCACCGGGCTGCTGCGCGAGAACGCGCCCGCCGGGGCATCGGACGGCTCGAGCGACTGCACGGTCTCCTGCCAGATCAGCGCCCCGGTGGAGGCGTTGACCGCGTTGATGTAGCCACCCCAGTCCGGGAAGTACACGACACCGCCCTGCACGGTCGGCGTCGCGGACACGTCGCCATGGGTCGTGAAGACCCACTTGGTCGCGAGCTGCCCGACGTTGGCGGTGCTGATCGTGCGCTCCGCCGGCTGGTAGCGGTTGTCGGTCGCGCCGTTGCCGGCCGAGGTCCAGGTCGCGGCCGACGCGGTCGCGGTGAGGATCGCCATCGTGGCCAGCACGACGAGCGCCGAGCAGAACGCCAGGCGGGCGGCCCGGGGAGCGGGAAAGCGGGTCGGGACAGTCATTTTCTCCCTCAGGAAGCAGTCATCATTGACAGGCGAGGCGCAGGCCCCCAGGCGCATACGTACCCAAGGGCGATTCATATAGGTCGATGCCCCTCGTTGTCAAAGACCGAAAGGGCACACCTCGCCGCGCGGCTCTGAAATGTCCGGGGCGACGACGGAGCGCGGCGGGGCGGCACCGCGGCGACGAAACGCAGCGGGGCGGGGGCGTAACCCCATTGATCTGCTCGCGAACCCTTCGTCAGCGGCACCGACCCGCAGCTCAAAGCAGCACGCAGATCAGGGGGTTGCGCCCCCACGCCACGCTCGGCCCCAACCCCGGAAGGTGAACATGCGATCAGGACCCAGCGGCTCCGAGCTGCCGAGCGATCGTCGATCCCGCCGGCGAGCCCAGACCGGTGCAGGCATCCCACCCCGCTCGCGCCCGGTAGGCGCCGTTGCTCCCCGAGGTGATGTCGTGAAACGCCGCGGAGCCCAGCAGCGCGTAGAGCCCGGGGTGGGCAAAGCCCAGCGGCGCCTTGAGCGATTGGTTGAGCAGCGCGATCAGTCCCGCCCACAGCGGCGCGACCGCACTCGTCCCCCCGACGGTCTCGTCTGAGCCGTCGACCCGGATCCGGTAACCGGTCTGCGGGTTGGCGTCGCCGGCGACGTCCGGGACGCCCCGGCCCGGCTTGCCGGTGTCGGCGTTGTCGGGCACCGTGGCCGCCGACTGATAGCTGGGCAGCGCGAACGCGTCGCTGACCCCGCCGCCGGTCGCGCCGTCGCTCGTCGTGTCCCACACCGTCTCTGACTCGATCTGAGTACCGGAGAGCGTGAGCGTCGTGCCCCCGCAGGCCAGCGCGTGGGGCGCCGAGGCGGGGAAGTCGACGTGCTGCTTGCCGTCGCTGGCCCCGTCGGTGGAGCCGTTATCGCCGGCCGCGACCGTGACGGTGACGCCGAGCCCGCCGGCGTCGGTGAGGATCTGCTCCATCTGGGTGCGGGCCTGGGCGGTCCAGCTGTCCTCCGAGCCGCCCCAGCTGATCGAGATGACCGACGGCTGGTGGGTCGTGTCGTGGACGGCCTGGGAGACGGCGTTGATGAAGCCCTGGTCGGTGTTGGTCGTGAAGTAGACGACGAGCTTGGCCCCCGGAGCGACCGAGCCGGCCACCTCGATGTCGAGCATCACCTCGGCGTCGGCATCCTGGTCGGCACCGGGATCGTTGGAGCCCCCATCGACCTCGACGGCGGTCACCGCCGGAGCCGGGATGTCCAGGCCCTGGAAATAGGCGCTCAGGTCGGTGGCGCTGTACCCGCCGCCGAGCTCGATGATCCCCACCGTCTCCCCGGTGCCGTCCACGCCCGACGGAAACCCGTAGCCGCGGGCGACCTGTGGCGGCGTGTAGGCGGTGGCGGCGTCGGGATCGGCGGCGAAGCGGATGTGCGGCCGGCTCTGGGGACGGTCGTCGATGCCGAACACGCCGACGACGATGTCGGTGAGCTCGACCGGGACGGTGAGCGGTCCGGTCCGGGCCCGGTAGCTGGGCGCGTCGGGGGTCGCTGCGTACAGACCCTGGAAGTCGACCTCAAATGCCGCAGCCACCGCCGCGGCCGAGCCGGTGAGGTCGACGGTGCGCCGCGCCTCGTCGGTGCCGGTGACCACGAGCCCGTGGTCCTCGGCGAACGTGCGCACCGCATCGATCGCCGCCGGCGCCGCACCGTGCGCGTGCGCCCACTGCTCACGGGAGACCCGGCGGCGCGACTGCGGCGCTGCCAACGCCGCGTCGTCGATCCAGTCAGGTGCGGTGCGATGCGCCAGGTAGACCGAGACCGACACGCGCGCGGTCAGATCGACGTCGCCGACGCGCAGGTGCGCCGGGTCAAGCTGCCGTTCTGAGCCGGGAACCGCAACGCGGTCGCGTGCGGGCATGCCTGCCTTTCGAAAAGGTCGTCGCGATGCGGGCGAGGGACGCTACCCGCCCGTCTGTCCGGTTGTCCAGGGAAATCTGTCCGACCGGACAATGGCGGTTCGCCGCAGCGCCTGCCAGACTCCATGTCACGGCGCCCTATCCGCCACCCCTGGGCGGCACAACGGATTACGACAGAAAGCGGGGGAGCACGGCATGAACGCAAGCGATGGGCGACCCCTGATCGCCGTCACCACCTCCGAGGTGCGCCGCAGCGGCACCGTCTCTCCGACGCCTGAGGGCGAGCCGGCGTCGCACGAGATGGCACTCGGCCTGAAGTACCTGCAGGCGCTGCAGGAGGCCGGTGCGATCCCGGTCGTCGTCCCGCCGCTCGCGCCCGCGCTCGCCGACGCGCTGCTGGACCGCGTCGACGGGGTCTGCATGTCCGGTGGCCCGGATCTCGATCCGGGCGCCTACGGCGAGGCCCGGCACTCGGCGACCGGCCCGGTCGAGACCGCGCTGGACGAGTTCGAACTGGCGCTGGCCCGTGCCGCGGACGCGCGCGGGCTTCCGATCCTGGCGATCTGCCGCGGCATGCAGGTGCTCAACGTCGCGCGCGGCGGCAGCCTGCACCAGCACCTTCCTGACCTGTCGCGCGACGCGTTCGCGCCCCCCCACCCCACCGCGGTCCCCTTCGGGGAGGTCCCGCTCATCAACCACCGCCAGAGCGAACCGGGGATCCGCACGACGCATCCGGTCGCGATCCACGAGGCCTCCCGGATCTGGAGCATCGTGCAGCGGTCTGAGACCGACGTCAACTCGTTTCACCACCAGGGCGTGGCCCGGCTGGGAGACGGGCTGGCGATCACCGGGTGGGCGCCCGACGGGACCGTCGAGGCGATCGAGGCGCTGGATCGGGAGTTCGTCGTCGGCGTCCAGTGGCACGCCGAGTCGCTCACCGACCGCCCCGAGCACGCGGCGCTGTTCGCCGCGCTCGTCGACGCGGCCGAGGATCGGCGAGCCGGCGCCGCGCAGCTCCGCGTCGCCTGATGTTCATGCGCCGTCCTCACTGACATGTGCGGGTTCGCGGGAGAGCTGGCGGCCGGGCGGGCCGCCGATGTCGACGCCGTGCAGGCGATGACCCAGACGATGGGCGACCGCGGTCCCGACGGCAGCGGCCTGTGGGCCCATGACGAGCTCGCGCTCGGCCACCGGCGGCTGAAGATCATCGACCTCTCGGCGTGCGGCGATCAGCCGATGACCGACCCCGTCCTCGGTCTCACCGTCGTCTTCAACGGGTGCATCTACAACCATCGCGAGCTGCATGCCGAGCTGGAGGCCGAGGGCCACCGCTTCTTCTCCACCAGCGACACCGAGGTCATCCTCAAGGCCTACGCCACCTGGGGGCGCGACTGCGTGCGCCACTTCAAGGGGATGTTCGCGTTCGCGCTGCACGATCGCGACGCGCGCTCGCTGCTGCTCGCCCGCGACCGCCTCGGCGTCAAGCCGCTGTATCTCGCCGACATCGACGGGGCGCTGCGCTTCGCCTCCACGCTGCCCGCGCTGCTGGCCGGGGGCGGGATCGACACGTCACTGGACCCGATCGCGCTGCACCACTACCTCAGCTGGCACGCCGTCGTCCCGGCGCCGCGCACGATCCTGCAGGGGGTCCGCAAGCTCGCACCCGCCACGACGATGCTGATCGACGCCGACGGCCGGCGTGACACCGAGACCTACTGGCGCGCGGACTTCTCCCGCCAGGAGCGCTACGCGGACTGGAGCGAGGAGGACTGGACCGAGGCGGTGCTGGAGGCGACCCGCGCCGCGGTCCAGCGACGGATGGTCGCCGACGTGCCGGTCGGGGTGCTGCTCTCCGGCGGCCTTGACTCAAGCCTGATCGTCGCCCTGCTGCAGGGCTCGGGCCAGGAGCGGCTGTCGACGTTCTCGATCGGCTTTGACGACGTCGGCGTCCGTGAGGGCAACGAGTTCCGCTACTCCGACGTGATCGCGCAGGAGTTCGCCACCGACCATCACAAGATCCACATCGAGACCAGCCGCATGCTCCCCGCGCTTGACGGCGCGGTCGCCGCGATGAGCGAGCCGATGGTCTCCCATGACGCGGTCGCGTTCTACCTGCTCTCCGAGGAGGTGAGCAAGTCGCTGAAGGTGGTGCAGTCCGGACAGGGGGCCGACGAGGTGTTCGCCGGCTACTCCTGGTATCCCCCGCTGCGCGAGGCGCCCGGGACCGGTGCCGACGCCTATCAGGCGGCGTTCTTTGACCGCCCCCACGCCGAGATGGCCCAGACGCTGCGCGCCGCCCATCGCACCGACGGGGACCCCAGCCGCGCCTTCCTGGACCGCCATTTCGATGCGTCCGGAGCCGACACCCCGGTCGACCGGGGGCTGCGTCTGGACACCGAGATCATGCTCGTCGACGATCCCGTCAAGCGCGTGGACAACATGACGATGGCCTGGGGGCTGGAGGCGCGGACCCCGTTTCTCGATCATGAGCTCGTCGAGCTCGCAGCCGCGTGCCCGCCAGAGCTCAAGCTCGCCCACGGCGGCAAGGGTGTGCTCAAGGAGGCGGGCCGGCGGATCCTGCCCGCCGTCGTCATCGACCGGCCCAAGGGCTACTTCCCGGTCCCCGCGCTGTCGACGCTCGAGGGCGAGACGCTTGAACTGGTCTCCGATCTGATGCATTCCGACGCCGCCCGCGAGCGTGATCTGTACGAGCCCGCGTTCGTCGATCGGCTGCTCGCAGCCCCCAACGAGCATCTGACGACCCTGGAGGGCTCAAAGCTCTGGCAGCTGGCGCTGCTGGAGCTGTGGTTCACGCGCCATGGCCTCTGACGGCGCGCCCGATCGGCCCTACGAGGAGGACCGCGACGCCTCCGGCGCCCCGCGGGCGGGCTACGGGCAGCTGCTCGGCGCGCTGCGCTCCGTCGACCTCGGGGACCTGATCGGACGGGTCCGGGCCCACCTCGCCGATCATTCCGTGACGTTCGGCGGAAAGCCGTTCGTCGTGGATCCGATTCCGCGGCTGATCACGGCGGCAGACTGGGAGCGGGTGGCCGACGGGCTCGCCCAGCGCGCGCGGGCGCTCAACGCGTTTCTCGCCGATGCCTACGCCGGACGGCGGATCGTCGAGGCGGGCATCGTCGACGCGGCGACGATCGACGGCGCCGAGGGCTATGAGCCCGACCTCGCCAACCGGGTGCCGGCCACCGGCGGCGTGGCGGCCGCGATCATCGGCTTCGATCTCGTCCGCGCCCCGGACGGCGAGTTCCTCGTGCTGGAGGACAACATGCGCACGCCCTCGGGGATCGCCTACCTGACCGCGGCGCGCGCCGCGTTGGAGGCGACGCTGCCCGACGACGTGCCCGACCATCGCCCGGTCGCGCCGGAGATTCACGAGCTGCTGGGGGACGCACTGCGGGCGGCCGCACCAGCCCGCGCCGGCCCCGATCCGCGAATCGCGATCGTCACCGACGGTCCCCGGAACGTCGCCCACTACGAGCACGCGGCACTCGCGCGGTCGATCGGGGCCGAGCTGCTCACTCCCGATCAGCTGCACACCGACGGTGACCGGCTGACCGCTCGCCTGGACCCCGACGACGCCCCGATCACCCTCGACGTCGTCTATCGCCGCACCGATGAGGATCGCGTCCGCGACGAGCACGGGGAGCTGACCGCGATCGCCCGGCTGCTCGTCCCGGCGTGGCTGGGCGGCAACCTCGGGCTCGTCAACCACTTCGGCAACGGCGTCGCGGACGACAAGCTCGTCCACAGCCACGTCGAGGACTTCGTGCGCTTCTACCTGGGCGAGGAGCCGCGGGTGCGCTCCGTGCCCACGACCTCGCTCGACAGCCCCGAGGCGGTCGCCGACGCCAGCGAGCGGCTGCGCGACCTTGTCATCAAGCCCCGCCATGGGCATGGCGGCAGCGGCGTGATCGTCGGCTCGCAGGCCAGCGCCGACGAGCTCGCCCAGGCCCGCGACGAGCTGCGCGAGCACCCCGACCGCTACATCTGTCAGCCGATCGTCCCGCTCTCGCGCCACCCGACCGTCATCGACGGGCGGCTGGCGCCCCGCCACGTCGACCTGCGGCCGTTCGCGTTCTCCGGTCCTGAGCCGCGACTGGCCCCCGGCGGGCTGTCCCGGGTCGCCTTTGACGAGGACGAGATGATCGTGAACTCGTCGCGCAACGGTGGCGGGAAGGACACCTGGGTGCTCGAGTAGGCGTTGAACTACTCTTCTCCTCGATGTATCGTCCCCCGTACTAATGGCGGGTGACCTGTCGCAGCGGTGGATACTCGTGCTCACGAGCCTGGCGGACGGACCGAAGCACGGCTATGCCCTGATCAAGGACATCGAGCAGTTCGCGGGGGTGACCTTGGGCCCGGGGACGTTGTATGGCGCCCTGGCGCGGCTTGAGGAGGACGGTCTCGTCCGAGCGTTGCCGGCGCAGAAACGCCGGCATCCCTACGAGATCACCGCTGCGGGAACCGCGGCGCTGACCGATCAGCTCAGACGCGACGCGCGGATCAGTCGCGTCGGTCTGGCGCGCATCGGGGTCCAGCCCGCATGAGCTCTCGTCTCACGCGCACGCTGCTCAAGCTCTATCCGCGACGGATTCGGCATCGGTACGGGGATGAGCTTCTCGACCTTGAAGACGAGCTGCGGGCACAGGGAGAGCTCTCGCGCACGCGGCTGATCCGCGACATGCTCGTCGGTGCGCTCGTGATCCAGCCCACCCGTCGGCGCGCTCGCCTGCTCACCGGGGCGGTGCTCCTCGTCGCGGGGGTTGCGGTGGCCGGTGCAATCATCGGCGGGCACGGCTCCGAGCGGCCGGCGCGGCATCCCAGGCCCAGGGCGGTCGCGGTCGTGATCCCCGTACTCCCGGTTCCGGAATCGCCCTTCCGAGATCACACATGCCTGATTGCCGCCGACTCTTCATGCTCGCTCACGGCCTGCACCGAGTTCGTCGGGCGAACTCCAGTCGGGACTGGCAATTCCGTGGCCGTGGCCGTTGCCGCGAACGCCCACAGCAGCGCGCCGACGGCCGTGCGCGCGCCACGGGCCACGACACCGCGCTGCCCCGCGTCGGATGCCGCGCCTCAGAACGGCGCAGTCGTGGCCCGGCCGGCTTCGACCGGCTGACCCGACTACGGGCCCCGAAGGAGACGTTCGATGTCAGCCCTGAGCGCCCAGAGCTCGTCGTCCTTGACCATGGTGTCGTCGTCAAAGCTCGAGACAAGCCCGTCCTCAATCGCTCGGACCGCCTCGGCGTACCGGTGCAGGAAATGGCGATAGCTCTCCGGGTAGTCCTTCTTGATCTCCGCGAGCAGCACTCGGGGTGGGCGCGTCATCGGTCGCCCGGGCCGACGAACCGTTCAGACCACGCAACCCGTACCAGCGGTGAAAACCGCAGACCAGGGTCCGCCCAAGCAGGACCTCCGGCGCCCCGGGCGGCGAGGATCTGGGTCGCAAGCGGACCCATGCTGACGCGCGTCAGATCGAGCACTGGGCGTTCGAGGCGGTGGGCAGGCGGGGTCGCAGGTGTCCTGGCTCAGACGGTGAACCTGTTCGTGCCGCCGTCCGTCGTCACGTGCACTCGGCGGCCGAGCAATACCTCGGTCCGTTCACTCAGCAGCTCGCCCAAGGTCTCGTCGTCGCCGTCGGCGGTGGTGGCGATGAACCGGGCGTCGTTATCGATCAGTCTGCCGATGACGACTCCTGCCGACGGCTGCCCCCGGGTATGGATGACGGTGAAGGTCTCGACGACGCCGGGACCGTCCGGTCTCAGCTCGCGCGCGACGGCGGGCGCGCCGTCGAGGTCGTCCTGCACTGCGCGGTGGTCGGCGGCGGTCCATATCGCGGGCAACGTGGAGTAGACGCCGGCTGAGTACTTCGACAGGAAGCCGCCGTTGGCGCCGAGGAGACCGAAGCTGCCCGGCTGTGTGCGGAGCCGGTGGGCCATGTCGGCGATCGCGTGCAGGGAGTAGTTGTTGCCGGGCCCCCCGAAGTAGGGCATGCCGCCGCTCACCGTCAGGCCACGAGGGTCGTCAGGCGCCAGCCCGAGCCCGTCCACGGCGACGGCGGAGACCGCGATGGGGAAGCAACTGTAGAAGTCGAAGACGTCGATGTCGGCGACGTCGAGCCCGGCATCGCGCAGCGCACTGCGGCTCGCCGCGACCGCCGCCGGGTAGGCGCCGAGCTGGGGGCGATCCATCATCGGGCGCTCGGTCAGATCGGCGTGACCGTGCAAGTAGACCCAGTTCTCCTCCGGTACGCCGACGCGGTGGGCGTGCTCCGCGGTGGTCAGGACGAGCGCGGCGCCTTGGTTCCCCTGGTCGCGGGCGACCAGCGACAGGGGATAGGGCGAGGCGATGACCCGGTTGCGGGGCCCTTCGGCAAGCAGCTCCGACGCCGACATCGCGGTCGTCGCCGCGGCACTGTACGGGTTCACCGCGGCCACGTCGGTGAACGGCGCGAACATCTCTGCCATGGCGCGGGCGTACTCGTCGCGCCCCGTCCCGAGGTGGCGCCGGCGGGCGTTCTCGAGCAGGGCGTACGCGGCGGGGACGTTGGACAGGCCGTGGGTGACGAGCTCCTCGGTCATGATGCCCTCCACGCTCGAGCCCTGATCACAGACGCTGCCGCCTACGGTCTCGGCCCAGCTCGCCTGCCCTCCGGTGCGCTGCAGGTGACGGAGCGTCGCCGTCGCCTCGCCACCGGCGATGAGGACGGCCCGCGACTGCGACGTGGCCAGCCGTTCGCACATGAGGTTGACCAGGCGCTGCGGGGAGTTCCCGCCACCCTTGTCCCAGTACGCGTGCCGGGGGTCCAGACCGAGGCGGGCGGCGATGGACCGCGGGAAGTTGTCGCTCGTGCCGAAGGGCGCGGGCGCGGCGCCCATGTCGGCGAAGGTGCGTGTGCTCGCCACGATGTCGATCGTCGCGCCCAGCCGTCCGCCGGCGTCGGCGTCGGCGTCGGCGAGTGCCCGCGACCCGGCTCGGGCCGCGATGGCGACGGGCGAGAGGCCTTCGTACCCGGGCTCGTCGACGCGCTCGCAGAACTGCCCCGCGCCGACGAGGATCGGCGTGCCGGTCATTCGCTACCGGTGCGCCGGGGCAGCTGCCCCGGCCGGGTCATGGCCGGCGGCCAGGGCGTCGCCGAGCACGACGGCGATGTCGGCGAGCGCCGTACGGGCCTGGTCGAGGACCGCGGGGAAGGACAGGAAGGGGTGGATCATGCCGGGATACTCGGCGAGTGTGACTGCCGCAGCCTCGGCGCCCAGTCGCTCGGCGTAGCGGACGCCTTCGTCGTGCAGCGGGTCGCACTCGGCGACGACGACGTGCGCAGGCGGCAGGTCGGCCAGCGACGGTGCACGCAGTGGGTGCACCCGCCAGTCGTCGTAGGTCTCCGGTGTCGTGTACTGCTCGAAGAACCAGCGTATTCCCGCGACGGTGATGAAGTGCCCCTCCCCGTACCGCCGGGAGGACTCGGATCGGTAGTCCTGGTCGGCGAGCGGATAGATGAGCAGCTGGAAGGCGATCGCAGGTTCGCCTCGGTCACGGGCCAGGATCGCGACGACGGCGGCGAGGTTCCCGCCCGCGCTGTCCCCGCCGACCGCGAGTCGGGCCGGGTCGAGGCCGAGGGCCTGCGACTCGCGCGAGACCCAGGCGGTCGCCGCGTACGCATCCTCGAGCCCCGCCGGGAACTTGTGCTCCGGCGCGAGGCGGTAGGCGACCGACACGATGGCGCAGCCGCTCTCGCGGGCCAGCGTGGACAGCATGGCCTCCCAGCCGGAGAGGCTGCCGGTGACGAACCCGCCGCCGTGGAAGTAGACCAGGGCGGGCATCGGCGTGGTCCCGGCGGGCCTGTACAGCCGTGCTGGGATCGTCCCGACCGGCCCGGGGATGAGTAGGTCGCGGATCTCGGGCAGCACGGCGGGCGGGCCGCCGAGCGACACGTTGAGCTGGTCGACGGCCTCGCGGGCCTGCCGGGGTGAGAGCTCGTGCAGCCCCGGTTGCCCGGGTGCTGACATCTGGTCGAGCAGGACGCGGGCCTGTGGGTCGAGCATGGTGGCCTCCAGGGAGGGTTTGGTGACGTGGGTCGTGACTTTGGTGACGTGGGTCGCGACGTCCGCGGGCCGTCTCGGTACGCGCGCATGCTCAGACCCCGGGAGCCGGACGTCGACCTGGCCGGGACCGACGGTGACCCCGTCCGGATCCCGACTGCACATCTCCACCGTGACGAGTCCGGTTGCACGGTCGACACCGATGACGTGACCGTGCACTGTCGTCGTCCGGCCCACCGTGTTGAACCGGTGCATGCGGAATCCCCGGATGGCCACGAACGTGCCCGCCGGCCCCATCCAATCTCGGACCGCCCGCTCCCACATGCCCATGAGAAAGGCGAAGTTCGCATACATCTCGGGGGCGCCGCGGGACTGCGCATACTGCGAGTTGTGGTGGATGGAATTGAAGTCACGGTTCGCCCCGGCCTCCATCACGAGCCGATAGACGGTGAGGGGGTAGGCAACCGGGTCGAGGTCGTCCCCGACGTGTACGTCACCCAGCAGCCGTGTCGGGTGTGCCGTCATCTGCCACCTCCTCGTCCGATCGCGGCTCGTAGGCGTACATGCTCTGGCGCACCCGCGCGACGACGTCGCCGCGGTTCGACACGATGTCGTACTCCACGGTGCTGAAGGCTCCCTGCCCGACCCGGGTCTCCTTCGGCGTGCAGGACAGCAGCCGCCGGCCGCGCGTCCCGAGTCGCTCGCCCACGGTCACCGGGCGTACGAAATCCATCTCGATATCGGTCGCGAAATAGCCCGATGTGCGCGGGCCGGGCCCGGGCTCGTCGTTGTTGATGGGCGAATGCACTGGTTGCGCATCACGCTCGTCGGAGGCGAACAACGCGGGGTCACCGGGCTGCCACATCGCCGGCAGGGTGTAGCCGAGCAGGCTCGTCGCGGGCGCCACGATCGTGGTGAAACCGTTCTCACGGGCCGCATCGTGGTCGTAGTGGATCGCCGACTCGAGCTCCAACGGCTCCAGGAACCGGCGCACGGTGCTGGCCTCGACCGGGTCGACACCCCAGAGCGTCGACCCGTCGGACAGGTCGGTGCCGATCAGCGCCACCATGTCGTCCCAGGCGCGGACCCATGCCGGGCGGTTCTCGGCAGCGGTGTCTGAGCTGTTCATTTCTACGCTCATCAGCTCAGCACGTCTGCTGCGGCAAGGTCGTCGATGCGCTGCTGGGCGTACCCGAGCATCTCCGCGAGGACCACCTGGTTGTGCTGGCCGAAGGTCGGCGCGGCCCACCGGACCTGGCCGGGGGTTTCGGAGAGCAGGTAGCGCGGTCCTTCGACCACGGTCTGCCCGAACAGCGGGTGCGGTAGCCGAACCAGGTGGCCCCGGAAGGCCAGCTGTGGGTCGGTGCAGAAGTCCTCGCTCGATGCCGACAGGTGCGCCGGCACGCGCGCGGCCTGCAGGATTGACTGGGCCTCCTCGGCTGTGCGGCTGATGGTCCAGCCCGCCACGGCGGTGTCGAGTTCGTCGGCGCAGGCGCGCCTGCCCGGCGCGGTCCGCAGATCGAGCACGTCGGCCAGGTCAGGTCGTCCCATCGTCTCGGCCAGAGCGATCCACTGCGAGTCGCTGGTCACGGCGACGGCGACGTAG
>CAZZYU010000059.1:0-19812 GCA_964658375.1 uncultured Acetobacteraceae bacterium | reverse complement strand
CTGCGCAGCCGCGGGCTGCAGGCGCTGGCCGAGTGCCACTTGGGGACGCGCCAGAACCGCCACCAGTCGCTGCGGGCGCTGGGGGAGATGGCCTACGCGGTGCTGGCGGCGGTGCAGCGGCGCCTGCCCGAGCAGGCGATCGGGAGCCGGCCGCCCGCCACCGAGCCGACCGGTCGCTACCTGCGCCCCTGGGACGGCGGCGAGGTCGGCGCCGTCCCCATCCTCGAGCGACCGCCGATCGCGCGGCGACGTGCGGCAAACGGGTCCGCATGAGGCAGCGCGCACCGGCCCTGGTCACGGCGCTGTGCGGGGGGTGATCAGCCTGCGCCACGCCCTGCCGTCGCCGTTGGTCCTGGCGACGGCGCTGGCGCTTGCCGGCTGCGGGGGGTCTGGACATGGGGGCGGTTCGTCGAGCGCCGGTGCGACAACCACCGGAACCGCATCGGGTGCGAGCTCGAGTGCGAGCTCGACCTCCAGCTCGTCGCCCCGGCGCCGCCGGACGCGCGCGCCGCGGGCCCCGGCCGGCCCGCCGGTGGGCCACACCCAGAGCGTGCATGCCGACGGCGCGGACCTGACGGTGACCGTGACGCGCGTGATCGACCCCCTGACCCACACCGGGTCGTCCGTCCTGCCGGGGACCCGGCAGGTGGGCGTGGCGCTGCGGATCGCCAACCAGGCCGGCGCGACCTATGACTCGACCGCCTCAGGCGACGTCTCGCTGGTCCTCGCCTCCGGTCAAGCGGCGCCGCTGGACGTCAGGTCCGGCGCGTGCGAGACCCCGCTCACCGACTTCGAGAGCCTGATCGGCTCGGGCGACGTGCGCTCCGGGTGCGTCGGGTTCTCGGTGCCGCGCCGCACGCGGGTGCTGGCCGTGCGCTTCTCTCCTCACGCCCGGGCGCGGGGGAGCGTCACCTGGCGCGTCTCGGGGGGTGCGTGACGACGGCTGTACACGGCCACCCGAGCGCATCAGCACGTCGGCGGCGCGCGCTATCGCGACGCGCTCCTGGCCGACCAGCGGGGTCTGACCGCGGTCAAAACGAAGAAAATCCGGCCAGGCCCGGCGAGTTTTCTCCCGACCGGCTCGCTGGCGACCACGCGGGAGAAAATGGTGGGCCGGCATCCGGATTTTCTCCCGTTCGCCGTCAGGGGGCCGCAGGGCGGCGGGGGACGGCTGCGGGCGCGGCGGGGTGGCTGCGGGCTTGCGGGGTCGGCGCGGTCAGAGCCGGCAGCGACTTGACACCGGGATGTTCTCGGTGGGCGCGGGCGGGATGTCGCGCTTGCAGTAGACGGCGTGGTGGGCGCTGGGGGTCGCGACCGCCAGGAACGGATAGTTCTCGCCGTCGGCCTTCGCGTTGCAGCGATAGCCGATCCGGTCCCCGCGCCGGCCCGACTGGCGGCAGCTGACCGTCTGCAGCGGCCCGTCGAGGTTTCCGGTGGCGATCCGGTGGCGCATGTCACGGCGCACGGCGGCGCGCAGCACGGTGCTCGCCGATGCGCCGGTGCCCAGATGCACCGTCTGGGGCGCCTGGTCCTGACCGACGATCACCGTCGCCTCGTGATTCTCACGTTCCTCGGCGGCCGTTCCGACGTGGGCGAGACCGTTGCCGTTGTGATGACTGACGTAGACGACGATCGCGACCACCACCGCCACCCCGACCAGCATCGAGATGCCCCATCGCAGGGCGAGCGGGATGCGGGCCCATTGCGATTCGAACGGCATGCGGAGAGCCTACGCGCCGGGGGCCCGGCGGCGCGTCAGGCGGCGGGGTCACCTCGCGGCCAGCTGTCGTCCTCTGAGACCAGCACGATGCGGTTGCGCCCGGCGGCCTTGGCGGCGTACAGGCCGCGGTCGGCGGCGGCCATGAGCCCCCGGGCGTCGAGCACTCCGGTCGTGGTGGCGGCGACGCCGACCGAGACCGTCAGCCCGCCGGGCACCACCTCGGAGAGCCGCTCGGTGGTGGCGACCCGCAGCCGCTCGGCCGCCTGCACCGCGCCGGTGTGGTCGGTCTGGGGCAGCACCACGCAGAACTCCTCGCCACCGAGGCGCATCGGCACGTCGGATTCACGCGCCAGCTCGCGCAGCAGCTCCCCGAACCGGGCGAGCACCCGATCGCCGAGGGAGTGGCCGTAATGATCGTTGATCTGCTTGAAGTGGTCCAGATCGCAGACGAGCAGCGCCACCTCCTGGTGGGCGGCGACGACCTCGTCCAGGCCGCGCCGGTTGCGCACCCCGGTGAGCGGATCGTGGCTGGCCAGGTGCTTGAGCCGCTCGCGGTGATCGACGGCGACCAGGGCGGCCGCGACCTGGTCGACGAGCAGTCGGACCGCCCGGCGCCGGTCGATCGAGGGCAGCAGCCGGTCGATCGGATCCTCGATCACGACCAGGCCTCGCAGCTCGCCCTGGCGCGCGCGACAGGGAACGACGAGGCAGTGATCGCACCACGCCGTGGTGCCGCGGCCGTTGCGTCGTGACCGGTTGGTCTCGAGCGAGCGGATCTCGGAGAACAGCTCGGCGGCGCTGCCCAGAAAGCAGCCGGCCTGCTCGTGGGCGGGGGCCAGCAGCGCGTCGATCTCGGCGACCTCCAGCGTGGCGGGCAGCAGCGCGGTGTCCTCCCAGCCGCGGGTGGCGCACAGGACCAGCTGCTCGTCCTCGACCACGTAGCCGGCGAACCGCTCGAATCCCAGGTCCGGCACCACGGTGCGACTGGCCATCTCAAACAGCTCGGCGGCGGTGGAGCCCGACGACAGCGCCGGCGAGGCCTCCAGCAGCAGCGACAGGATCCGCGCGTGCTCGGCCGCCGCCCGGGTGCGGCGTTCGCTCTCCAGCGCCTGCTCGGCGTGGGAGCAGATGACGCGGATCAGCCGCAGGTCGTCATCGGTCGGCCGCTGACCCGACGCCGGCTCGTCCATCGAGACAAATCCCAACGGCGCGCCCTCGAAGTCGCTGAGGAAGACGAGCAGGCCGTCGCCGGCCTTCCAGGCATCGGCATCGTCGCTGGGCGGCAGGACGGGGGTGAACACGTCCTCCAGGTCGCTCCAGAAGCCCGACTCCTCGCTGAGAAAGAAGACCCCGGGCAGGCGCTGCTCGGCCTGGGTGAAGATCCGCCGAAACGCCGAGCGCGGCGTGGAGGTCCCCGTCAGGGCCTCGACGCTCTCCTCCGGACCGACCACCAGCGCGACCTCGTAGTCATCCCAGGCGGGTCGAAACAGATTGAGCACGACGGTCTTGAAGCCGGCGGTGCGACAGATCGTGTCGGCGACGGTGACCAGGAAATCGCCGAGCGAGTCCTCGCTGGCGCTGCGGGGCAGCTCGAGCAGCGTCTCCAGCGGGGAGATCTCGTCGGCCTGGTCCGGGGTCAGGTCGAGCATCGTCGGCGTCGCGTCGGCATCGCGCATTGTCGGGAGGTCATTTCGGCAGGGTCACCCGTCACCGCGATCGCGGCGTCGACGTCTCGTACAGATGTGGAGCATCACACCGGGTGATCGGCCAGGACGGCGTCCAGCGCGGCGCGATCGTCGGCATCGGGCGTCCAGCGCGACGCCGTCGCGTTGGTCCTGACCTGCTCGGGCTTGGTGGCGCCCGCGATCACGGTGGTCACGCCGGCTTGGGCCAGCAGCGCCCCGATCGCGACGTCCACGAGCGTCAGGTCACGAGCCGACGCGTACTGCTCAAGCGCGGCCACGAGCGCGAACTGGGCGTCGGAGGCGATCTGATCACGGCCCGCCAGTCGCGTCCCGGCGGGCGCCGGCTCACCGGCTCGATATTTCCCGGTGAGCAGTCCCGAGGCCAGCGGGAAGAACGGCACGAAGCCCATGCCCAGCTCGCGACACGCGGGCAGCGCGTCCTGCTCGGCCTCGTCGCGGACGAGCAGGCTGTAGTTGTTCTGCACGGCGGTGAACGGAGTCAGCCCGTTCTCGCGCGCCGCGCCGTCGGCCTCGCGCAGCTGGGCGCCGGTGAAGTTCGAGCAGCCGATCGCTCGCACCTTGCCGGCGTCGATCAGCTCCTGCAGGGCGCCGAGGGTCTCGGCGAACGGGGTCACGCCGTCGGGCCGGTGATACCAGTAGTAGTCGATGACGTTGGTCTGCAGCCGGCGCAGGGAGTTCTCGGCTGCCTGATGGACGTACTCGCGTGAGCCGCGAGGCAGCGTGTTGCCGTCGTGCATGTCCATCCCGAACTTGGTCGCGAGCACGATCTCGCTGCGCCGGCCGGCGAGTGCCTCGCCCATCAGTTCCTCGCTGCGACCGTCGGGGCCGTAGATGTCGGCGGTGTCCAGGAAGGTGACGCCCGCGTCGATCGCGGCGTCGATGACGGCGCGGGTCCCCGCCAGGTCGACCCGGCGGCCGAAGTTGTTGCAGCCCAGCCCGATGACCGACGCGCTGAGCCCCGATTGACCGAGCGGTCGTGTGGTGATCTCGCTCATGTGGCTCATCTCCGCGTCAGCCTAGCCCCGACGAATAAGAGTTCGATCAGGCGACGTGGCCGTCGTCACGGCGCAGGGCATCGGTGAAGCGCTTGGGCACGGCCGCGCTCTCGCCGCGCTCCCACAGCGTCGTGACCACCAGCTCGTCGCGCTCGGGACGGCAGATGTAGACCAGGCCGGGACGTTCGAGGTCGCTGACCAGCAGCGCGCCGCGCTCGCCGGGCGCGATCCGGCCAGCCGCGTGGGCGCGGGCGACCCGGGAGGCGACCTCGGTCTTGGCCTCCAGCGTTCCCCGCACGCGCTGGCGAAAGCGCTCGGCGGCATGATCGGTGACGGCGACGAGCACGGTGGTCCGCCTACCGTCCCGCGGCGGTCCGCAGCGCCCGCGCGTGCCGGCTCATCCCCGCCCATGGGTCGCCGTCGGCCTGCAGGCGAGCCGGAGCGGTGCGCACCGTGAAGCGGTCGGGCGCCAACCGCCGGTCGTCGAGCTCTGACCAGTGGATCGGCATCGCCACCGGTGCGCGCGCCCGTGGCCGGACCCCGTAGGCGGCGACCGCGTGCTGGGCGTAGCTGATCCGGTTGACGTCGAGATAGATGCGCGGGCCGCGCTCCTCGCGGTGCCACTCCAACGTGAGGTGCCGGGGGTTCTCGGCGACCATCGCCTCGGCGAGCGTGCGGGCGACGCGGTGGACCTCGGAGAAGCTGGGGCCGCGGCGCAGCGGGCAGACGACGTGGATCCCGCGCGAGCCGGTGACCATCGCGTAGGTGGCCAGACCGGCGTCGCGCAGTCGGGCGCCGGCCGCGCGGGCGGCGGCGCGCACCTGGGCGAAGCCGACGCCGGGCGCCGGATCGAGGTCGATGATCAGACGATCCGGGCTCCGCGGCCGGTCGGCGCGTGACAGCCACACGTGCGGGGTGACCACGTTCTGGCCGGCCAGGTAGACGAGCGTCGCCGCGTCCTGGGCGAGCACCTGCGTGAGCGTGCCGCCCTTCTTGGAGACGGTCGCGGTGGCGAGCCAGTCCGGGAAGTAGCGCGGCACCGACTTCATGAAGAACCCGGCCGCGGCGGTTCCGTCAGGGAACGCCTGGAGAGCCAGCGGTCGATCGCGGATGTGGGGGAGCATCGCCTCCGCGACCTGCTCGTAGTACCGGGCAAGGGTGAGCTTGGTCACCCGAGGCGCCTCGAACAGCGCCTTGTCGGGATGGCTGATCGTCACCTCCCGGCGCCCCACGGTGAGGGTGGCGCCGGTCATGACTCGCGCACCACCTGCGCTGCCGGCTTATCGTCGCGCAGCCCCGTGAAGCGCGGATGGCGCAGCCGCCCGGCGCTCGTCCATTCGGTGAACGCGACCTGGGCGACGAGCTCGGGCGCCACCCAGGTCACGTGGCGCTCGCGAATCAAGTGGGGATCGGCGAACGGCGACGCCGCGACCGTACGGGCCCGCAGCCGCTGACCGAGCGTGCGCAGCGTGTCGCGATCAAACCCCGTGCCGACCTTGCCGGCGTAGCGCAGCGCCGGGCCGTCGTGATAGCCGACCAGCAGCGCCCCGAACTCGATCCGCGAGCCCCGCGGGGCGGTGAAGCCGCCGATCACCAGCTCCTGGCCGGCCTCGCATTTGAACTTCAGCCAGTCGCGTGAGCGGGCGTCGCGATACGCGCTGGCGGCCCGCTTGGCGACGACGCCCTCCCAGCCGCGCCGGCAGGCGTCGGCGAACATCGCCTCTCCCTCCCGGTTGCGGTGCGCGGTCAGCCGCAGCGGATCTGACCAGTCAAGGGCGCCGCGCAGCAGTCGCTTGCGCGCGCGGAGATCCAGTTGGCGGACGTCGTAGCCGTCGAGCCACAGCAGATCGAAGGCGTAGAGGAACACCGGTACCGGGTGGTGTCCGCGCGCCGCAAGCGTGGCGAAGCTCGTCTGCGCTCCGTCGAAGGCGACGATCTCCGCGTCGACGGCGAACCGGTCCGCGGTCTGGGTGCCGAGCGCATCGCGGATCTCGGGATACCGTCGCGTGAGGTCACGGTCGTTACGCGACAGCATCCGCACCGTGGTTTCGCCGCGCGCTCCGGGCCCGGCATCCCGGATCCCGAGGCACCGGATTCCGTCGAGCTTGCGCTCATAGATCCAGCCGGGGTCGCTGAACGGCTCGCGGCTGAGCGTGGCACGCATCAGCTGGGCGTGGGCCGGAGCGTCGGCCGCGCCGAGGAGGGCGCGGTCATCCTCGTCCAGCCGCTCAAGCTCGCTCGTGCGCTGAGCCACCGGCTCAGGGTATAGGGGCCGACCAATTCAAACGTCTGGGTCCGATTGCGACCAAGGTGCGGCGGCTCGGCTCGCGCGGCGGCCGATCACATCGACGAGGGCGATCGCGGCCGGATCGGCAATCCGGCTCAAGTCCGGCTGCCCGCGTGCCGATGACCTGACCACAGGCGCCGACGCCCCCTTGGGCGCCCAACCAACAGTCAGGACAGGAGCAACCGTGGCCGTCATCGAAGCCGTCTTCACCGACGCCGACGCACTCGAGCGCGAACAGATCAAGGTTCTCATCGCCGACGATCACCCGTTGATCATCGCCGGGATCCGACGCACGATCGACCACGTCGACGACCTGGAGGTGGTCGGCGAGGCGCGCTCGGGCTCAGAGCTCATGCAGCTGATCGAGCGGCGCATGCCAGACCTGGTGCTGATGGACCTCAAGATGCCCGGGATGGTCGGGGTGGAGGCGATCGCGCAGATCCGCGAGCGCTGGCCGGAGATCAAGACCGTCGTGCTGTCGGCGTGCGACGAGCGCTCGACGATCGACTCCGCGCTGCTGGCCGGGGCCAGTGCCTACGTGCTCAAGAGCGCCCATACGATCGACATCGCCTCGGTGCTGCGCCAGGCCTCCAGTGGCGCGGTCTTTCACGCGCCCACCTCGGCTCCGGCGCCCGCGGGACTTCGCGAGGCCTCCGCGCGGCCCACGTTGACCGACCGAGAGCGCTCGATCCTGGCGGCCGTCGCCTCGGGGATGACCACCGCCGCGATCAGTCGCGACCTGTGGATCTCCGAGCACACGATCAAGTTCCACCTCACCAACATCTATCGCAAGCTCGGCGTCGTCAATCGCGCGGGCGCGGTGCGCTACGCCCTGGAGCACGGGATCAGCTGAGGGCTCAGGAGGCCTCGGTCTCCATCGGCCAGCGCGGCAGCCAGGCCGACACCACGGTTGGACCACCGGGCGCTGAGCTGATCTCGGTCCGCCCGCCGAGCATCCGCATCCGCTCGTGCATCCCGACCAGCCCCAGCCGGCCGTCTCGCGCGGCCTCCGGGCCGGCCAGCGCGGGGTCAAAGCCGCTGCCGTCATCACGCACTTGCGCGCTGATCGCCTCCGCGTCGGCGACGATCGTGATCTGCACCCGCTCGGCGTCGGAGTGCTGGCGGATGTTGGTCAGCGCTTCGCGGATGAGCGACAGCAGCGCGATCTGCTGGGAATCGGTGAGCGATTCGAGGTCCCCCCGCAGCTCGGTGCGGGGCACGATCCCGGTGCGCGCGGTGAACGCCTCGGCGACCTGGACGAGCGTCTGCGCCGGTGAGTCGGCGAGCAGCGGCGAGCCGACCGAGGTCGCCAGCCGCCGCAGGTCCTCGTCAAGGGCGATCAGCTGGGCCTCAAGGTCGTCCAGTCGTCCCAGCGCGCGCTCGCGGTCGGGGTGGGCGTCGATCATCGGCGCGAGCTGCTCGCGGAACAGGCGCAGGTCCTGGGCGAGCAGGTGAACCTCCTGCTGGGGGCCGTCGTGCAGGTCGTAGCGCAGCCGGTCCAGACGGCGCTGCGCCGCCTCGGCGTCACCGACATCTCCGGCGGGGGCGGGCGGCTCGTCCACGCCGCCCATTCTGCTGCGCGCCGCGGCGGGCCGGTTAGTTCAGCGGCTGCAGGCGGTGCAGACGGATGCGATGGCTCGGTGCGGCGAACGAGTCGGCGCCCAGCTTGGGCACGTGCACCTCGTGGAACCCGTTGAGGTAGCCGGCCGGCAGCTTGTCGACGTCAAACCAGCCCGCGCCCCCGCCCGGCCGGGCGAAGCCGCTGGTGCCGAAGTAGCGGTTGCCGATCCGCATGAAGGTGTGGGACGAGTTGTAGAAGATCGTCACGCGGCCGGGACCGGTCGGGAACTTCCAGGACGCGACGTCGGCGGCGACGGTCGTCTTGACCTTGTAGCCGGCCTGCTGCATCACGTAGGACACCGAGCCCGAGCAGTCAAACGGGCCGAAGCGGGCGGGCTGCTCGTGGCCGCCGCCCCACATGTAGGGGAAGTCGGCGGCGCTGACCATGTTGGCGGTGGCGATCAGCCGGTCATAGTGCGACATGACGCCGCCGCGGTAGCGGATCCGCAGGTGCTTGACGCGGACGTGGCCCTTGACCTTGCGCTTCCGGACCCCGTCGGCGAAGAACACCGAGACCGTGCCCCGGCGGCTGACGGTCTTCTTCTCATACTGGGCGTGCTCGGCGATCGACTGGGCGCGCTGCATCACCTCGTCGACGTACCAGCCGGCGTGGTTGTAGGCGTAGACGGCGCGGGCGATGTCGTGATCCCCGCCGGCGGCCTTGAGGTAGCGGGCGGCGGCGAAGATCGCGTCGCGTGGGTCATAGGGGTTGGGCACGCTGTGGCCATCGGCGGCCACGGCGTACTCCTTCCAGGTCGAGGGCTCGAACTGCATCCAGCCCACCGCACCGGCGCTGGAGGTGTTCAGGTCCCGTCCGTAGTCGCTCTCGATCGCGTTGATCGCGGCCAGCACCTGCCACGGCACGTGGTAGCGACGCGCTGCCTGCATGTAGATCGGGATCAGGAACGACGGCGGGCGGTTGCCGTTGGACAGCAGACCCGCGAGGTTGCGGACCGCTCCGGTCAGGCCCGGATCGGCAGAGACGGTGCCCGTCCACGAGATCGGCCCCGTGAAGCCGGGGGTCGAGGACAGCGAGGTCGGAGCGCTCGTCTCGGCCTGGGCGGCAGCGGCGGCCCGCCGCAGCGCCGTCTCGGAACGTTGCGCCAGCGCCGAGGCGCGGCGGACCCCCGCTTTGAGCACCGCCAGGCGCAGGCTCTCCGCGCGCTCTCGCTCTGACCGGCTGGCCGCGGCGTGTTGGGCGCTGGCGGCCTGCCGGGAGGCGGGCGAGGTCGGCGTGGCGGGATGGGTCGCAGGATGCGTCGCGGGGGTGAGGTCATGGCGCGGCCAGGTCACCGACGTCGGTGTGGTCTGCTCGGGTACGCGGTGCACGCCCGCCGAGGTGCAGGAGACGGCCGACTGGGCGGACGCGTGGCGCAGGCCGTGGCTGCTCGTGGCGATGACCGCCACCGCTCGCGGTCGGGTCGAGGTGCCGCAGGCCCGGACGGGGACGTGGGGGCGCCGGGGCTGATGCGTGGCCGGGGTGGAGAAGAGGTGGGTGACCGTCGCGGCGGCGAGACGGCGGGTGTGGGTGGCGGTCCTCACCACGGTCGTGGCGGTGTGAGGGCGGGCGGTCGAGCCCGTCGCGGCGGCCGTCGGGGCGGAGGCGGAGGCGGCCGGCGGGGTCGTCGTCGTGGCCGGGGTGGTGCTCGCGGCGGCGGGAGCCGGCGTCGTGGACGCCGTAGCGGTGGCCGTCGGGGTGGCGGTCGAGGGGGCGGTCGAGGGGGCCGGCGGAGTCGTCGCCGGGGCCGGGGTGGTGCTCGCGGCGACTGCCGGGGCGCTCGTCGCCGGTAGCGCGGCCGGGGCGGCGGTGGTCGCGCTCGAGGTCGCGGTCGTCGGCGCCGCGGTGGTCGGCGAAGCGGTGATATCGCTCGACACGCTCGAGGCGCCCGCCACGGGTGCTGGTGGGGGCGAGCTGGTCGTCGAGCTGGAGCTCGCGGCAAGCGCCACGGCCGGTGTGGAGGTCGTGGTGAGCGCCGCCACAGTGGCCAGGGCGGCCGCGCCGCGGCGTACCTGCGCCGGGGTCAGGCGGCCCTCCCGGGCGGCCATCGGAGGGCGCAGCTCGAGCTGGCGGGCGGTGATCGCCCGCAGCGCCGGAACCGGCAGCGTGAGCAGCAGATCGTCATGATCGGCGAGCGCGAAGGCCGCGTCGGGGTGCTCAAGGCGCTCGATCGGCACCGCGAACGCGGCCCGCCACAGCAACGCGGTGCGCGGCGAGCCCTGATCGAGGATGAGACGCCGCTCGGTCACGCACGCGCGTGCGGGGAAACGCAGTGAGCTCCTCGATTCCCCGAGGTCGATCACCAGCCGCGCGTCGGTGGGCAGCCCGACCTCGGAGCACAGGCGCGCCATGAGCCGGATCACGGCCCAGCGGGTGCCGATCCGGGAATAGTCAAAGCGCTCCAAGGAGAGCGCGGGGGCGCAGACGGTGTCGGTGGGCGCGGCGCGCATGTAATTAAAGTCGCCTCCGCCGTCGCCTGGCCGGATCCGACCAACGTCTAGGGCCACTGGCGCTTTGTCTGACGATCGCCGCGGACCCCGACCTTGGTGCAGGACCGACTAGCGGTTCTTCTCTGAGCCACTCGCTACGGGATCCCGATGCACTGGCCATGGCAAGACAGCATCACACCCAGACCGGGATCGGGTTCGATTCTGTCTTGGCCGTCAACAAGACCCGTCAAGCGCCACAAGTTGAAGGGGGGAGGTGAAAACCTATGTTCCTTGGCCTTTACAGCGTGCTCAGCTCCGTGCTGATGCGCCTCCGTCGCGAGGAGGGGCAGACCATGGCTGAGTACGGCATCCTCATCGGTGTCATCGCGATCATCGTGGTCGCCGCAGCCGTCTTCCTCGGCTCAAGCATCACCAGCCTCTTCAACAACACCGGCAGCCACCTCTAGGTCGCCGCCCCATCGTACGCGATGCCCGCCGCCGGGCGATACCTCACGGTGTCACCCCGCGGCGGGCGTCGTGCGTTAAACGCCCGGTCGTGGACGGATGTCTGAGGAACCTCGACCTTGGTCTAGGTCGGACTAGAGCTTCTCGCGATCCGGAGGCGACGTCCGTCGAGCGATACCACCACCAGGCGGTGCAGTTCTCCTCACACGCCGCCCCACCACGCCCACCACGCCCTTACGGCAATGCCGACATGGAATCGACCTCACATCGTTGCATCGACTCACCTCGCCAGACTCCGGGAGCAACGCGGACAGGCATTGGTCGAGTTCGCGGTGGTGCTCCCCGTGCTGTTGGCGATCGTCCTGGGGATCCTGTTCTTCGGGCGCTACGAGAGCTACTCGGGCCAGATGACGCACCTCAGCGAAGAGGGCGTTCGCGACGCGGCGGTCAACTTCACGGTCCCGACCGGCACGACGGCCAACGGCACCACCTGCGCCACCGGGAACCTGGCCTGCTATGTCGCCAGCCAGGCGACGGGCGAGCTGGCCACGGGCAATGGCTCCACCGTGCAGGCGGTGAGCGTCTGGGTCGACTGCAACTCCAACGCCTCGGGTGCGACTTGCACAGCCGGCAACAACGTCACCGTCTGCCTCAGGACCCAGGTGTCGTTCCCGGGCCTGTCCAACGTCGGGACGTACTCGATCTCCCAGCAGGCGGTCATGCGCATCGAGCAGGGCTCGGCCGCTGTGCCCGGCGCGCAGGACAGCTACTTCACCGAGTCGAGCAGCAACACCCCCTCGACGGCGGTCGGCTCGCTCGGATCCAACCCTCCCTGTTAACGAACACCCGAAAGGCACCGCAGTGAAACTCTCGCAACGACGCATGAACGCCCCGAGCTTCGGGGGCATGCTCGCGACCCGGCAGGGCTCGTTGGTGCTCGCGCTGCTGTGCGCCGTGTGCGCGGCGGGCGTCCTCGTGTTCGCGCTCGGTCGTTACAAGACCAATGTCCAACAGCCCGTCCCGCAGGCCACGGCGCTCGTCGCCACCGCGGAGATCGCCAAGGGCACCAGCGGCGCCGAGATCGCGTCCAAGAAGCTCTACAAGGCGATGCCGGTCACCGCGACGCAGCTGTCGGTCGGGGCGGTGGGTAACGCGGCGCAGATCGCGTCCGAGTTCGCGACGTCCAACATCCTGCCCGGCCAGCAGCTGACCACGGCGGACTTTGGGACGATCTCGGGCGTCGACACGGTGTTGAAGCCCAACCAGCGCGGGGTCGAGATCTCGACCTCCGGGGCACCCGGAGCCAGTGACATCACCCAGGCCGGGAGCCACGTCGACATCTACGTCGTCGGCGGCGCCACGGGCAACGTCACCTCGTCCTCGGGTACCGACTCGGCCAGCGTGGCCGGGCAGAAGCCGATCGCCAGCAACGTTCTCGTCCTCAAGCCGGCCACCCCGCTGCCGGTCACCCTCGGCGGCAAGTCCGTCAGCGGAGGCACGCTCGTGCTTGCGCTCAACGAGAACCTCGTGTCAAACGTCATCGATCACAGCGGCTCGCTGTACCTCGCGCTGCGGCCGTCCAAGACAGGCCCGAGCGCCATCACGCCAACGACCGACAACGGAGCCAACTGATGAGCTCAGCAATCAGCGTCCTGGTCACCCTCGATCGAGAGGTCGACCGCGGACTGATCGAGACCCTCGTGTCGCGCGACAGCAGCCTGTTCGCGCTGGACTACCTCGAGCTTGACGGCCCCTCGTCCAGCGGCCTGGGCGTGGGTGACGCCCTGATCGTGGCCGTCGCCGACTACACGCGGGAGGCCCGCGAGTACGTCGCCAAGGCCCACAGCCAGCATCCTCAGCGCCCGATCATCCTGCTGTGCCCGCCGGGCACCAGCGGCCCGGTCGGCGAGGTGTTCGCCAACGGCGTCGATGACATCGTGGCGATGCCGACCAACGGCGTCGTCGACCACGACAGCGCACGTGAGCTGGCGTTCACGATCGAGAAGGCGCTGATGCGCAACCGGGGCACGACGGCGCCGAAGTCCGTGACGGTGCGCAACGTCATCTGCGTCCTCGGTCTCAAGGGCGGCAGCGGCAAGACGCTGTCGTCGGTCAACCTCGCCGTCGCGCTGGCCCAGGCGGGCCGCAGCGTCGCCCTGATGGACCTTGACCTGCAGTTCGGCGACGTCGCCCTGGCGATGGGCCTGACGCCGATGCGCACGATCTATGACCTCGTCCGGTCGGGCGGCTCGCTGGACGCGGGCAAGCTCGAGGACTTCCTGATGGAGCACTCATCCGGTGCGCGGGCGCTGCTGGCGCCGGTGCGCCCCGACCAGGCGGCGATGATCACCGTGCCGTTCCTGCAGGAGGTGCAGCGGCTGCTCGGCGACATGTTCGAGTTTGTCGTGATCGACACTCCCCCCAGCTTCGCCCCCGAGGTGATCAGCGCCGTCGACTCCTCCAACGACGTGCTCGTGGTGGCGATGCGCGACACCCTCGCGCTGAAGAACACCAAGCTCGGGCTGGAGACGCTCGAACGCATGGACTACGACCGCCGGCGGGTCAAGATCCTGCTCAACCGCGCGAACACCAACGTGGGAATCGAGCGCGAGGACGTGCTGGCGATCCTCGGTCGCGACGTCGACACGCTGATCCCCAGCCATCGCGACATCACGCGCTCGATCAACCAGGGCGAGCCGATCGCCCTGCAGCGCACCACGGAGGCGGCCAAGGCCTACCGGGCGCTCGCTCAGAGCTACATCGATGCTGCCGTCGCCCGCAGCGGGGGCGCGGACGCCGGCTCGGTCGTGCAGCTGCCCGCCAGCGCCGGCCCGAGCGTCAGCTCCAGGTCGCAGGATGCGCTTGAGCTCGGCGCCGGTGGGGCCGGTCGCCAGTCGATCTTCCGTCGTCGCCGGTCGGCCTGATGCAGCTTCACGAGCGCCTGTACAGCCAGTCCGAGCCCGAGCGCCAGGAGCGCTTCGACGTCCCGTTCTCGGAGATGAAGAACCGGATCCATCTCCAGTTGATCGAGGATCTCGGCCGTCAGCTGTTCAACACCGAGATGGATCCCGCGATGCTGCGCGCTCGCGTGCAGGGGGAGCTGCGCGAGCGTCTGGCCACCGAGCCCGGCATCTCGCGCGATGACCGCGAGCGGATCGCCACCGAGCTGACGGCCGACATCGTCGGCCACGGCCCGCTGGAGCGTCTGCTCGAGGACGAGACGGTCACCGAGATCATGGTCAACGGCCCCTACGACGTCTGGGTCGAGCGCGCGGGGCGGCTGTCACGCACGCCGGTCCGCTTCTCCGACGACGGCCACCTGCGCCGGATCATCTCCAAGATGGTCGCCCAGGTCGGCCGTCGCATCGATGAGGCCTCGCCGATGGTCGACGCACGGCTGCCCGACGGCAGCCGCATCAACGCGACGATCCCGCCGCTGTCGCTCAGCGGCCCGCTGCTCACCATCCGCAAGTTCGGCAAGCAGCGCCTGGACATGGAGTCCCTGGTCGCCCGCGGCGCCCTGTTGCCGGCGTCGGCCGATCTCCTGGCCCGCTGCGTGCAGGCGCGGCTGAACATCCTGATCGCCGGCGGCACCGGCTCGGGAAAGACGACGATGCTCAACGCGCTCTCGGCGTCGATCCCCGACTCCGAGCGGATCATCACCATCGAGGATGCCGCCGAGCTCTACCTCAACCAGCGTCACGTGCTCCGGCTGGAGTCGCGTCCCGCCAACATCGAGGGCGAGGGTGCGATCGGCATCCGCGAGCTGGTGCGCAACTCCCTGCGGATGCGGCCTGATCGCATCGTCATCGGCGAGGTCCGCGGCTCCGAGGCGCTGGACATGCTGCAGGCGATGAACACCGGCCATGACGGGTCGCTGTCGACGCTGCACGCCAACTCACCGCGGGATGCGCTGGCCCGTCTGGAGACGATGGTGCTGATGGGCGGCTATGAGCTGCCGCTGCGGGCGGTGCGGGAGCAGATCGCCTCGGCGCTGGACGTGCTCATCCAGATCGAGCGCATGTCCGACGGCACGCGCCGGGTCGTCGCGGTGACCGAGGTGCTGCGGATGGAGGCCGACGTGATCACCCTCCAGGACCTCTACACGTTCCATGTCGACGCCGTCGACCAGAACGGTCAGATCATCGGGTCGCTGAAGCCCACCGGGCTGCGCCCCGCGTTTCTGGAGAAGTTCCAGCGCCGTGGGGTCGAGCTCCCCGACGAGCTGGTGGCGGGTTCCCCGACGGCGATGATGGCGACCGGCGGCGGTCGTGCCTGAGCGACGTCCAGGCGGCGCTCGGCGCGACGTGCGGCAGTGGCTGGCGGCGCTCGCCGCGCTGGCGCTTGCGCTGACGCCCGGCGTCGCGCGGGCGGCGACGAGCTCCGGGACGGCCACCGCCGCGGCGACGACGACCGCGGCCCCGTCGACTGCCGCGGCGGCCACCACGACGGCGGACCCGTCAAGTGTCGCGTCGTCCACGACGACCGCGGCGAGCTCGACGACCGCCACGACATCGACGACGGCGTCGTCCACGACGACCGCGACGACGCCGACCACCACGACGACCGCCAAGACCACCGCGGCCGCTCACCACGCGAAAAAGCACAAGGCGACCAAGCCCCTGAGCGGGTGGCTGAGCGATTCCCCCGCCTTCCCGCGCCGCGCGCTCGTCCTGCGCTCGCCGACGGCCACGCCGCTGGTCGCCGGCCACCTGCACGTGACCGAGAACGGCACTCCGGTCAGCCCGGTGAGCCTGACGCCGGTGACCTCGCCAGGCCCCGACGACCTCGGCATCGTCGTCGCCGTCGACGAGAACTCGAGCATGGAGCAGAGCCTCCCGTCCGCCTTCGCCGCGATCCAGAGTCTGGCCGGCGCGCGGCCCACCTCCGAACAGCTGGGGGTCGTCAATTTCGATTCTCAGGCGTTGGCGATCCTTCCGCCGACCGCCGACGCCCAGACGATCGGCAACATCCTGGCCGAGACGCCCGAGGCGGGCTCAGGCGCCGATGTCTCGGCCGGGACCGACCTCGCGGTCAGTCAACTGCGGCGCGCGCGGCTTGCCGTCGGGGTCGCCGTCGTGATCTCCGACGGTGTCGGGATCTCGGCGAGCGCCGCGGACGCGGCTCAGGTCCGGGCCGCCGCCGCGCAGGCCCACGTGGCGGTGCTCACGATCGGGCTGCGCGACTCCGACGCCACCGCGACCTCCCTGGGCGCGCTCAAGAGCTGGGCCCCGGGTACCTTCACGACGGCGACGCCGGCGCAGCTGTCGGCGGTCCTCACCAGCAGCCTGAACCGGCTCATCGGTCGCGACGAGGTTGCCCGCTACCGCTCGGCCGCGGCCGCCGGCGCGTCGGTGGACGTGAGCGCCACGGTCACCGGATTGCCCGGCGCCGTCAGCGCCAGTTACACCGCTCCGCAGGCCGCCGCCCCGGCCACGCAGCCGACGCGCCACGTCAGTCATGCCCGTCACCGTCCGCAGTCCGCCGCCGCGCGGGCGCTCGCCCAGGCCGGGGCGCTGTTGCCGACTCCGAGCTTCGGCGGCGCGCAGCCGGCGGCCGCGGTCACGCCTGCCGCCGGCTTCTGGAGCACCGGCCGCGCCGTGCTGGTGGTGGCGCTGGTCGTCGCGCTGCTGATCGGCGCGGCGCTGGCGTTCGCCCTCCGGCGCCCGGTTCAGCGGGCGGTCCGCAGCCGGGTGGGCAGCTACATGCCCGCCGATGTGGCGGCGACCGACGGCGGCCTGCATCCCGAGGAGCACGGGCCGAGCCTGATGCGGAGCCTCAGGGCCGGGACCTGGTGGTCACACTTCACCGAGGCGGTCGAGATCTCCCGCAACCCCCGTCCGGCCGGCTATCTGATGAAGCGAGCGGCGATCGTCGCGCTGGTGGTGGCCGCGTTGCTCGTCATCGTCAGCCACAAGGTCATCCTGGGCTTCCTGCCGATCCTCGCCTTCCCGTTCGTGGAGCGCTGGTGGGTGATGCGCGCCGCGCGTCAGCAGCGCGTGAAGTTCGGCGACACGCTGCCCAGCTACATGCAGGACATGGCGTCGGCGATCCGGGTCGGGCGCAGCTTCGTCAGCGCGATGGCGATCGTCGCCGACAGCGCCGAGGAGCCGACCCGCTCCGAGCTGGAGCGCGCGGTCACCGACGAGTCACTGGGCCGGCCGCTCGACGAGTCGCTGAGCGCGGTCGGCCGGCGCATGCAGTCCGCCGACATGGATCAGCTCGCCCTGATCGCCGAGCTCAACCGACGGTCGGGCTCCAACGTCGCCGAGGCTCTGGACCGCGTCGCCGAGGGCGCGCGCGATCGCGCCGACCTGCGGCGTGAGATGCGCGCGCTGACCGCGCAGTCCAAGATGTCAAGCTCGGTCCTCACCGGCATGCCGTTCGTGCTGCTGCTCGGCCTGAGCGTCATCGCCCCCGAATACTCCCACCCGCTCTTCCACACGACGTACGGCTGGGTCGCGCTGATCATCGCGCTGATCCTGATCCTGACCGGGTGGAAGGTGATGAAGTCGCTCTCGGACATAGGAGTGTGAACCGATGCTCGCCCTGACCTTCCTCTTCGGCATCGTCCTGGTCGGCGTGTCCGCCCGGCTGGTGGCGCGCGCCGTCGTCATCCCGCGGATGGCGCTCAAATCCCATCTGCGCGAGATCAGCGACTACGGATTCGAGACCCACTACGAGGACGAGGTGCCGGTCGGCGTCCGGCTCAAGGCCGCGGTCAAGAAGAGCGCCCGGCGCACCGGCCGGTTCCTGATGATCAACGCCCCGTCGCTGACGCCGCTGTCGACGAGCGAGCTCAACGCCGCCGGCTTCTACGACGTCGAGCCCGAGGTGGTCCACGGGTACCGGCTGTTCGCCGCGATCGCCCTGCCGGGGTTCTTCGCGATCCTGCTGCTCGGCGCCGCCGGCAAGTTCTCGTTCCTGAGCTTTCTGCTGATCGTCGTCTCGCTGCTCGCCGGTTGGATGGGCCCCTCGGCCTTCATCCGGCGCCGGGGCAGCTCACGCCTGGAGGAGATCGATCGCCGCCTGCCGGAGCTGATCGATCTACTGATCGCCACCGTCGAGGCGGGCATGGGCTTCACCGCGTCGCTCGGACTCGTCGCCGAGCGCTTCGAGGGCGCGTTGGGCGAGGAGCTCAAGCTCACGATGCGCCAGCAGAGCCTGGGTATGTCGATCCAGGGCGCGCTGGACGAGATGGTCGAACGCTGCGACACGCCCTCGATCCGGGCCTTCACCCGTACGGCCTCGCGTGGCGAGTCGTTGGGAGTCTCGATCGGGCCCGTGCTCCGCGAGCTGTCCAACGACCAGCGCCGGCGTCATCGCATGGCGGCGCGGGAGAAGATGCAGAAGGCGCCGGTCAAGATGATCTTCCCGCTGATGTTCCTGATCATGCCGGCGCTGATGATCGTGCTCTTCTATCCCGCCGCCTACGGGCTGTCGCACTCGGTCCTCTGACGTCGCCTCACCCGGAGCGTTCGGGCGGTGACGGGCCGCTGTTCAACGGAGCACGCAGATCAGGGGGTGATGCCCCCGCCGCGTGTGCCTCGCATCCCCGTGTACACGCCGACGAGCCCGCCCCGCCCCTGACCGGTCGACCGCGGACCCAACCGGCGCGCGGATGCGCGATGCTTCGCAGCCGATGTCCGTCCGCACCGATGACCCGCCCGGGCTGCGCCACGCCTACGCCGAACTGGACGGCGTCAGGCTGCACTACGTGGAGGCGGGGGAGGGCCCGCTCATCGTCCTGCTGCACGGCTTCCCGGAGTTCTGGTACTCGTGGCGCCATCAGATCCCCGCGCTGGCGGACGCCGGCTTTCGGGTGGTGGCTCCCGACATGCGCGGCTACAACCTGTCGTCCAAGCCGTCCGGCGTGGCCGCGTACGCGACGTCGCGGCTGGCCGGCGACGTGCGTGACCTGATCGGCGAGCGCGGGGAGACCCGGGCCGGGCTGGTCGGCCACGACTGGGGCGGAGCCGTCGCATGGGCGACGGCGGCGCGGCACCCCGAGGTGGTGCAGCGGCTGGCCGTGCTGAACCTCCCCCACCCGCGGCGCCTGCTGCGAGGCCTGCTCACCGCGCGCCAGCTGCGCAAGTCGTGGTACATGTTCGCCTTCCAGCTGCCGGCGCTGCCCGAGCGCATGGTCCAGGGCAGCCGCTGGAAGTTCCTGCGGGCCGGCTTTGAGCACGATGCCCGGCCGGGTGCGTTCACCGTCTCAGACATCGAGCGCTACACCCAGGCGTGGTCACAGCCGGGAGCGATGACGGCGATGATCAACTACTACCGGGCCGCGTTTCGTCACCCGCAGCTGCGGATCGCGCCGATCCAGGCGCCAACACTCGTCATCTGGGGCGAGCGTGACCGCTACCTGGGCGCCGAGCTGGCCGACCCCGACCCCCGGGACGTGCCCGCGCTGGAGCGCGTCGTGCGGCTGCCGGCGGCCTCCCACTGGGTCGCCCAGGACGACCCGGAGCGCGTCAACGCCCTGCTCACCGAATTCTTCAGCTCGACACGCCGCTCGGGCGTCGTGCACAGGTAGAAGGCGATCACGGCCGAATCGGCCAGCCAGCCCAGCGCCCAGTGCAGCGAGTC
>CAZZYU010000058.1:0-19970 GCA_964658375.1 uncultured Acetobacteraceae bacterium | reverse complement strand
CATGGCAACCAACCACATCCATATCGCCGCGTCGCCTGATCACGTGTTCGCGGTGCTGTCCGAGCCTGAGAACTACGGGGACTGGGTGGTGGGCTCGGACACGATCCGGGACGCCGATCCGGGCTGGCCGAAGCCGGGGTCGCGGTTTCATCACCGGGTCGGGGTCGGACCGGTGAAGGTCAACGATCACACCGAGGTGCTCGAGGCCGACCCCCCGCACCGTCTCGTGCTGCACGCGTGCGCGCGGCCACTGTTCGGGACCGCGAAGGTGGCGATGCTGCTGGTCGCGCACGACGGCGGCACCTTTGTGACGATGATCGAGACCGCGGGAGATCGCCTGTCGCGCCTGGCGCTCAACCGGTTGACCGACCCGCTGATCCACGTGCGCAACATCGAGTCGCTGCGACGGCTGAAACGGATCGCGGAGACCGGGGTGGCGAAGCCCTGACGCGCGAGACCGGGTGGCGAGGCCTTGCGCAACGCCCTGACGGCGCGGGTCACGCGCGCCAGGGGCGCACCCGCCGGTCGGCGAGCAGCGCGCGCGCCGCCGAACGGCCGCCCATGCCCTGCACCGAGCCGCCGGGGTGCACCGAGGCCCCGCTGACATACAGGCCGGGCAGCGGGGTCCGGTGGCGACACAGCTGCGGTGCGGGGCGAAAGACGAGCTGCTGGTCAAGCTCGTAGGTGCCACCGCCGAGATCGCCGTCGACCAGACTCGGATTCTCGGCCTCGGTCTGCCGCGGGCCGCGCAGCGAGCGGGCGAGCACCACATCGGCAAAGCCGGGGGCGAACCGCTCCAGCTGGGCCTCGATCCGGTCAGCCACCGCTTCATCGGTGTCGGAGTAGCGAGCCGGCACGTGGGCATAGCAGTACAGCGTGTGCTGTCCCGCGGGCGCACGGGCGTCGTCAAACAGGGTGTGCTGACCGACGACCAGCGCCGGGCGCTGCGGCATCTCGCCGCGCTGGCCGGCGTCCGCGGCGGCCGACAGCTCGGCCAGCTCACCTCCGACGTGCACCACCGCGGCGGCTCGGGGGGCGTGCGCGGTCCACGGCACCGGCCGCGCAAGCGCGTAGTCGAGCTTGAACGCCGCCGTGGAGTAGCGCCAGATCCGCAGCCGCCGCATGAGCCGGTCCGGGAGCGCGCCGTCAGACAGCAGCGACGCGAGCGGCCTGGCGCTGATCGTCGTGACGACGTCACGGCCGGGCAGGACCTCGCCGCTGTCCAGCGCCACGCCGGCGACGCGCCCGGACCGCACGAGGATCCGCTGCACGGTCGCGTCGCAGCGCAGCTGCACTCCCTCTCGGGTCGCGATCGCCATCAGTGCGTCGATGACCCGGCCCTGTCCGCCGGCGGGAAACGGCCACCCGTGCGAGTGGGCCAACAGCTGCAGCAGGAACCCGAACGCGCCGCTTCCCGCGGTCGAGGGGGCCAGTCCCGAATGCTGAGCGGAGCCGGCACACCACGCGGTCGGCCGCGTGGCGCCATCGAACACGTCGAGCCCGAACGCCTCGATCGAACCGGTCATCCGCCGGGCCAGCAGCAACGCGTCGCGACGCAGCACCGCGACGGCACCCGCCGCCTGACGGGCCGATCCGAGCGGTCCGAGGATCGTCTCCACCAGGCGTGCAGCCAGCGGTCGGTATTGCTCGATCAACGCACCCCACGCATCACCGGCGCCCGAACGGGCGTCGTTGAGCGATGCGACCGTCGCATCCAGGTCCCGGTGCAGCGCGATCGCGCTCCCGTCCGGGAACGGGTGGGCCATCACCACCGGCGGGTTGATCCAGCGCAGTCCCTCGGCCTCGAGCTCGAGCTCGCGGATGGCCGGCGAGGCGACCGTCATCGGGTTGAACCCGGCGCAGTGATCGTGGACGAAGCCGGGCAGCGTCGCCTGCGTGCTGGAGGCCGCCCCACCCGGATGCGGGGCGTGCTCGGCGACAGTCACCGCCAGGCCGGCGCGCGCGAGATGGATCGCGCAGACCAGACCCGTGCAGCCCGCGCCGACGACCACCACCCTGCGATCACGCGCCATCAGGCATCTGATCGTTTGAGGAAGGGACTCACCGACGATTGAGCTACCCCGCGGTCGATATCACGTCACGGACCTGAGCGGCGGCGGCGAGATGTTGGTGCAGGTCGGTCCAGCCCATGATCTAGTCACGATCGGCAGCTCAGTGACGATGCTGGTCTGATGGGGAATCTGGCGAGCGCGCGCGCCGGCGGACCGCTGATGCTCGGGTCTCGCGGCATCGGAGGATCGCTGCTGGGCTCAGCGTCTGGACCCGGCGCTCAGCGTCGCCGATGGATGGCGCACCTCAGCGCCGCGGTCGCGGGTGCCCAGGTCGTCGCGCTCGGCGTCGTGCCGGCCCTGTTCACCGCCTATCAGTTCCACGGGCTGGTCGCGGGCCACGCGCTGGCGGTCGATTACACCCACGGTCCGTGGATCGCGGGCCGCCGCCTGTTTGCGGGACACAGTCCGTACGTCAGTGCCCAGTCGCCGCAGCTTGGCGGCATCACGTTCGTCTATCCCGCCGCGGCGGCGCTCCTGCTCGCTCCGTTCTCGCTGCTCGGGTCCAATCAGGCTGGCGCGCTGTTCACGCTGCTGAACATCCTGGCGATCCTCCTGACGCTGCGCGCGCTGGACGTCACCGATTGGCGCGTGTACGGGATCAGCCTGATGTGGCCGTCGGTCATCGCCGGGTGGGAGACCGCGAACATCACGCTGCTGCTCGGGCTCGGTATCGCGGGCGTCTGGCGATACCGCGCGCATCCGGTCGTCTGTGGGGGGCTGGTCGCGCTGCTGATCTCCGTCAAGATCTTCCTCTGGCCGCTGGCGCTGTGGCTGGTGGCGACGCGGCGCTACCGGTCGCTGGGGCACGCCGTGACCATCGGGGTCGCGCTGAACGCGCTCGCGTGGTCGATTCTCGGCTTCGGCCAGGTCGCCCGCTATGACCAGCTGGTCAGAGCCCTGGCCATCAATCAGGCGTCGCGGGGCTACAGCGTCGTCGCGTTGGCCATGCACTGCGGGCTTGACCGAGCGGCGGCCGAGATCGTGATGGCGGCCGCGTGCGCCGCGGCCGCCTGCGTCTGCATCGCGGCCGGCCGGCGCCGCGGCGGTCAGGCCGCCCTGGGATGCTGCGTCGCCGCCTGCATGCTGACCAGCCCGGTCAGCTGGCTGCACTACTTCGCGCTGCTCGTGGTCCCCCTGGCGATCGCGCGCCCGAGACTCTCGCTCATGTGGCTCACCCCGCTGCTGTTCCAACTGCCCACCGTCGGCCCGGACCGGCGGGAGATCGCCATCGCCTTTGCCCTGACCGCTGCACTGACGGCGCTCGTCGTCCGGTCACCGGACCGTGATCGGCCAGCGCCCGGACGGCGATGGCCGCCGCGGGCGGACACAAAGCCTCGCTGATAGCGGCATCACGTCGGAGTCGCCGCCGGAGGCGAACCTAGACTGCTCTCCCCCTCCGATGAGCGCCACCGTCCAGAACATCGCCGTCCCCCCGCACAACCTCGAGGCCGAGCGTTCGGTGCTGGGCGCGGTGCTGCTCGACGAACGCCACCTGCACGCCCTGCTCGTCGAGGAGCAGCTGCGGCCCGAGCACTTCTACCGCGAGCAGCATGGCGCGATCTACGCGGCGATGCTCGAGCTGTACAACAGCGACCGCAAGATCGACCATCTGACGGTCTCAGAGACCCTGCGCCAGAAGGGCAAGCTGGAGGAGATCGGCGGTCCGGCGACGATCGACGAGCTCGCCGGCTGGGTGCCCGCCGCCGGCCACGCGCGTGAGTACGGCCAGATCGTCCACGACACCGCCAAGCTGCGTGAGCTGCTCACCGCCTCCTATGAGATCCAGGCCAGCGTGCTCGCGCGTGAGGCGCCGGCCCGGGAGCTGATCGAGCAGGCCGAGCGGTCGGTGCTGGAGGTCGCCACCGACGAGCGTCAGAAGAAGATCCGGTCGATTCGGGAGATCCTCGACGAGGAGACCGACAAGCTGCACCGGCTGTCGATCTCACGGACCGCGCTCACCGGCACGCCGTCGGGGTTCAAGGACATCGACGAGAAGACCGGCGGGTTTCAGCCCGGCAACCTGATCGTGCTCGCCGCCCGCCCGTCGATGGGCAAGTCGGCGCTGGTGGCCAACATCGCCGAGAACGCCTGCCTGGCCGGTCACGGCGTCGCGCTGTTCTCGCTGGAGATGTCGGAGTCCGAGCTGGCCCAGCGCTTCATCGCCTCCCAGGCCAAGATCAAGGGCGAGGCGCTGCGCCGCGGCAAGGTCGCCGAGTCCCAATGGCCGAAGATCCTGGAGGCCGCCGAGCGGCTGTCGGCGGCGCCGCTGTTCGTCGACGACTCCTCGGACACCGGCGTACTGGAGGTGCGGGCCAAGTGCCGGCGCCTGCACGCCCAGATCGAGGGCGGGCTGGGGTTGATCATCATCGACTACCTGCAGCTGATGCGCTCCGAGGGCCGGATCGACAGCCGGGTCGAGCAGGTCAGCCAGATCAGCCGCGGGCTCAAGGGACTGGCCCGAGAGCTGGGGGTGCCGGTGATCGCGCTCTCCCAGCTCAGCCGCGCGGTCGAGCAGCGCGGCGGCGACAAGCGCCCGGTGCTGTCTGACCTCCGTGAATCCGGCGCGATCGAGCAGGACAGCGACCTCGTGATGTTCATCTATCGCGAGGAGTACTACGACCGCGACTCCGAGCGTCCCGGCGAGGCCGACATCATCGTCGCCAAGCACCGCAACGGCCCGATCGGCGAAGTGATCCTCACCTTCCAGAACGAGTACCCGCGGTTCATGAACTACGCCGGGGAGCGCTTCCAGTGAGCACCGCCTGCCCGTTTGACCTGTGCGACGGGTCGGGATTCCGCTACGACCTGGAGACCAACACCGCCTATGACTGCCGCTGCCGGGCGCAGCGGATCTCCCGCGCCAAGGCCCGCAACCTGTCGGCGGTGATCCCGCGCCGGTACCGGGACGTCGCGTTCGAGCGCCCGCCGGTGACCGAGATCGAGCCGGGGGTGGTGGCCCACGTGCGGTCCTACGTCAACCGGATCGACGACCACTTGGAGGCCGGGCGCGGCCTGTGGCTGATGGGTCCGCCGGGCACCGGCAAGACGACGCTGGCGATGCTCGTCTCCAAGGCGGTGTCCGAGGCCGGGCACTCGGTGGCGATCTACTCACTGCCGCGACTGCTCAACGAGATCCGCGACACCCACCGCGCCGAGCGCTCGCACGTGCAGCTGCTGGACCGGCTGACCGCCGTCGACCTGCTGCACGTCGACGACGTCGGCGCCCAGCGGTCGACCGACTGGGTCCTGGAGGAGCTCTACTCGATCGTCAACGCGCGCTACGAGGACCGGCGCTCGATGATCATCACCACCAACATCATGGATCGCGACGAGCTCTGCGAGCAGATCACCCCCCGCACCGTCTCGCGGCTGACCGAGATGTGCGACGAGCTCGGACTGTTCGGTCACGACCGGCGGATGGACATCCGCAGCGCCTGACGGCGAGCGAGTTCGTCGACCGTGGCGGGCGCGGCGAAGCGTCGCGGCGGGCGCGGCGACGGGTCCGTCAGTCGACGCGCTGGGCGACCACGAACGTCCGCGCGAAGCCGAACACGGTGCCGAACGGACGCCGCGGATAGGCCTCACGCAACCGCGCGGCGTACTCGTCGCAGAAGCGCTGCCCGTCGGTCTGCGACAACGCGGCGAGGACCGGGCGCAGGCCCGTTCCGCGGACCCACTCCAGGACGGGGTCCTCGCCGGGCAGGATGTGCTGATACTCGGTCTGCCAGGCGTCGACCTGCATGCCGGCATCGGCGAGGATCTCCAGGTACTCGGCCGGCGGGGCGGTGGAGTCGGTGCCGCGCAGAACGCCGCCCAGCGCGTCTCGCCAGGCCGGTGATTCGGCCAGCTCCCGCATCAGCACGTGCGACGGTGCGCCGAAGTTGGCGGGGACCTGGACGGCGAGCCATCCCCCCGGGTTCAGCTCGGTCGCCCAGCGGGCGAGCAGCTCCCGGTGGGTCGGCACCCACTGCAGCACCGCGTTTGAGACGAGCACGTCGATTCCGCGAGCGTCGAAGTCCACGGCGTCGCCGAGCGAGAACCGCACCGCGCTGTTCACCGGCGCGCGCTCGATCATCTCCGGCGAGGAGTCGACGCCGCGCACCAACGCCGAGGGCCAGCGCTGCCCGAGGGTCACGGTCAGCTCCCCCGAGCCGCAGCCGAGGTCGACGACCGTCTCCGGTGCGCCGGCGCCGATCCGGGTGGTCAGATCGAAGAACGGGCGGCTGCGCTGATCGGCGTAGCGGCCGTATTGGGTCGGATCCCAGCGCATGCCGCTGCAAGCTTAGGGCGGGCCGCGACCGCGTCCGCGAGGGCTGCCCGGGCGCCTCGTACACTCAGTGTCAGATGCCGGGAATCGTGGTCGTCGGCGCCCAATGGGGCGATGAGGGGAAGGGCAAGGTCACCGACATGCTGGCCGAGCGGGCCGACGCCGTCGTGCGCTTCCAGGGCGGCAACAACGCCGGCCACACGATCGTCCGGGGCGACGAGGTGTTCAAGCTGCACCTGATGCCGTCGGGGATCCTCTACCCGGGCAAGCTGTGCGTGATCGGCAACGGCGTGGTGATCGACCCCAAGGTGCTCGTCGACGAGCTCGACGGGCTGCGGCGGCGCAAGATCGACACCCGGGCGCTGCGGATCTCGGCCAACGCGCACCTGATCATGCCCTACCACATGCTGCTCGACCAGGAGGGTGAGACCAAGCTCGGCAAGCTGCAGATCGGCACCACCCGCCGCGGAATCGGCCCCTGCTACGCCGACAAGGCGGCTCGGCTGGGGATCCGGGTGCAGGACCTGCTCGACGAGAAGATCCTGAAGAAGAAGATCGTCGCCGCGATCGAGCCCAAGCGGCTGTCGCTGCGCCCCTACGCCAAGGACCAGGCGCTCGACCTGCAGACGATGACCGACGAGTACCTCACCTACGGCCACGTGCTGGAGCCCTACATCGCCGACACCTCGCGGCTCGTGCTCGAGCGCCTGGACAACGACGAGATGGTCGTGTTCGAAGGCGCCCAGGGAGCGCTGCTGGACATCGACCACGGCACCTATCCGTTCGTCACCTCATCCAACCCGGTGGCGGGCGCTGCCTGCACCGGCGCCGGCGTCGGGCCCAAGGACATCGACGAGGTGTGGGGGGTGGCCAAGGCCTACGCCACGCGGGTCGGCTCCGGGCCGTTCCCCACCGAGCTCGACGGCGAGATCGCCGACCGCATCCGCGACCGCGGCGGCGAGTACGGCACGACCACCGGCCGCGCCCGCCGGGTCGGCTGGATGGATCTCGTCGCCCTGCGCTACGCGGCGCGCCTGAACTCGATGACGGCGCTGGCGATCACCAAGCTCGACGTGCTCGCCGGCCTGGACGCGATCCGGGTCTGCGTGCGTTACCACAGCGCCGAGGGCGCCGAGCTCGACGGGTTCCCGTTTCACCAGACCGTCCTGCATCACGCCTCGGGCGAGTACGAGGACCTGCCCGGGTTCACCGAGGACATCAGCGGATGCCGCTCGGAGGAGGAGCTGCCCGAGGCCGCGCGGGAGTACCTGCGCTACGTCGCCGAGTTCGTCGGCGTGCCGATCGCGCTGATCGGCGTGGGACCCGGCCGCGACCAGATCGTCTGGACCGAGGCGAGCCGCGGAATGGCCGCGGCGGTCACCGTCTGACCGACGGGCGCCGCGACGGGGTGGCGTCTAACCGACGGGGCGCCGTTCGCGGATGATGCGGAGGTTGCTCGTCTGAGCCCGCAGCCGATCCATCGCCGCCTCGATGTCGGTGGACGGCGGCTCGTTGGACCACCGCCGGCCGATCTGCTGGACCTCGCCCTCATCCTGCAGCGCGTGCAGGCGGCTGAGCGCCTTGTCGTGGTTCAGGCCCGCGGCCTTGGCGATGCGGGCGACGGAGTGCTGCCCGTGGGGCAGCTCACGCAGTGCGCGCTTGAGACGATCTTCCCGGGGCGCCTGTGGCTGCGCCGGCTTGGCCTTGGCCGCAGCCGACGCCTGAGCGGCGGCCGGCTTGCGGGCCGCGGGCTCCGGGGCGGCCGGCGGGGCCGCGACAGCCGCAGCGGTGGCGCCATAGCGGGCAAAGCAGGCGGGGCACATGACGGCGGGATCGGCGGCGTCGCTGCGCACGACGTGAAACTGGCGCCAGCGGCGGCCGGTGTGGCAGACCGAGCAGCGACGGCCCACGCGCTCGATCTCGGTGAGGTCTTCCGGAGTCATTCTGCGCAGATGACGATAGCTGGTCTGTGCCGGCAGGTGTGCTCGTCGCGTGAACGCGACGCGCGGCGCAGACTCACGGCGCCGTCAGCGGCGAGGCCGCAGCCGGCCGGGCGCGCGGCGCCGTCAGCGCCAGTGCACCAGCAGGTCGGGCTCGCCGACCTGGCGCAGCACCCGGGCGGGGACGCCGATCACGACATCGCGCGCGGCGACATCCCGGGTCACGACGGCGCCGGCGGCCACGAACGCCTCCTCGCCGACCTCGACGCCCGGCGTCAGCACCACGCCGCCGCCGATCCGGCACGCCCGCCGCAGCACCGGCCCGCGCAGCGGCTCGCCGCGGGCGTGGCGACCCATCGTGTCGTCGTTGGTCGTGGTCACGCCGGGGCCGATGAAGACGTCGTCCTCCACCAGCGCCGCGGCGGTGAGGTAGACGAGCGTCTGGATCGAGACGCGCGCGCCGACGTGGGTGTCGAAGTCGATCGTCGAGCCGCGGCCGAGCACGGTCCGCTCCCCGACGACCGCGCGCTCGCGGACCTGGCTCTGGTCGCCGATGATCGCCCGCGGCCCGATCCGGGCGCCCGCGTACAGCACCGCGCCGGCGCAGATGGTCACGTCGTCGTCGACCGTCAGGCCAGCGAGGGTTCCCGCCGCGCTGGAGCCGGGTCGCAGCCGCGGGCGCTTGCCCAGCACCGCGCCGGCCTCGATCAGGCAGCCCGAGCCGACCACCACCCCGGCATACACCACGGCGCCCGGCTCGATCACGACGTCGTCGGCGAGCTGGGCGTCGGGCGAGACGAAGGCGCCGCCCGGCGTCGGCCGAGGCGGCTCAGCCACGGCCGCGCACGTCGTCGAGCGAGCGCTGCAGTCCCTCGAGCACGCGCACGACCCGCAGGCCGCTGAGGCCGTCCGAGCGCGGCGTGGCCCGCTCACGGACGCACTGCACGAAGTGCTCGCACTCGACGCGCAACGGCTCGACGTTGGCGATCTGGGGCGAGAACGACCCTCCGCTGCGGGTGATGTACTCGCCGTAGGTCCGCGCGTCCTCGTCAAAGCCCTTGTCATAGACGGTCAGCTTGCGCTCGATCGCCATGTCGTCGAAGGTCGCCATCCGCCTGGAGCCCACGACCGTGAAGCGGCGCTCCTTGTGGGGATCGAGCCACGACAGGTGCAGGTGGGCGACGAGCCCCGAACCGAACCGCAGGAAGCAGAACACGACGTCCTCCACGCCCTCCCGCACGTAGGAGGCGCCGTGTGCGGAGACCTCGACCGGCTCCTCCTGGGCGAGCGCGAGCACGACCGAGACGTCGTGGGCGCCCAGCGACCACAGCGCGTTCTCATCCGCGCGCAGCTTGCCGAGGTTCAAGCGGTTGCCGTAGATGTAGAAGACCTGCTCGCCCAGCTCACCGGAGTCGCTCAACTCCTTGAGCGCGCGCACGCCCGGGTGGTACTCCAGCAGATGGCCGACCATCAGGATCCGGTCGGCGCGGGCGGCGGCGTCGACCGCGCGCTGGGCATCGGCGACCGACTGGGCCAGGGGCTTCTCGACGAAGCAGTGCTTGCCGGCGTCGAGCACGGCGACGGCGAGCTCGGCATGGGTCGGGACCGGAGTGGCGAGCACGACCGCGTCCAGGGCGGGGTCGTCGAGCAGGTCGTTCAGGTCGGCGGTGGGGGTCGCGCCCGGGAACTGTCGGCCCACCCGCTCGCGCGCGGCGGGGTCGGCGTCACAGCACCACGCCAGCTCACAGCCGGGCAGCGCCGCGAAGTTGCGGGCCAGGTTGGGTCCCCAGTAGCCGAGGCCGGCGACGCCGATCCGCAGCGTCTCGGGTGACGGGGAGCCGGTGCTCATCAGCGCAGCAGTCTAAGCGCGGCGACGACGCGCTCGCCGGCGTGACCGTCACCGTAGAGCGGGGGATGAGCGTCCGGTGCGGGCGCGGCCAGCGCCGCCTGCGCCGCCGCGACGTCGAGGTCGACGAGCGTGTTCCAGCCCGTGTCGACGGTCTCGGTCCACTCGGTGCGATCGCGCATCGTCAGGCATCTCACCTGCGCCAGGTAGGCCTCCTTCTGCAGGCCGCCGGAGTCGGTCAGCGCCGCGCGCGCGTGGCAGAGCAGGGCGGTCAGCTCGAAGTAGCCCAGGGGCTCACACACCGTCACGCCCGGCGCGTCCTGGAGCGCCGCGCGCAGGCCGGCGGCGTCCAGTCGCGCGGCGGTCCGCGGGTGCAGCGCCAGCAGCACCGGCCACGGCATCGCGGTCAGCAGCGCCACCAGCGCCCGCAGCCGCCCCGGATCGTCGACGTTGCCCGCGCGGTGCGCGGTGGCCAGCAGGTACTCGCCGGGCTCCATCCCGCGCGCCCGGACGAGATCCTCGCGCGCGCGGGCGCGAGGCTGGACGCCCAGCGCGACGTCGACCATCACGTCGCCGACGACCTCGCAGCGCCCCGCCACCGCCTCGCGGGCGAGGTTCTCCATCGCCGCCGGCGAAGAGCACAGCAGCAGCGCGGAGGCGTGGTCGGCGAGCACGCGGTTGAGCTCCTCGGGCATCGTGGAGTCAAACGAGCGCATGCCCGCTTCCACGTGGGCGACCGGGACGTGGGCCTGGGCGCCGGCGAGCGTCGAGTTGGTGTCGCCGTAGACGAGCACCGCGTCGGGCGCGACCTCGGTCAGCACCGGCTCGAGCGCGGCGAGCATCCGCGCCGTCTGCGAGGTCGCCGAGCCGAGCGACACGTTCAGCTCGCGGTCGGGCGCGGGCAGGCCCAGCTCGGAGAAGAAGATCGCCGACAGGCGGTCGTCGAAGTGCTGGCCGGTGTGGACGAGCACCTCCTCGTCGTCACGGCGCAGGAGCGGCGACACCGCCGCGGCCTTGACGAACTGCGGCCGGTTGCCGATGACGGTGAGGACTCTCAGGAGGCCAGCTCGGAGCGGATGCGGTCGCCCACCGCGGCCGCCGTACGGTCAGAGACAGGGGTCGCCCCGGTGAACTCGTGCTCGTCGATCGCGATCACCGGCTGCACCTCACGGACCGTCGAGGCGAGAAAGACCTCGTCGGCGTCCAGCAGCTCATCCAGGGTGCAGACCTGCTCGCGCGCGCCCGTGACATCCATCACCACGGCGCGGGTGATGGAGGCGAGGATGTGCTCCTCCAGCGGCGGGGTGAGCAGCTGACCATCGGCGACCCAGAACAGCGAGCTGGTCGGCGCCTCCAGCACCCGGGTGTGCGGGCTGACGAGCAGCGCGTCGTCGTAGCCCTGCTCCTGGGCCAGGCGCGTGGCCAGCATGTTCGCCGCGTAGGACAGCGACTTGATCCCGTCCAGGATCCGCGTCGGCGCGTAGGTGATCGTCTTCAGCCGGGCGCGCTCGGGCGTCTGGTGCAGCGGCTCGGTGAGCAGCAGCCGGCGCCCGCCGCGGGTGATCATGACCCGCAGCTGCTGATGCTCGGGACCGGTGCCGGCCCGGGCGAGCATCCGGTAGGCGTCGGCGCGCACCGCCTCGGAGTCGACGGGCAGCCGCAGGTTGGCGCACGAGCGCTCCAGGCGCTGCAGGTGGGCGTCGATCGCGTAGGGCCGTCCGTCGTAGACGCGCATCACCTCAAAGGCGCCGTCGCCGCGGACCAGCCCCTCGTCGGTGACCGCGATCGTCGCCTCGGCGGCGAGCATGATCTCGCCGTCGACCGAGGCCAGGCAGCCCGGCGCGGTGCTCATGGCCGGCCGTTCTCGGCCCACAGGCCGGCCAGGCGCACGATCGTCGCCGCCGCCGCGGCCATGTCCTGCAGCGAGGCCCACTCCCGGACCGAGTGATACTCATGGCCGCCGGTGAACAGGTTCGGCGTCGGCAGGCCCATCTCGCTCAGCCGCGAGCCGTCGGTCCCGCCGCGGATCGGCTCGCGCAGCACCTGGAGTCCCTCGGCGCGGATCGCGGCGTCGGCGACCGCCACGACCTCGGGCACGCGGTCCAGGTACTGGCGCATGTTGCGGTACTGCGGACGCACCCCGACCTCGGCCGTCGCCCCGGGATGGCGGGCGATCACCCCATCGACGATCGATCGCAGCAGCTCGCCGTGGCCGTGCAGCTTCGCGTCGTCGAAGTCACGCAGGATCAACCGGATCTCGGCCCGGGCGGCGCTGCCGCCCAGCTCATAGGGGTGCAGGAACCCCTCGCGTCCGGAGGTCGTATCGGGGGTGAGACGGTCGGCGGGCAGCTCGGCGACGATCTCGGCCGCGATCCGCAGCGCGCTGACCAGGATGCCGGTGGCAAACCCCGGGTGGACGTCGACGCCGGTGACGGTCACGATCGCCTCGTCGGCCGAGAACGTCTCGTCCTGGAGGCCGCCGAGGTCTGAGCCGTCGATCGTGTAGGCGCAGCGGGCGCCGAAGCCGGCGATGTCGAACAACGTCGCTCCCTCGCCGATCTCCTCGTCGGGGGTGAAGCAGACCTTCAGCGTCGGCCGGGGCAGCTGCGGATGGGCGGCGAGATGGTGCACGGCGCAGACGATCTCCGCGACCCCGGCCTTGTCGTCGGCGCCGAGCAGGGTGTCCCCGCTGGAGGTGACGATGTCGTGGCCGAGCTTGTCGGTCAGCGCCGGGATCGCCGCCGGGTCAAGCCGGGTGCCGCCGCGCGGCAGCTCGATCACACCTCCGGCGTAGTCGCGATGGACGATCGGCTCCACCCCGTCCCCGGGGGCGTCGGGGCTGGTGTCCATGTGGGCGACGAGGCCGACGACCTCCGCGGAGTCCTCGGTCCCCGGCAGCGTCGCGGTCACGTAGCCGTTGGCGTCCAGGGCGACCTGGGACAGTCCCGCGGCCTCCAGATCGGCGACGAGGATCCGCGCGAGGTCGAGCTGCCCGGGCGTCGAGGGCGAGCGCTCGCGGTCGCGCCGGGACTGGGTACCGACGCGGACGTAGCGATCGAAGCGGGCCAGCAGCTCGTCGGCGAGCTGCTGGGCCAGCGGTGAGCTGTAGGCGGCGGGCATCGCCGGTGAGTATTCCAAGCTCGACGTCGGGTGGTTGGCCGCCCGCCAGCGGGTAGCCAACCACCGTGCCCGCCCCGACCCACAGACCCGCTCCCGCGGCGCGGCGATGACCGCGACCGCGCCGGTCCGGCGCGCGCGGCTGCGGCGCGCGGACTGCTCGGCTCCCGGCCTGACCCGGATCCGGCGCGGCCGGGGCTTTGCCTACCTCGACGCGTGTGGCGACCCGGTCACCGATTCTGAGGCGCTGGCGCGGATCCGGGAGCTGGTGATCCCGCCGGCCTGGCGCGAGGTGTGGATCTGTGAGGATCCGCTCGGCCACCTCCAGGCCACCGGGATCGACGCCGCCGGGCGCAAGCAGTACCTCTACCACCAGCGCTGGCGCGAGCAGCGCGACCGCCAGAAGTTCGACCACATGCTCGACTTCGCCGCCGAGCTGCCCCGGATGCGCCGACGCGTGCTCGCCACCCTGCGGACCGGCGACGAGCCGTCGCGCGAGCGGGTGCTCGCCTGCGCGGTCCGGCTGCTGGACGTCGGGCTGTTCCGGATCGGCAGCGAGCAGTACGCCGACGAGGAGGGCGGCGTCGGCCTGGCCACGGTGAGCAAGGCGGAGGTGACGATCGGTGCCGGAGAGGTCGTGTTCGACTACGTCGGGAAGTCGGGCAAGCATCAGGTCCAGGCCGTGCGCGACGAGCCGGCGCGGCGGCGGCGAGCAGCTGCTGGCCTATCGCGAAGGCGGCCGCTGGCACCGCGTGCGCTCCGAGCAGATCAACGAGTACCTCAAGGCACTGATCGGCGAGCGCCACAGCGCCAAGGACTTCCGCACCTGGAACGCGACGGTGCTCGCCGCGGTGTCGCTGGCCGTCGACGGGCGAGACGCCGCCACCGCGCGGGCCCGGACGCGCGCCATCAACGGGGCGGTGCGCGGCGTCTCGGAGGTGCTGGGCAACACGCCCGCGGTGGCCCGGCGCTCCTACATCGACCCGCGCGTGTTTGACCGCTATCTGTCGGGGTGGACGATCGGGGGCGAGGTGGACCGGATCGGCCGGCTGCGGGGGCCCGACGACCGGCGGCGGGCCCGGCTGGAGGCGGCGGTCATCGACCTGCTCCACGACGATCGGCGCAGCCCGGCGGTGACCCACGACGTGGGCCGCCCGCGGGTGGGCTGAGCGCCGCGCCGCGCCGCGTCAGGCGTCGGGCCGCGCCTCGCTGTCGGCCTCGCCACTGGACGCGGCGCGGTCGTCCTCGTCGAGCAGGGAGGCGTCCTCCAGAATCCGCCCGGCCGAGTGGTCATCGCCGTGGGAGGCGTGCTCCTCAAGCTCGGCCTCGGCCAGCTCAAACCCCTCAGACTCCCCCTGGCCGGCCTCGCTGAGCGGCCGCTGCGCCTCGCTCAGCTCCTGCTCGGCGCTCGTCGGCGGCTCGGAGGACACGCGTCCGCCGATCGCGGCGGCCTCGGCGGCGGCCGCCTGCTCCTGCTCGAGTTCGAACTCGGACTCATCTGACCCTAGGTCGGACATGGACACCAGCTTTCATTGTCGTTGCGACGGTGCTACCAGCCTCCGTCACTTCCAAACGTACGCCGACGATCGCCCGCTGCACCGCCTGCGCGTGAGCGGATAGGCTCGATCCCACCGTGCAGGACGAGTTTCACGTGCACGTCCGCCAGGACGGCGAGGCCGTACTCATCTCCGTCAGCGGAGAGCTGGACCTGGCCTCCGCGCCCGCGCTTGAGGCCGAGCTGGGCCGGCTGCCGGCCGCCGGCGTCAGGCTCGTCGTGGTCGACCTGCGCCGGTTGGAGTTCATGGACTCCACCGGCCTGTCGATCATCGTGCGCGCCCACCAGCGACTGGGCCAGGACGGGTGTGAGCTGGGGCTCGTCACCGGGCCACCGCAGGTCCAGCGCCTGCTGGACCTCACCGGCGTGGGGCAGCGGCTGCGCCTCGTCGCCGAGCCCGACGAGCTGCTGCACGGGCGCTGAGCAGCGACTCAGCGGCGGTGGTCGACGACGACGACCTCGATCCGCTCGCCGGTGCCGCACTCGCGCACCGTGAGCTCGTCGACGAGCGTCGCCAGCGGCGAGTTGACCGCGTCGGCGCTGCGGGCCTGCAGCGCGGCGCCGGTGCCAGGGACAAACGGCCCGATCGCGAGCTCCAGCCGGCGCTCGCCGGCGCTGAGGCGAGCGACGACCCGGTCCCCGACCGAGGACTGCACGGCGTGGGCGGCGAGCGTGTCGGTGATCAGGTAGACGTCGGAGAAGCGGTCCAGCGAGAAGTGGGCGGTCGCCGCCAGGGTGCGGGCCAGGCGTCCGAGCACCCCGGCCAGCAGCGTGACCGGCGACAGCGTGATCGCGACCTCGTCGTCGCCCAGCTCGTCGATCGGCGTCTCGGCGACCGCCGTCCCCGGAGCGGTGAACAGCGAGTGATGGTCGCGGCGACCGTCAAACGCCATCGAGACCTCGGTGCCGCCGCCGGGCCGCGCGAGGAAGTGGGCCTCGCGGGCGAGGGCCTGGATCACCGACACTCCAATCCCGTGCGAGGCGTCCAGCTCGGCCGGCGAGCTGTCCAGGCCGACCCCCTCGTCCTCGACGGTCACCAGGATGCCGTCGTCGTCGGCGAACAGGCGGACCTCCATCGGACCCGGGACCTCGCCGTAGGCGTGCAGGACGACGTTGTTGCACGCCTCCGACACCGATGTCTTGAGGTCGTCGAGCAGTTCGGGATCCATCTCCAACAGCTCGGCGACGCCGCTCAGCATCCCCCTGACGATCGTGAGGGTCTGGGGTCTGCTGTGGAGCTGCAGGCCAACAAGGGGTCCGTATGCGTTCACCGCCGGATCACCATTTGCCCATCCGTAGCGCCCCCCAAACTCCATGCGGCCGGTAGGACCGCGGACCGTCGGATCAGCCGGCTTCGGTGAGCTCGCCCAGGCGGGCGACGGCGCGACGCAGGATGCGCGAGATCTGCATCTGCGACACCCCCACGCGGTCGGCGATCTGGGTCTGCGTGAGATCCTCGGCGAACCGCAGGCGCAGCACCTCGCGCTCGCGCTCCGACAGGCTCCTGGCTGCCTCGCCGACCGTGAGTCGCTCATCGGCGAGCAGCAGACCCGGGTCCTCTGAGCCGAAGCTGTCGACGATGCTGCCGCCCTCGCCCTCGCCGTCGTCATGAGGGGCGTCCAGCGAGGAGGCATGGTGGGCGCGTGCGGTCTCCAGCGCGTCCAGGACGTCCTCGGTCTCGATCTCCAGGTACTGGGCGAGCTCGTGGACGGTCGGCACATGACCTGAGCGGGCGCTCAGCCGCTGCTGGGCCTCCTCGACCTTGACCGCGAGCTCCTGAGCGCCGCGAGGCACGTGAACCGCCCAGCCGAGGTCGCGGAAGTAGCGCTTGAGCTCACCGAGGATCGTCGGCACCGCGAAGGATGAGAAGGCGGTGCCGCGCTCCAGGTCATACCGGTCGATCGCCTTGACGAGCCCGAGCGAGGCGACCTGCAGCAGGTCGTCAAACGGTTCCCGCGCGCCGTTGTAGCGACGGGCGAGCTTGCGCGCGAGCGGGAGAAACCGCCGGACGAGTTCGGCCCGCGCGGCGTGGTCACCGTGCTGCTGCCAGCGGACGAAGAGCTCATCGGGACCGGAGCGGCCCAGTGATCCGGAGCCGGTCGGGCGATGCGTGGTGGAGGTCAGCGTTGAAGATGTGCTCATTAAGTTGACGTACCCAGTGTTGCGCAGGTCAATCACGATCAGCCGGAACTCTGACGAAGCTCTCACGGTTTCCTCAGCAAACGCCCAGGTTGGGCGGTGAGGATCTCTGTCGATGTCGTCGCTCGCCGCTGCCCCCGATGGCCCGCTGCGGGTGCTCGTCGTCGATGACGAGCCGTCGATCGTCGACGTCGTGGCGATGACCCTGCGCCATCACGGCTATGAGGTGGCGACCGTCGACACCGGCGCCCAGGCGCTCGCCCGGGCGCGGGACTGGCGTCCGCACGCGATGGTGCTCGACGTGATGCTGCCCGACATGGACGGCTTTGACGTCGCCCGCCGGCTGTCGGCGCAGCACGCCGCGGTCCCGATCCTGTTCCTGTCGGCGCGCGACACCACCTCCGACAAGGTCCGTGGCCTGACGACCGGCGGCGACGACTACGTGACCAAGCCGTTCAGCCTGGAGGAGCTCGTCGCGCGGCTGCGCAACATCCTGCGCCGCTCGGGCTCGCTGCAGCCACGCTCCAACCGGCTGTCGTTCGCCGATCTGGAGCTCGACGACGACGCCCGGGAGGTGACGCGCGGCGGCGTGGCGATCGAGCTCACCGCCACCGAGTACCGCCTCGTGCGCTACCTGCTCATGCACCCCCGCCGCGTGCTCACTCGCGATCAGCTGCTCGATCACGTGTGGAGCTATGACTTCGGCGGCGACGCCCGGGTGCTGGAGACCTACGTCAGCTACGTGCGCAAGAAGCTCGACGTCCACGGACCGCCGCTCGTGCACACGGTCCGCGGCGTCGGCTACGTGCTGCGCCTGCCGCGGGAGTGAGCGTGTCGCTGCGCGCACGGCTGCTGGCCGGCATGGTCATCCTGGTCGCCGCGGGGCTCGCCGTCGCGGCGGTCGCCACCTACGCCGAGCAGCGCTCGTTTCTCTATGACCGTGTCGACCAGCAGGTCAGCTCGGCGCAGGTCCCGTTGTCCTTCGCACTGCGACTTGACCGCGCCCCGGGAGCCCGCGCCGGATCACGGAGCCGAGTGCTTCCTCCGCGACCGGCCGGCGCCGCCGTTGCGCCGGCGCGCCGGCGCGGCTCCGATCTGCCTCCGGGGACGATCGGCGAGGTGATCGCCCCCGACGGCGCGGTCCTGCGCACGCGGACCTTCAGCTACGGTCAGACCGCCCCGCCCGACCTCCGGCTGCCCGCTCACTATCCGGTTGCCCCGCTGGGCTCGACGCCGCATCTGTTCACGCTCCCGGCGGGCTCCGGCGCCGACGCGCCCTACCGCGCGGAGGCGTTTCGCGCCGGCGGCGACACCGCGGTGATCGCCGTTCCGCTGCGTGATGCCCAGGCGACACTGCACCGCCTGGTGATCGTCGAGCTGCTCGTCGGCGGCGCGGTGATCGTCGCCCTCGTCGCGCTCGCCTGGTTCGTGATCGGGCTCGGGCTGCGACCGCTGGCCCGGATCGGCGCCACCGCCTCGGAGATCGCCTCGGGGGACCTCTCACGCCGGGTGGACCCCGCCGGCGGACGCACGGAGGTCGGACGCCTCGGGCGGGCGCTGAACGAGATGCTCGGTCAGATCGAGGCGGCCTTCACCGACCGCGCCCGCTCCGAGGATCGGCTGCGACGGTTCCTCGCCGACGCCTCGCACGAGCTGCGCACGCCCCTGACCTCGATTCGTGGCTACGCCGAGCTGTTCCGGATGGGGGCGGCGACCGATCCCGAGACGCTCGCCCGGGCGATGACACGGATCGAGGCCGAGGCGACCCGGATGGGCGTCCTGGTCGAGGACCTGCTGCTGCTCGCCCAACTGGATCAGATGCCCGAGCCGCAGCGCCGGTCCGTCGATCTGGCCGAGCTGGTGCACTCGGTGCAGCAGGACGCTCGGGTCTGCGCCGGCGAGCATCCGATCACGGTGAGTGCCGCCGAGAGCGCGGCCGATGCGCTGAGGACGCGCGGGGACCCCAACCAGCTGCGGCAGGTGTTCGCCAACCTCGTGCGCAACGCGATCATCCACACCCCGGAGGGGACCGCGATCGAGGTGGAGCTGTGGCGCTCGGGGCCGGCCGCGGTCGTGCGGGTCCGTGACCACGGGCCGGGACTGCCGGCCGGAGATCCCCAGCAGCTGTTCGAACGCTTCTGGCGCCACGGCGGCGGGCGGCGTCGGGGCCCCGGGGGGTCCGGCCTGGGCCTGGCGATCGTGCGCGCGATCGTCGAGGCCCATGGCGGCACGGTGACCGCGGCCGACGCGCCCGGGGGCGGTGCGGCGTTCGTCGTCACGCTGCCGGCGGAGGTCGGCGATGCCTCCCCGCCCCCGGCCGGCGCCGACGTCGGCAATGACCCCCCGCCCCCGGTCCGCGCCGACGATTCTCAGGAAAGTCTCAGCCTCCTCACGCCGGACTCTTAGTCACCGCGTCGAGAGTCGTCCCCGATGACGACGCCCGGCCTGACAGCGCACGCGTGACGCGACGCGTGCCATGGCATCTGGTCGCGCTGGCGGCAGTCGGGGCGGCCGCGGTCGTCCTGGCGATCCTGCAGATCGGCACACCCTCCAGCTCGGCCCGCACCGTGCGCGAATCGGTCACCGCCGAGAAGGGCGTCGTGCAGTCGACGGTGACGGGCACCGGGAACGTGGCCGCCGGCGTCGACGTCGAGGCCAACTTCCAGGCGAGTGGCACGTTGCAGCACGTCGACGTCACGCAGGGCCAGCATGTCGTCAAGGGACAGCTGCTGGCGACGCTCGATCCCACCGCCGCTCAGCTCAGCGTCACCCAGGCTCGCCTGAACCTCACCGCGGCCGAGGATCAGCTCACCAACGCCGAGGACGAGACGAGCGGCTCCTCGTCCTCATCCTCGTCTTCGTCCTCGGACACGCGGGCGACCGTCACGGCCGCGGCGCAGCCGGAGTTCGTCGACCTGCCCGCGGCCACGACGACGGCCACGGCCACCAGCCCGACGACCGCGGCAACCTCGACGACCCCGGCGACCCCGGCGACGCAGACCACCACCGCCTCGTCGACGACGCCGACGACCAC